>DATJJM010000372.1:0-3627 GCA_035492535.1 Acetobacteraceae bacterium | reverse complement strand
GCATCATCGAGCGCGGTGAGCGCATTGGCCAGATTGGTGCTGGCCATCGCCCACTCGAGTGGCGTGGCTTCACGTGTATAGACGGACAGCGCGGCACGGCAGGCGGCGGCGGCTTCGGCCAGGAGGTCGTGGTCCTTGTCGCGTTCGCCCAGGACGCGCAGTGCCTGACCAAGATTGCTTTGGGTGATCGCCACGTCGATCGGCGATTCCTGGCTTGCGTATTCGTCGAGCGCCGCACGATAGTGGTCCACGGCGTCGCGGAGCGAGGTGGTGTCGCCGGTGCGCTCGCCTTGCAGCGACAGCACGGCGCCGCAGTTGCGCTGCATGCGGGCCCAGTCGCTGGGCGCATCCTCACGCGTATAGACGGCGGTGGCGAGGCGGTAGCTGTTCAGCGCGGCATTCAGCCAGGCGGGGTCACTGTCGCGTTCGCCCAGCACGACCTGGGCCGCGCCAAGCAGTGCCACGGTGCGGGCCCAGTCTTCCGGAGTGGAGTCAGGGCGATACACTTCCAGCGCGTGGTCGCAGGCCATCATCGCCGATTGCAGCATCACCGGATCGTCGATGCGTGCACCCAGTGCCCGCAGGGCGGCGGACAGGCGGCTTTGCGTCCTGGCCCAGTCGAGCGGGGCCTCGGCGCGCGGCACCAGCTTCAGCGCGGCGTTGAAGGTCGAGACGGAGTCGGCGATGCCGGGGATGTCTTCCGCAGCCTCGCCTTCCGACAGCAGCAACTCGGCTTTGGCGATGGTCTGGCGCCAGGTTTCGGAGCTCACTTGGATTCCGCGCGCATCTCCGCGAAGACTTCCTTGGCGACCAGCAGCGCTTCACGCACCAGCGGGGCGCCGACGTAGCCAAGCAGGTGGAGGATGGACTCGACCAGTTCGTCCTCGGTCCAGCCTTCGTTGCGGGCCATGCGCAGGTGCAGCTTCAGTTCCGGCTCGCGGCCGGTGGCGGTGTCGGAGATGACGCAGATCAAGGCGCGGATCTTTGGATCAAGGCCGGGACGGGTCCACAGCGCACCGAAGATGCACTCCTGGGTCAGTTCGGCGAACTTTGCCATGATCGGGTCGGTGTAGACGGCTTTGTCGATACGCTCGACTGCCGCATCGCCCAGCAGGCGGCGCCGCATCGCGCGGCCCTTGGTACGCAGTTCACTTTCGGCCATGTCGTCCCCTTATAGTTCGACTACCACGTAGTTCTGTTCCACCGACACCGGCACCGTCTCTGCCACGAACGGGCCTTTGGCCAGCGTCTCGCCAGGCACGACCTCTACGTTGTAAGTGCGCGCCTTCACGCTTTCCGGATGGCACCAGGACTGGCCGGTCTTGATGTCGAATTCCCAGCCGTGCCAGGGGCAGCGCAGCATCTCGCCATGGCGCTCCAGCCGGTATTCGCCGGGCCGATCAGAGGTGAACCTGCCGAGCACGAAGCCGATGCAGAGTGGGGCGCCCTCGTGCGGGCAGCGGTTGATCAGCGCGTAGAATTCGCCACCGACGTTGAACACGCCGATGGAGCGGCCGGCCACATCGACGATCCTGCTCTTGCCCGGCGCGATCTCGCTGACGGGTGCGACAACGTGCCGGGCCACAGGCTTACTCCAGGCCGTAGAACGACAGCGCGTTCTCGCGGAACACCATCCGCTTCTGCTGCTCGGTCAGCGGCGCCTTGAAGGCATAGCGCGGATCGTCCTGGTCCCAGTGCGGATAGTCGGTGGAGAACATGATACGATCCCAGCCGATCCATTCGCAGGTGGCGAGCAGGTCTTCGGGGCGCTCCGGCTCCTCGATCGGCTGTGTCGTCACCCAGATATTCGAGCGTATATACTCGGAGGGGAGGCGCTTCAGGTGCGGCACTTCCTCATGCAGGCGCTTGTAGTGCTTGTCGAGGCGCCAGCTCAGCGACGGCAGCCAGGCGAAGCCGCCTTCCACCAGGGCGACGCGCAGGTTGGGGATGTGCTCGAAGACGCCTTCGATCACCAGCGAGGTGACCAGCGCTTCCTTGCTCTGCGGATAGGACGGATGCTCTTCGTGATAGAACGAAGGCCAGCCGCCACCGGTGGAGGGATGGCCGGACGTGCCGCCCAGATGCAGCGCGATGGAGAAGCCGTTGGCGGCACAGGCTTCCAGGATGGGCCAGTAGCGGCGGCGGCCCAGCGGCTCCAGGCCACGCGGTGGGATCATCACATGGGTGAAGCGGCGATCGCCGGCGCGGGACTCGATCTCCTTGATCGCGGCTTCGGTGTATTCCAGCGGAATCTGGATGCCGGCCTTCAGGCGCGGCTCCTGATCGCACCAGACCTGCGCTTCCCATTCGTTCGCCGCGGTGGCCATCGCGGCACCAAACTCGACGTTGCGCTCATCGGAACCGCGGCCGAGCAGCGGCATCATCAGGCCATACTGGACGTTGAACAGGTCCAGCAACTGTTCCTGCATCATCGCGAGGTCGGAGCCCGGATGAGTGCCATCTTTCGGATAGGAATCCATGCGCATGCCGGTGAACGGCGACATCCGTGGATAGTTCGGTGCGTTGGAGAACGGCGAACGCGACCGCCCGCCGATCGACTGACGATGCTTGCGCCACCGCTCCGGCAGGAACGGGTCCAAGTCGGCAGCGGACTTCGTGTAGGGATGCACGTCGCAATCGACGATACCGAGCTTGGTCTGCGACGACGTATCAGGCTTACGATCCACGACCGTGACGTTCATCGGGTGCACTCCAGCTTCACGGGGACAATCTGGTGTAGGTCTTCAGTGGGTTGTCGACGAGGATCTTGCGCAGCAGATGGTCGGGCAGGCCATCGGGCAGCGCGTCCTTGTCGTCGAAATGCCAGTGGGGGTAGTCGGTCGAGAACAGCAGCATCTCGTCCGAGCCGATCTCGTCGATGATGCGCAGCAACTGTTCGGCCTTGGGTGGTGCATCGAACGGCTGGATGGTCAGGCGGACATGTTCGCGCGCATAGGCGATGGGGGATTTTTCCAGCCACGGCACTTCGGCGCGCACGCCGCGCCAGGTCTTTTCCGCGCGCCACATCCAGCCGGGCAGCCAGGTGACGCCGGACTCCATCAGCACAACCTTCAGGCGGGGGAATTCGACGAACACGCCCTCGGTGATCAGGCTGTTCAGCACGCCGGCGAAGCCGGTGGACCACGAGACGTAGTCCTCCAGGTAGTAGGACGGCCAGCCGAGGTTCGTGGGCGGATGGCGATAGGAGCTGCCGGCATGGATGCCGATGGGCAGGTCGAAGCTGTCGGCGGCGCGGTATATCGGCCAGTGGATACGCCGGCCGAGCGGCAGTTCGGACATCTCCCACAGCAGCACCTGGACGAAGCGCCTGTCGGGGGCCATGCGCTCGATCTCTTTGGCGGCGAGCTCGGGGCTGTGCATCGGCACGACGATGGAGGCGCGGAGGCGATCGTCCTTTGCCAGCCACTCGTTGGCGAGCCAGTCGTTGATCGCGCGGCACATGGCCGCAGAGAGGTCCTCGCTGAAGACCGACTGTGCGCCGTGCAGAACGTTGCAGATGGCGTAACGGGTGCCGAATGCGCCGAGCGCCTGGGAGCGCAGCAGGTCGAGATCGGTGCCGCCGGCGCCCGTGGGTGGCTTCCAGTCGGGGCGGCAGTTGATCGGCGC
>DATJJM010000371.1:0-4929 GCA_035492535.1 Acetobacteraceae bacterium | reverse complement strand
ACCCACACGATCCAGATCAACGATGTCTATGTCGACGAGAACGGACTGATCTATGCCAATGATCGCCTGATGGGCGGCCTGTATATCATTCGATATACCGGCCCGGTCCCGCTCAACTAGGCCACGGCGGCTGAATGCACTTCGACCTTGCCATCCCGCAGCGTCACGGTGCGATCCATCCGCGCCGCCAGCTCCGGATTGTGCGTCGCGATCAGTGCCGCGAGATCTTCGCGCCGGACCATCGCCAGCAGTTCCTCGAACACCACCGCGGCGGTCGCAACATCCAGGTTGCCGGTCGGCTCGTCCGCCAGCAGCACGCGCGGCCGGTTCGCCAGAGCACGCGCGATCGCCACCCGTTGCTGCTCCCCGCCAGAGAGCTTGCCCGGCAGGTGATCGGCGCGCGCCTGCAAACCGAACGACGACAGCAGCGCCATGGCGCGCTCCGACGCCGCCTTGCGTGACACACCGGCAATCATCTGCGGCAGCACCACATTCTCCAGCGCGGTGAACTCGCCGAGCAGATGATGGAACTGATAAACAAAGCCGATGGTGTCGCGCCGGATCGCCGTTCGTTCGGCGTCGCCCAGCGCACCCGCATCACGCCCTTCGACGAAAACCGAGCCACCGTCTGGCTTTTCCAGCAGCCCCGCCAGATGCAGCAGCGTCGACTTGCCAGCGCCCGAGGGTGCCACCAGCGCGACAATCTCGCCCGCATGCAGCACCAGATCGGCACCGCGCAGCACCGGCAGTTCGCCGGCTTCACTGCGATAGGTCCGGCGGACGTCACGCAGCACCAGCGGATCACTCATGCCGCAATGCTACCACTGGATCGGTCCGCGCGGCCTTCCAGCTTGGATACAGCGTCGCCAGCAGCGACAGCACCAGGGCGAGCACGACGACACGGATCACGTCGCCCCAGTCGATGTCGCTCGGCAGCGCCGTCAGCATGAACACCGAGGAGTCGAACACCTGGCCGCCAGAGACCTGCTCGACGAAATGCTGGATCGCCACGATGTTACGGCAGAACACGATGCCGATGATCGTGCCGATGATCGTGCCCGACACGCCAACGAACGCGCCGCACATCAGGAAGATGCGCAGCACCGAACCCGCATCGGCCCCCAGCGTGCGCAACACCGCGATGTCGCGCGTCTTGTCCTTCACCATCATGATCAGTGACGAGATCACGTTGAACGCGGCCACCAGCACGATCATGCCGAGCACGATGAACATCGTGTCCTTCTGCACCTGAAGCACGCTGATGATGGTGTCGTTGGCATGGCGCCAGTCGCGCATCCATATATGCCGGTCGCCGATCGCCTTCTGCAATGGCGGCAGCAGCGCATCGACATGGTCCGGATCGGCGACGCGGATCTCGATGTTGGTGATGCCGTCAGGCTTCTGGAAGAACACCTGTGCCGCGGCCAGCGGCATGAACACGACATTGTTGTTGTAGTCATACAGGCCGGCATCGAAGATCCCAACGACCTTGTACGCCTTGATCCGAGGCACCGTGCCGAACGGTGTCGCCGCCCCTTGTGGCGACAGCACCGTCAGGGAATCGCCCAGGCGCAACTGATAGGATTGTGCCAGTCCAACGCCAACGATGATCGCGTCGTCGCCGGTGAAGCCGGCAAGGCTTCCGGCCACCATGTGATCGCTCACCGGACGCAGCGAACGCAGGTCGTCCAGCGTCATGCCGCGCACCAGCCCACCTTTCGCACCTCCCCGATCGGTGGTCAGCAGCGCCTGCCCATCAAGCACCGGCAATGCGGAGACAATGCCGGGAATGGCACGGATCTCTGTCAGCAGCGGCGGATAATTGTCGATCTG
Source organism: Acetobacteraceae bacterium (assembly GCA_035492535.1). Taxonomy (GTDB): domain Bacteria; phylum Pseudomonadota; class Alphaproteobacteria; order Acetobacterales; family Acetobacteraceae; genus JAMXLO01. The sequence goes on along the minus strand of DATJJM010000371.1, from coordinate 3,096 downwards.
GCTGCCGGCAAAAGCCTCGATGTTGATGTGCCCATTCACCCCCAGGATGCGGCTTTCGAGCTCGGCCTGGAATCCGCTCATCACGCTGGTCACCACGATCAGCGTCGCCACGCCCAAGGCGATGCCGATCAAAGAGAAGATGGCGATGATCGAGACGAAGCGCTCGCCCCTCCGTGCGCGCAGGTAGCGGCCGGCGACAGCGCGTTCGAACGGACCGAACATCCCCTAGCCGATGCGTGCCAGCGCTTCGTCCGGCGTCACGTCGCTGCGCTCACCGGTGGCGCGCCGCTTCAGCTCCACCTTGCCGGCCGCAGCACCGCGCGGACCAACGATGATCTGCCAGGGATGTCCCATCAGATCGGCGTCAGCGAACTTGGCCCCTGCCCGCTCCTCCCGATCGTCGTACAGCGCCATCGAACCTAGCTTCGCGTACAGCGCCTCGCACATCGCATCGCACGCCGCATCCCCGCGGCGCAGGTTCAGGATCGCCGCCTTGAACGGCGCGACGCTGTCGGGCCAGATGATGCCGGCGTCATCGTGGCTCGCCTCTATCACCGCACCGACAAGCCGCGAGACACCGACACCGTAGCTGCCCATCTCGGGAAACACCTTCGAGCCATCGGCGGCAGTGACTGTCGCGTTCATGGGTTTGGTGTATTTGGTGCCGAAGTGGAAAATATGGCCAACCTCGATGCCGCGGCCTTCACGCTTGCGTGCGGCCGGCACCTGGTCCCACTTCGCAGTATCGTGCTTCTCGTCGGTCGCCGCATATAGCGCCGTCATCTGCTTGAAGAACGCCTCCAGGTCCGGCGCATTGTAGTCGAACTTCGCGTTGACCCAATCGATGTCCTCGAAGCCGGCGTCGTAATACACCTGACTTTCGCCGGTGGATGCCAGGATGATGAACTCGTGGCTGAGGTCGCCACCAATCGGTCCGCTCTCCGCCGCCATCGGAATGGCCTTCAGCCCCATGCGCTGGAACGTGCGCATATACGCCAGCATCATCGTGCGATAGCTGACCACCGCCCCGGCAAAGTCCATGTCGAAGGAATAGGCATCCTTCATCAGGAACTCGCGCCCGCGCATCACCCCGAACCGCGGCCGAACCTCGTCGCGGAACTTCCACTGTATATGGTAAAGTATCTGCGGCAGTTCGCGATACGAGTGCACCGACTGGCGGAACAGATCGGTGATCACCTCCTCGTTGGTGGGGCCGTACAGCATGTCGCGCTCGTGCCTGTCCCGGATGCGCAGCATCTCCTTGCCGTAATCGTCATAGCGCCCGCTCTCGCGCCAGAGTTCGGCAGACTGGATGGTGGGCATCAGCACTTCCTGCGCGCCGGCAGCGTTCTGCTCCTCTCGCACGATGCGTTCGATGTTCTTCAGCACCCGAAAACCAAGCGGCAGCCAGGCGTAGATACCGGCCGAGGTCTGCCGCACCAGACCGGCACGCAGCATCAGCCGGTGCGAGGCAATCTGCGCCTCAGCTGGCGTTTCCTTCATGGTGGGAATGAAGCTGCGGGACAGGCGCATGGGCATCACATCCGAACTGGTGAGCGGCCGGCGACCCTAGCGGCAGCCGCGGTGCGCCGCCACCCCGGCCGGAAGCGTGCGCATTATTGTGCACCGCACAACGAGAAGAAGAAACAAAGCATCGCAGTACGGCACAATTCGGAAATACAACGTGACTCTTGAACGATCCTGCGCTAGCAACGTGGCGGCTGGAGGCGCCGTCTGTGCCCGGCCAGGTTTGGGGAGGAAACGCCGTCACACGGCAGGTCGGAGGGCATATAGGCGCCTCCTCCTGACCGTGGTGATGGAACCCATTCCACCGATGACAGCGATCAGTCCTGCGGAGCGGCGAACCAGCCGTGGCGAAAGCTGACATAGGGGCTGGTGATCAGCAGCCACGCACCGAACCACACGACGGCCGCGACCAGCGTGGTGATGACCACTTTCCGCAACAACTGGGGCTTCTGTGGTGCGCCGCGCCAGCCCGTGGCTTCGTCAGCCTCCTCGACCGGACGCGTGCCGATGGGCAGAACAGCGAACAGCGCCGTCCACCAGATCAGGACGTACAGGACGACACCGGTAAACCAGTTCATATCCGCAGCAGATGGACGTCAACCAATGGCCGCTTCTGCAGCCGGCGGCCCAGTGCTCGCCGCAACGCCGAACGTGCCGCGTCGCTCAACATATCGTCGTCCCGTCGCAGCGACTGCGGCAGGTCATCGATCGCGTCGGCAAATTCGCTGTGGATGCGATCCAGTTCGGCATCGTCGTTGTCGAACAGCCCGGGCGCACTGATCCGCGGCGCGCCGCGCAGTCGTCCGTTGGCATCCACCGCCAGGCTCGCCACGACGACGCCGTTGTACAGCATGCGCCGCCGCGCCGTCATGACGCCGCCGCCCAGTGGCGTCAGCCGGTTGCCGTCCAGCACCAGCTTGTCCACCGGCGCGCTGTCGGTCACCTCGGCGCGCTCCGGCGACAGGCTGAGAATGTCGCCATCCTCCAGCAGGATTGGCTGCGCGCCGGCTTCACGTGCCAACACCGCGTGCGCCGACAGGTGGCGCCATTCGCCGTGCGTGGGCACAGCGAAACGTGGCTTCACCAGTCGATACAGCCGGCGCAGTTCGTCGCGCGCCGGATGGCCGGAGACGTGGACCATATGGTCCTCATCGGTCATCAGGCGGACACCGCGGCGGACCAGATTGTCCTGCACCGTGACAATGGCTCGCTCATTGCCGGGAATCATCCGCGACGAGAAGATCACCGTATCGCCCTGCCCCAGCGCCACCCGTGGATGCGTATCCATCGCAATGCGCGCCAACGCGCTGCGCGGCTCGCCCTGGCTGCCCGTCACCAGCATCAGGATGTTGTCGTCCGGCACATCGTCCACGTCGTCTTCAGTCAGGAACGGCGGCAGATCGCGCAAATAGCCGCACTCGCGCGCCGCCGCATCGATGTTGCGCAGCGATCGCCCCACCAGGGCCACGCTGCGGCCGGCGTCGTGCGCCGCCAGTGCCACGGACTCCAGTCGCGCCACATTCGAGGCGAAGCAGGTCACCGCCACGCGACCGGTAAGGTCACGCAGCA
>DATJJM010000370.1:0-8248 GCA_035492535.1 Acetobacteraceae bacterium | reverse complement strand
GAGGTTTGCGGTCTTGCGACGGATGATGCTGGACGCCGAGGCAACTCTCCGTCCCGGCATCGAGGCGATGCCAGGGCTGCTCGCCTTCTATGCCGGTGCGGACGAGGCAACACTGTCACTGACGAACACCAGCGTGTGGGACACGCTGGAGCACGCCAGGCAACTCGATACGTTCCAACCGATGCTGGATGCAGGTAAGCAATTTGTCGCTGCATGCGCGACGTTCGAGCGGCCGATCATGAACCACGTCTCATTGTGGCGTGTCGGGCGACGCGCGTAGCTCTCGCGAGTGGCGATATCGGCTCGGCGCCGCCGCTGGATCATGCGACGGCGCCCGTGGTGGCGGGGCGACGCGGGGCTACTTCGCCCGCACCATCTGGCCGCGGATCTCGCCACCCTTGTTGGCCGCTGTATGCACATTTGCATACCACTTGCCGTCTTCCAGGTCTTTCATCTGGGCGTCGGTCAGCGTGACGGTGCCGGTCGCCGGGTTGGAGGGCGGCTGGCCGATGGGGACTGCCACGCCTGCGTTGGCGCCGGCAGCGGCCGGGCCATGGAAGTGCGCGGCGGTGGCGGGGCCGGTCAGGCCCATGTAGGTCATCGTGTAGCTGAGCTGCTTGGTCTTGGTGTCGAGGGTGGCCAGCACGTCGCCGCTACCGGTGGAGGTTGTCGGCGGCACCTCCTGCTGGGCAGTCATGGTGGCCTTGTAGTCGATGGTCGCAGCCGAGGCGGCGGACAGGCAGGCAACCGCGAAGGCCGTGGCCAGCAAAGATGTCCGGAACATGTATCCCCCTTTTGGTTCGAATGGCTCGTGTGTGCGGCACGCAGCTTGATGAATGACGCAGCGGAAGTCACGGTATTCCATTACTGATTATCGGGGGCCGGCGCAGTTCGGGTTCGACAAGTTGCTGGAATGCGACATCGCCGGCGGCGTCGATACGGTCGGCGCCGATGGCGGCGCGCGGGTCCTCTGCATTGCGCCAGAGCTTGTACTCGTCGGTGTAGGGCAGGCCCATGGCGTCGGCGAGCAGATGGATCCAGTTGGCGACGCGAATGGGACCGGCGCGCTCGAGGGTGACGGCGTCGCGATGGCAGGAGTGGAACACGGTGGCCAGCGTGTCGGCGCCGGTTGTCTGCATGGCGTCGAGCGTGTCGCGGTGGGCGCGGGCGAGTTCGCCGGGCTTCGGCGCGATCGCCGAGCACATATGGGCGGGGATGCGCAGCGGGTGATCCAGCATGGTCAGACCGGGGATCATGCCGAGCAGGTTCGGCACGTCGGTGTTGACCGGGACGCGGCCGTTAAAGCCGTGATGGGCGTGCTGCAGGACGCGCGCCGGGACGGGGTTGACGAGCAGCGGGCGCAGCCTGTCGGCACGGGCGGCGAGGAGCTGGGTGATGTGCTGGGTCTCGAACGCGGCCTCGGTGACCGGGGCCATGAGGTCGTCCATGTTCATGTGGCAGGACGGGCACCAGGTGACGACCTTGTCGCGGCCGGCTTCGTTGAATTTTTCCACGGTGCGGGCGGCCATACCGGCGGCGATGCGGGCGTTGGCCTCCTGGGGCGAGCCGCAGCAGTAGGCGGGGCCGCCGGCGGGGGCGGCCTCGACGCCGACAGCGGACAGGATCTGGGTGACCAGGCGGACGATCTCGCCGTGGCGGGCCATGTTGCAGCCGTACCAGAAGGTGACGCTTGTGTCGGGGGTCAGAGCCATTCGGCGCGCTCCTGTTCCGTCATGGTGAGCCGCGCGAAGGCCTTGACGCGGGCGGACCAGCGCGGGTCGTGGGGGGTGGTGACGCGGGGCGGGTCGCCGAGCGCGCCTTTGACGCGGAGCGAGGCGAGCCGCATCAGGAAGGCGGCGTCGAGCTTCTCCGGGCAGGCCTGGGTGCAGACGCCGCTGCGGACGCAGGCGCCGGCGAAGGCGATGGCTTCCGGCGAGCCCTGGGTGTCGCGCAGGATGTCGCGGATGCCGGCCATCACGTCGGCAGGGGCGGCGTCGGCGAGGGCGGGCGTGCGGGCGACCATGGGGCAGGCGCGGTAGCACTCGCCGCAGGCGGTGCAGGCGGCGGCGAGGCGCGCGCTGTTGTCGCGGATGTAGGCGACGAGGGTCTGTTCGGAGGGGCGCATCATGGTTGCTTTGCCGCTGGACGAGTATCTTCGCACGATCCCAAGTGATGGCAACCGGGTATGCCGGCTTCACTTCGGCGGCTTGATCGCCTACATGCCAGCAACCGCTGCAATGACTGCAGACCGGAGCTCGCCAATGGCTACCCTGACAGTGCGCAATCTGGATGACGGCATCGTCCGACGCTTGCGGATCCGCGCAGCCGAGCATGGACGATCGGCCGAGGCGGAGCATCGCGAAATCCTGCGGACGGCGTTGGCTGACGGTGGTCAGAATCCGACGCGGCAACTGGCTGCGGAGCGCCTCGAGGAATTCCGGCGGCGCACGGGCGGGCGGGGCTCGGCGTCCGGGGCAGACTTGTTGCGGGATACGCGAGCGCAACGTTTGCGGTCACTCGCCGGAGATGACGAGGGGGCCTGAGGTGGCCCTGATCGTTGATGCGTCTGTTGCTTTGAAGTGGATTCTGCAAGAGGCGGACAGCCACCTGGCGAAAGCATTGGCGCTCAGTGAGGAAGTCCTGCTGATGCCGGATTTCTGGCTCAATGAGGCGTGCAATGTGCTGTGGCTCCAGGTCCGCCGGAGGTTGCTGACGGCGGATGAGGCGCGCGAGGGGCTGCGATTGCTGCGTGCGCAGGTCGAGCCCACGCCGACTGCCAACCTTGGCCTGCAAGAGGTCGCGCTCGACATCGGGATCGCCGTCGACCATTCGACCTACGATGCGATGTATCTGGCATTCGCGATTGCGATGGGAGCGGAGCAAGTGATCACTGCCGATGGCCCGTTTGTACGAGCCATGCGGAGGCATCCCGAGTAGTCGATTGCCGGGATGGTTCTGCCGCTGCAAGAATGGGCCAGAGCGCGTGGCCTACTTGAATAACTCTGCGGTAGCGGCTTCCCTTGCGGGAACGAGGAAGGGGAACGTCATGCAACGCAGCGAGACACGGATACTGACCAGTCATACCGGGAGCCTGCCTCGGCCGCAGTCGCTGGTGCGGCTCTATATGGCGAAGAACCGGGGCGAGCCGGTGGATGCCGCGCTGGCGGCGGCGGGCCGGGCGGCGCTGGAGGAATCGGTGCGCCAGCAACAGGCGGCAGGGATCGATATCGGCAACAACGGCGAGCAGCAGCGGGAGGCGTTCTTCCTGTATGTGCGCTCGCGGATGAGCGGGTTCGGTGGGGCGTGGACGCGTCCTGGCCGGGCGGATGTGGCGCGGTATCCGGCATACGAGGCGGCGATGGCGAGCCAGCAGCAGCACGTGCAGCAGGTGTCGAGCCGCGACGATGTGCCGACCGCGATTGGCGACGTGCGGTATGTGGACCGGGCGGCGCTCGCGCAGGAGTGCGGGGATTTCCGCGAAGTGCTGGATGCGGCGGGCGGGCCGTTCGTGGAGCCGTTCATGACGGCGCCCTCGCCGGGGATCATCGCGACGGCGCTGCGCAACGATTACTATCCGGATGAGACCGCGTATCTACAGGCGCTGGGCGAGGCGCTGCGGGTGGAATACGAGGCGATCGTCAATGCCGGGTTCCTGTTGCAGCTGGATTGTCCCGACCTCGCGATGGAGCGGCACATGTCGTATGCCGACCGGCCGCTGGGCGACTTCCAGGCGTTCGTCGATCGCGTGGTGACAACGATCAATACGGCGCTGGTGAATATCCCCCGCGAGAAGGTGCGGCTGCATGTGTGCTGGGGGAATTACGAGGGGCCGCATGACTGCGATGTGGAGTTGCAGGAGATCTGGCCGAATCTTCGGAAGGCGAAGGTCGGCGGGTTCGTGCTGCCGTTCGCCAATCCCCGGCATTCGCACGAGTACAACGTGCTGCGGGATATGCCGATGGACAAGGACCAGGTGATGGTGGCGGGGGTGATCGACAGCGTCACGAACTTCATCGAGCACCCGAAGACGGTGGCGGAGCGGATCGAGCGGGTGGTGGACGCGGTCGGCGACAAGACGCGGGTGCTGGCCGGGACGGATTGCGGGTTCGATACCTCGGCGGGTCAGCGACGCGTCGCGGAGGATATCGTGTGGGCGAAGCTGGCGGCGCTGAGCGAGGGCGCGCGGATTGCGTCGGAGCGGTTGTTCTAGTGGCGCCTGCCCCTCGCGCGCGGCGAGGGGCAGCCTGGATGGCTACGGTCCTCCCTTGACCAGAAAGATGTCTTGTATGTCGTCCGTCTGGCCGACCATCGAGGCGAGTTTGAGAGGCCAATCCGAATCGGCGAACTTGAGGATAGTCGCGTTCGGGTCAAGTTTGCGATAGTACGCCTCCAGGTTGGCGGGGTTGGTATTGACTACGGTTTTGTATATGCCGAATGCCTGGTAGGCGAGATTGACGGCGTTGCCCAGTCTGGATGTTCCCCCGAGGGCATCGATCGCCAGATCCGCTGTCGGCTTTGCGCCCAGGCTCATGTTCTGCAACGTGGGTTCCACTTTCTTTGTTGCCAGGTCATTGCCCAGACTTGCCATTGCGAACGTCTGCGACCAGAACCAGGCTCCGACGCCGTTCGCATTGGCTCCGGCGAAAAAGCCGAAGAACATGGCTGCGCTGTGCAAGGTCGCGGTCATGCCGGGCTGTCTGCCCTGGCGCCACTCTTCTGCCTCGTTGAATATGCCGACCCCAGTGGTTGTTGCGCTGGCGCCCTTGATCGCGTTGCCCAGCAGGCTGCCGAACTTGCTGGTCGCGTGGGGTACGAGCGCATTGAAAAAGGCACCGTTGCCGACGCCGACGAACATCCTGAAAGCGCTGAGATTGGGCATCGTGACCGCTCCTCGATGGCTGATGGGGTGCGAAGCATCGCGGCTGTCTGGATCTCACGGAGCGATCGCAACGAGGTATGAGTCGACTCACAGTCGCAGCCACTTTGCGTCGGCGCATTGCGTTGAACCACGCATGTCCGCCATCGGCGCGGCGACGCGCTGTTCGGGATAGCTCATGGCAGTCCATTCCCGTATCGTCACCGGGTGGTCATGACGCCGCCTCAGAACGCAGTCTTAGAACAGCTCGGTCGGCATCCTCTGCTGCAGCGGCTGGCGAAGGACGATCTGCGCGCGCTGGTGGAAAACGCGAGCGTACGCGTGTTGGACGAACGAGCCGTTCTGTTCGCCGAAGGTGACGAGAGCCGGTCGGTGCTGGTGGTGGTGCATGGTTACGTGAAGATCTCGGCGATCACCGCCAACGGGCGGGAAGTGGTGCTGGACGTCGTTGGCCCCAGCGATGTGTTCGGTGAGCTTGGGGTGCTGACGGAGCAGGCACGCGCGGCGACTGCAACGGCGCTGACGTCGTGCTCGGTGTTGTCGATCGACGGGCGAGCCTTCATTGCTGCGCTCGGACGGGCGCCGGAGGCGCTGTTCTGGGTGATCCGCCTGCTGGGCCGCCGACTGAACAAGACAACGCGGCAGTTGACCGACGGGTTGGAACTGGCTGCGCCGGCACGGCTGGCCAAGACGCTGCTGGAACTTGCGGCGTTGCACTCGCGAGAGGCAATGGACGGGCTGCAGATCAACCTGCCGCTGTCACAGCGGGAACTCGGCGCCATGACCGGGCTGATCCGGGAGAGTATCAACAAGCATCTGGGGACATGGCGCGACGCGGGCTGGCTGAGTCAGGCCGGGCGCACCATCACGCTGCACAACCTGCCGGCGTTGCGCGCGCTGTTGGAGCTGTAAGGCGAGTCAAGCTGCCGTTCGTCTTCAGAACCGATACGCCAGGGAGAGCAGCCCATTGACGCCGGTGCTGCCGTCGCCGTGTACCGCATTCACACCGGCCGTCACGCCGAACGCATCGTGTTGAGCGGTCACGCCCAATCCGCCCTCAAGCAGGTAGGTGCTGTCGCAGGCTGCGTACTGGTTCACCGTGAAACCGTACAGGCTCCCGGTGCTCGCCACACGCGGATTGCCGAGCGCCAGTTCAACCCGGAACGTGGCCTTGGGCGTGATTGTCCAGCCGCCGGGCTGCCAAGGATCGAGATCGAATTCCACGCCGGCCAGCAGGCTGGAACCTGTGTGGCTGAGGCGATCGACGTTCAGCGCCAGTTCGCTGCCGGTCTCCTGGAAGCCCTCCAGCGTGACGTGGGTGACCCGGACGCCGGCTTGCGGCGTGACGGTCACCGGCGCGAGGCGGATCACGTCGCCCACCATCGCCTGTGCGCCATAGACGATACCGGGCGCACTGCCGCTCGCGGTGCCGAGTCCACCGCCCAGCGGGCGCTTGCCTTGGTAGTCGAGCCCGCCGAGATGAACGCGCGCGGCGAGGTAAGGCCCTTCGTCCAGCGAACCGAAGGCGTAGCGTCCGCCGATCGTGCCGAGCACGGTGCCGACATCCGCATTGGCGCCGGCACTGCCGACATGACCCCAGTCATAGCCGAGAGCGAGGAATACGCTGGCCTGCGTAGCGATGCGGTAGGTGGCGCCCATCAGCGGGCCGGCGCTCTGTTCGGAGCTTCCTGCGGCGCCGCCATGCCCGCTGGTTGCGAAGGTGCCGCCGAGCCCGGAGAGCCAGATGCTGGTCTGCTCGGCGGCCAGGTCGCGGCCGTCGGCGTAGGGCGCCAGCGCAGCATCAAGCCAGAGCGGCTGGCGCAGCAGAGTTGCCGCGGCATCGGCGCGCACCTGGCCTCCTACCTGTGACTGCACGCCACCCAGCGTGCCCGCGTCGATCGCGGACTGAAGGTAGTCATTGAACGCGGTGTAGGTGCCCGACAGGGGTGAGTTCTGGAGTTCGTTGAGCAGCGCGGCGCCGGCCGCTTCGTTGCCGACGTAGCCGCCCTGCCCGGGCAGGGTCAGGTAATCGACCATCTTGGCGCGCAGCACGTAGATGTCGGCCTGGCTGAGCCCAAGGCCCTGGGTCAGATAGGCGTTCATCGATCCGTATGAGGCGATCGCCTGATCCAGCGCGGACTGGAGGTACTGGGGCTGCACGATCATCGATTGCTGAGCGATTGCCGCTGCCGCGGCGCCCTGGCTCGCGGTGATCGCCGCCAGTTGGACGGCGATCTGATGCGCCTCGTACTGACCGGTCGCGAGATAGCCGTTCATGATCGCCGCGGGCGACACTCCCGCGATGGTTTGCAGCAGCGCCGAGGTCCACCCGGTGCGGTCCTTGCCCGCCGAGCAATGATAGAGCGCCGAGCCGGGTGCGTGTGCGAGATCGATCAGGACGGTGCCGAACCCGTGGCGTTCGACTGGGTTGGTCACGAATGTCCGGTATTGCGCAGCGAACTGAGTGGCGGCGGCTTGAGGCGTTGGCGGCGAACCGGGCGGCGGCGGGGACGGGGTGCCGAATATATTGACATTGATATATACCGCACCGGTCGGGATGCGGTCCGGTGTCGCCGCGATTTCGGCCGGGGTGCGCAGATCGATGTCGCGCGTGAGGCCCAGAGAGGACAGCGTCGCCAGATCGGCATTGCTGACATTCAGCACTTCGGAACGATAGAGGACGCCGGTGCGCATGACGCCATTGTTGGCGGTGGTATCGGCGAACCCGCTGCCGCCGTATTGCGCGGCGATGCCGGCGATGTCGCGGAAATTCTCGTCGCTGGCCAGGATGGGAGTGGTGATCGCCTGTTGTGCCAGGGCGTGGGTGATCGTCAGCCAGAACATGGCCGGTGTCGCGCCGAGCAGGATGCGTCGCATGGGAGACACCTCGCGAGCGAGACGCGGCGGGCGGCAAGGCTGCCGCGTGCGGTCCGGTCCGCGCATTGTCGCTGAATTTGATTAGAGAAGCGCTAAGGGCGGGGCGGTTGGCCGCTTCAGCGAAGGACCCGCTTCTTCCGAGGGGCTAACACATTGTCGACGACACTGATGGGACCGGTGGATGCGAAGATGGTTCCATTGAAATCAGAAGCGACGATGCGTCTGACGCATCGAGACGATGGGCAGAGGAGACGCATGCGGCTCCGTCGAATGCGCGCGCGCTCGGCGTCAATCGTGGCGCCAGAGTGGTGCGCTTCAGGCTGCGTGGCGCAGCACCAGCCGCTCGATCACAGTTTCGAACTTCGCGGCGGCGGCCGCATCCAGGTCGAACGCGACATGCATGATGTCGCCTTCGACCGCACGAACGTCGAATGGCACGGAGAAATCAACGCCGTTGATATCAAGCGTGCCACGCCCGCCGACGTCGGCTGCCTG
>DATJJM010000369.1:0-32580 GCA_035492535.1 Acetobacteraceae bacterium | reverse complement strand
GTGACGTGCTGATGTGGGACAATATCGGCACTGTGCACAACGCGGTGGGCGATTACACCGCCGATGAGCCACGTTACATGCGGCGCGTGCAGGTGATGGCGACGCTCAACTACGAGGGGATCGTGGCCAAGGCGGCGTGACCCATTTGGCAATCCGATGTGTTGCCCCCATTTCAGGGTTCCGCTCTGAAAGCCGCCCGGTGGCTTTGCCCCCGGGACCCCCAGCAAAGGCGGAGCCTTTGCAATCCCGCACTTTGAAGGGACAGGTTCCAAGCGCCCCGCGCTCGGCGGGGTCGAGAGGTGCGGCCTCTGGTGGGGTCCGATCCGAATGCCCGGTTTCGCATTGTCTAAGAAGTTGACAATCGGTAAAGATTATGTTAACAACCTGGATTAAGGATGAGGTTGCCCTCGGGCCAGTTCTCTCCCAAGAGCCGGACTTCATCGCTCCGTCCGCCCAACCTGGGAACGAAGATCCGTGTCTCGGCTGTTATCGTGCGGTTCATCGGAACGGTATCTGGAATTCAGAGCGTCATTGCTCGTACGGTCCGAGTTTCGAACTGCACTGGAAAGCCTGCGGCGCAACGGATACGCCATCGAATGGCTGGAACAGAACGGCTGGTTCTACAGCCTTTTCGTAGTACGCGGACATTTCACTCTTCTTGCGGCTATTCAGAAGGCGATCATTCGTAAATGGGTGTTCCGAGCACCCAACGTACATCTGAGACAGTACGTTCGGGGTAGCAATCTCGATCGACTTGCTTGACGCAGTTTCCATCTTCCGCACGACGTCGCAGTGGCATCGCCGGTGCTGCGCAGCCTTGGCGACGCGATAGCGATCATACAGGAGGATTGCCCTCGCCAGGAGGATTCTGCGTATGCAGACAAGGGGGGGAGCGAGGTATGACATGCGACAACATCGGTATCGTGCACACCGCGGTCGGCGACTACACCGCCGATGAGCCTCGGTAGATGCCGCGCTGCTCGCGGAGGGATAATGGACACCGATTCGTGTCTGCATCGTAACGCATCTGAGCACCACGAAGGACGGCTAAACTCCCGTATCAAGCGACAACTTCCGCGCCACAAATCCTTCGGCAAAAGATTGAGGGGCGCGGCATTCCATTCCACGCAACCGTGCCAGTGACTGGAAGACGTCGGGTCTGAACCAATCCCGGGAACGTTGTGACCCGAACGCATCGAGCAAGAGCTCGAGCTTGCGCTTCAAGATGTGTTCCGTAAGCGCCCAATACAGATTCGGTCGGCCGAGATCACCATCCCACTTCGGGATTTCATACTCCAGGATGAGATGATCGCGGAAAGTGTTCGACGTCAGCTGCGAAGTTTCCCGGTGGTCCTGATGGGCGTCGTCACGGCGGTGGGTGAAGATAATGTCCGGCGAAACCCGGTGCTTCAAACCCTCCATCCAGGTTTTGATATCGCTCCCTTGATAGGGGAAGAAGCCGTCTCTGAACTCGCAAAACTCAGTCCGGGCCGAAGCGGCCCCATGAAGGAAGTTGGCGGCCGATGCTTCAGCTTCGGCAGCACGGGGTCCGGATGCGCTCAGCACGCACCAGTGGGCGTGCAATTCTACACCCAACTCTATCCAACTCAGGATCGTCCCTCCTGCACCGATCTCGATGTCGTCTGCGTGGGCTCCGAGGCATAGAACGGAGATTGCCTCACCCGGGGACACCAGTTTGAGACCTTTCATCGAGCCGACATTGGATCAGTGCCATCGCGAGACGCCGTTTGATTTCCGGGCCGCCACGGCATGTGGCCACGCTCAACCATATCCTCAAGCACCTGCCGGTCCTTGAGTGTGTCCATGGCTCGCCAGAACCCCTTGTATTTGTACGCAAGGAGTTGGTCCGCTTCGATCAACCGTCGGAAGGCTCCCACAACAAGGTCTTCGCCATCACGAATATAATCGAATATTTCCGGACGCATAATGAAATAGCCGCCATTGATCCAAATGTCGGCATCGTCCGAACTGCGCATGGCCCGAACCTGCCCGGACGCATCGATATCGGCCAGATGGAAGGTCATAGGCGGAGGGACGGCGAGAAAGCACGCAACCTTGCCGCTCTGCTTGAACCGCGCAATCATCTCGGTCAGATCGACGTCAGTGAGCCCATCACTGTAGTTGGCGAGGAACATCTCCTCGTTCTGAACCTGCTCCCGGACCGCCCAAAGCCGTTCACCAACGTTTCGCCAGACGCCGGTGTCGATGAGGGCGACGCGCCAGTCGTCCTGTGGCTTTCCCAGAATCTCCACATTGTTCCCCGATACGACGCAATCGGCGTAGGTCTGCGGTTTGTAGGCGAGGAAGAAGTCTTTGATGACGGTAGCTTTGTAGCCGATGCAAAGGACAAAATCGCGATGCCCGTAATGACTGTAATACTGCATTACATGCCAAAGCACTGGTTCATGGCCGATCGGGATCATGGGTTTTGGTACCGCCTCCGAGAACTCGCGGATGCGGGTACCAAGACCACCGCAGAACAGGACAACCTTCATCGAGCTGACACCTCCTGGTCGATGATGGTGAACCTGGGAATCGGGATGATGAAGCAGCATCCCAACACAGATACAGGGTCCATCCGGGACATGGTCTCTTCCTTCAGGTTCCTAGGAAGTATCAGCACATAACCAGGCCGAGCCTGATCGCTGGCTGAGATTTCCAGAATCGGGCTGTGCGTTCCAGGCGTGCGTCGACGAGAGTCAGTGCGAGCTCGAATGTGAAAAAGCTGACATGAGTCATCACACACTTATTGGGTGGGCCCTTGGCAATATTGGTGGCAGGTTCCATGCTGGGTGCGGGCGAGCCCAGCTGCAAGAAATCTTGCAACGGGGCACGGCGGCTTCGACTCCGTGGCGTTTCGGGTCAAGCTGATGGCGGTCAGTTGCCCTATGCACATCTGCAACAGTGCGCGCCACCCGACTCGTCGAGACGGCGAAGGGTAAGCATACGCCTGAAAGATCGTGTCCCGGCTGACAACTCATTTGAGTTGTGGCGGTGTCTGGAAGATTTCGAAGGAGTGGTAGAGCTCGGCCGTGTGGCTCAGCTCCGCCATGTGGGCCGCCTCGGCGCCGCAAACGCGATGACCGCCGTTTGATCGCATGCCATCCCGTCTAGAGCCTTATTCCATTTAAAACCAGCCCGCTCCTGACAATAGATTCGTAATCGCAAGTAAACTCGATGAGAGCACCGTCGTTCTGGTGGAGTTGGGTCTGACAGCAAAAGATGAGACTATGCAGGCGGCGTGGCGGGTGTAACTGGGTTCTGAGCTTGGGCAGGCTTTTATAGCTGTCTGTCAGTTTAAGTCTTATGCGCCTTCAGTGGTGTCTGATAGGGAAGAAGAATGCTGACTGGCCCCTCTAGGAATACCGCCCGGTCCATCGACTGGGCCTTCGGTGACCAATGCCTACCGGAAAGTATGATTCCGAACGACGGGGACGACATTGGCCGTCCGAAGTTTGGCGTTTCGCTGACTGAAACCCGGTTGCGACGGCCACTCGAAGCGCTGAACCAGCAGTTTCCTGATGAATTCACCTTGGGCCGGTTCGTCGAGGGGATCGGCAAGCCCAGTTCGCGGCTGCGCGGCATCGCCCACGGCGCGCCCAAGAAGATCGCGGAGTCGGCCCGCGCCCGCGACATCGTTGCCTGCGGGATCGACATCTGGAGACACTGAGATGATTTTCACCGAAACAGAGCTTGCGGGTGCCTTCATCATCGACCTCGCGCGGCACGAGGACAATCGGGGGTTCTTCGCCCGCGTGTTCTGCCAGCAGGAATTCGAGGCACATGGACTGAAGCCGCTCGTCGCGCAAGCGAACATCGGGTCCAATCGCTATCGCGGAACCGTCCGCGGCATGCACTTTCAGTTTCCGCCGGCGGCCGAGACCAAGTATGTCCGCTGCGTTCGCGGCGCCGTGCTGGATATCATCGTGGACCTGCGTCCGGAATCGCCCACTTATCTGCGGCACATCTCAGTGGAACTATCGGCCAGGAACCAGCGCGGTATCTACATCCCAGAGCGCTTTGCGCACGGATATCAGACGCTGGAGGACGATACCGATACCATCTACATGGTGGGCGAGTTCTACACGCCTGGGGTAGAAGGCGGCCTGCGTCACGACGATCCGGCACTGGCCTTGAGTTGGCCACTTCCGGTCGAGACAATCTCCGAGAAGGACCGAGCGTGGAGAGCGCTCGCGGAGGTCGAGCCTGAGCTGCGCCAGCGGATGTCCCCAGCCGCCGTCATGCCTGCGAACAACGCTCGATAGGAACCATTCCGGAGAAGCACAATGATCATCGTGGACACCGCGCTGAAAGCCCGCGCCGAAGCGAACAACCCCATCAAGGTCGGTCTCATCGGTGCCGGCTTCATGGTCCAGGGGCTGACGAACACGGTCGTCAATTCGGTGCCCGGGATGCGCATTGTCGCCATCTCGAACCGCCGGCCCGAGCGCGCCATCGCCGTGTTCCGCTACGCCGGCGTCGAGCCGGCGATGGCTGAGACTGCGGGGCAGTTCGAACATCTGGCCGCTGCGGAAACGCCGATCGCGACTGACGATCCAACGCTGATTTGCCGCAGCGACCACATCGACGTCGTCGTTGACGTGACCGGGTCGGTGGAGTTCGGGCTTCACGTCGCGCTCGACGCGATGAAGCACGGCAAACATTTCATCATGATGAACGCGGAGCTTGACGCGACGCTCGGCCCGATCCTGCAGGTCTATGCCCGACGGTACGGCGTGATCTTCTCGGCCTGCGACGGCGACGAGCCGGGACTGCAGATGAACCTCTATCGCTGGGTGAAAGGGCTCGGCCTCACCCCTCGGGTGATCGGCAACGTCAAGGGCTTGCAGGACCGGTATCGAAACCCGACGACGCAAGCGGGATTTGCGGAGAAATGGGGCCAGAATCCGACAATGGTGACGTCCTTCGCCGACGGCTCGAAGATCAGTTTCGAACAGTCGATCGTCGCGAATGCCACTGGATTCAAGGTCCGCTCACGGGGCATGTCGCGCGGCTTGGAGTACAAGGGCGACGTTATGAAGATCGGCGAACTGTATGACATCGACGAGTTGCGTGAGCTCGGCGGGGTTGTCGATTACGTGGTTGGAACGCCGCTGACCAAGATCTACTGTCTGGCCGAACATCCCGATCCGAAGCAGCAGCACTATCTGAGCCTGTACAAGATGGGCGATGGTCCGCTCTACAGCTTCTTCGTGCCCTACCACCTCGTCCACTTCGAGGTTCCGTTCTCGATCGCGCGTGTCGTCCTGTTCCGCGATGGTCTGGCCACTCCGCTCGGGCCGCCGGTGGTGGAGGTTTGCGCTGTCGCCAAGCGCGATCTACAGGCGGGCGAGATCCTTGATGACTACGGCATGTATATGACCTACGGGGAAGCCGTGAACGCTTCGGAAATGCGGGAGAAACGATATCTGCCCGAAGGCCTCGTGGCAGGCTGCAAGCTTCTGCGATCGATCGCGCAAGACGAGGTGATCACCTACGACGACGTCGTCCTGCCGCCAGGGCGGCTCGCCGACCAATTCCGCCGCGAACAATATACTCACTTCTTCGGCTCAAGCCCCATCTGACGTGCTTGGTCGGCGAGTACGGTGAGGCTGAGGCAGTGGGCGCGGCAACACCAGTCCACGCCCACACTTGCGTCAAGGCGTGGCCCTACTGCCAGGTGATCGAACTGCTTGGCAGCGCGGCAATTCCGTGGACATCAATGGCATGACTGCCGCCCGCCCCAAAGGTAAGGAGCAAGCCGCCCGCCCCGTCGGTCACCTGCTTCATCGAGCCTTGTAGTGACTTGTCCAGCACCAGCTTGTCGCCCAGCGCGACCGAGAAGTCCTCGATCGTCAGCAGGCCGCTGGTCGCATGGAACACGTACGTGTTGCGGCCGCCGCCTCCGGTCACGTCCAGAGTGCCGCCGCCAGCCGTGAACGTGTTGTTGCCGCTATCTGCCGTGACGGTCGCGGTTCCTGTGCCACCTGTCAGCGTGATCGTACTGCCGCCGAGGAATGCGATCTTGCCGGTGCCAGTCCCCAGCGTGACGGTAGCGACATTGCCCTTGGCGAGGACGAATGTATCGCTGCCCACGGTGTAGGTACCAAGCTGCGACAGGTTCTTCGCCAACGATCCATGGTCGCTTGTTTCGCTGACCGATGGCGTCGTGCCGCCGCTCTCCGCGAACGACTTCACGCCGTTGGCTTTGAGCGCCGCACTCTGCTTGGTATCCGTGCCGTTGTAGATGATGTCGTTGACATAGAGGTTACGATCCGTGCTTGGTGAACCGGCATAGAGGTCGTTCACGAACGCAACAGAGACAGTATGCGGTCCCGCACCGAAATCGCCGGCGAAGACGAAGCTCTGGCTGGTGCCGGACGAGTGCAGCGCCGTCGCCGTCAGCGTGCCGCCAAGTTGCTTGCCGTCGATCGAGACGGTGAACTGCGCGTTGCCCTTGTAGTAGTCCTCTGACACATTGACCACCAGCCGATCGGTCCCGGCGCCTATGACCGCCGGTGGCAGCGGCGTCGTGTCGGTCACGGTGAAGCTCTTCGCGCCGGCGCTGTAGAGCGTTCCGCTCTGGTTGGTGTTCACCCCGTCATAGGCGATGCCGTTGACGTAGAGATTGCGATCGGTGCTCGACGAACCACCATACCCGTCGTTCAAGAAATTGATCGTAACGGTGTGGGCCCCGGGTCCCCAGTTGCCGTTGAAGGTGAATGTCTGGTTCACACCCGCGGCGTGCGACGCGGTCGCATAAAAGGTGCCAGCGAGCTGCGTGCCATCCACCGAGACGGTGAATGCGGCATCCCCATTGGCATCGCTCGTGCCGTCGCCGTTGGCGTAGGCGTCTTCCGAAATGCTCAGGACGAGTGAGTCTGATCCGGTTCCGCTCACCACGCTTGCGGGGGGCGGTGGATTGGGGTTTGCGATCTGCACCCATGAGGTGTTGGGCGCCGTCTCGGTGTACCAGGTGCCGCTGGAGTTCTGCTGCACGATAGCGCCGTTCAGCGTTTCCAGCAGCACGACATTCTGGGTGATGGGATCGACAACGCCGTTGACCGCGATCTGCAGGCCGAGGGTCGCTGACTGGACGAGCGTCCAGGCGTTGCCGCTTTGGTCGATGATCGCGGGGCTGGACGCCGAGGTGATGGTCGTGCCGCTCGGGCTTGGCGCCGGCTTTGGGGGTGGATTGGGGTTTGCGATCTGCACCCATGAGGTGTTGGGCGCCGTCTCGGTGTACCAGGTGCCGCTGGAGTTCTGCTGCACGATGGCGCCGTTCAGCGTTTCCAGCAGCACGACATTCTGGGTGATGGGATCTACAACGCCGTTGACCGCGATTTGCAGGCCGAGGTTCGCTGACTGGACGAGTGTCCAGGCGTTGCCGCTCTGGTCGATGATCGCAGGGCTGGACGCCGAGGTGATGGTCGTGCCGCTCGGACTCGGGCTCTGGCCAGTGGCTCCGCCGGTCGTGCTCTGGGCAGCGGCGCTGGCCGCGGAAATGGCTGCGAAAGCTTGCCTCCACGCCGCAGCCGCCGCTGTGTCGGTCGCCCAGAACGCTTGCGACGGATCATTCACGAGAGTGAAGTGATCGACCACAAGGCCGGGCACGGACGTAAGCGCTTGGGCGATGTTGGCGGCAAATTGTGGAGTATCAGCCGGCGTGTCAGTCACCTCATCCGCGGCCAGGGGCTTACCATTCGCCACGGCCATTTGCGCGGCGGTTGTGAACGACCACGCCGAACCATCTGATTGAAACACCTGGCTATTGGCCGTACCGACGGCCCCATAGCCGAACTGGTCGATGCCGATGATGTCGACCGCCTGATTTCCAGGATACATCCCGGCATTGTACGGAGAGCCGCCACTCGGTTCCCAGATCACCTTGATGGTCGCATCGGAGAACGAGTGCGCCAGCGCGGCGATGTGGTCGAATGCCGCAACATAGTCTGCTTCATTCGATGACGTGACAGACCAGGGAAACCAGTTTCCATTGAACTCCCAGCCTGGACGGATATCGAAGGTCTTGAATCCGGCATTGACGTATGCCTGGAAGATCGCCTCGAAGTCAGCGTCGTGTGCGCCGCTTGCGATGGCCCGGAAAGCAGAGTCAGCTGATGCGTCGGCTGACGTGGCCATCGGTACTGCGACCACCGGTATATACGGCAAGCCCTGCATGACGTTGGCAGACCATGCGGCCTGGCCATCCATGGCGCTGCCCCAACTCGTCCAATCGACAAAGGTGTCTGCGATTGCCGGAGCCTGGCCCATGGCTGTGGTGAAAGTCGATAGATCGGTGGCCCAAGTCGTTGAGCCTGGAAAACTGACATATGCACCAAGCAGGGTTCCGGAAGCGGTCTGCCCATTTGCAGCAGAAACGGTGCTCGAAGAAGCCATATCCATACTCCATGTCGTACAGCGTTGCTCAACAGCACCGACGTCCGCTATCGGTGTGATATGGCAACATAATTCGTGTGAGTGACCGACTATTTCGTGTAATCAGAGGAGCGAATATCGATATCGTAACGTATATGGTCAGCAAGCCCCATTCTGAGCCACTTCAGTTTTGCAGTATGAGGTCGACGAACCTGTCGTCGGGATTGCGCTCTATAGAATAGGACTGCTATAGTGAAATAAGAAAAGAAAGTATTCTTCGCTTCATGCCTTTGCTCCGCGAAGTCACTACGATCTGACTAAGACATTTGCTAGCTAAATGTACGCAATGATGCATAAATGACAGTATACCGGTGACATTTTAAGAGTTGGTGAAAGTGAGACAGTCCTCCGCACTGTGGCTCAGGTGCGGGTCTCGGACACGTGGCCGCTCGCCGAGCGGCCGATATGAAACCGCCTGTAGCGACCGGGATAACGTTACGTAAACCGGACATAATGAAAGACAGTCGCGCCTACGGCTCTCTGAAAACCCCATATTATCTGCCCCTTTTTCTCTTATGTCCCGGCATCGATAATTATTCGACCCAGGAACTATCGGCTTCCGTATCGATAACAAGTTCGTGAGCTGTGTCAACGCGATTTATCGCGAAAAATTCGTTAACGCCCCTTGGGTAGTCCTATTTATGCAGGATCAGCCTTAGTCATGGCGCACCGGATGCGGCGTCAGCCGCAGTGAGCGCAGACTCGCAGGGGGCACATCTGGGATCGAATAACCGCCTAAGCAGATGAGGATCGGCCTGGTAGATCTCGATCAGGGCGGTGAGAGTTTCGATGCCAAGTTCGGTGAACGCGACACGTCGCCCGGACGATGGATCGAGATCAGGCCATTCTCTGGATCCATTTGGCTGGCGATGTCCCACACCCAGCCCTCATCCCAACCGGGCGTTTTGGCGACGCAGGCAATCGTATGGACATCATGAACTTGGTCGGGTGGTGCCATAGTCAGGCTGCCGCGGCGGTCACGCTGGGCGTTCGACGCCTTCAGTTCCACGATCGTAATTCGGTGAGCCGATGTGCCGGATACGTGACAATCCGGGACAGGACATCTGGCAGCGATGCCTGAGGATCGACGTCGTTCATCCTGGCGGTGACGATCTCGCTGTAAGTCCCGCCGCTCGTGCAATCACATCGCACGAGCCGTCGGCGGAATGCAGCATTGTCAGACCGCAACGCATGACGCCCGAGCAGTTGCGCACCGTCACCCTCATCACCGCTCGCGACGAGTCGATGGCCACTCTCACGGCAGTGGCAGCGCTCCGCGGTTGTGGCCTGAGTGCCATCCTGATCGGCACCATGAAGCGCGTGCACGACCGGGGCCAATGCCGCTCAGTCTACGAGGTGCTCACCGCGACCCATGCGCTGCGAGTTATCGTGAACCACCAAGAAGCGAAAGGTGCTGTCCCGAGCATGCCCCTCCACGAACTGTCTCCGCGCGCGATGGAGACCAGCGAAGAGGTAGGTCACGCATTCGCCAACGCTCTGCAGGTCGAGTCGCGGGCCGGTTGGCAAATTCGGAATGTCGGTATATATCAACTGGAGTAGTGCTTGTTTACCGTCCCTCGAACCCTTTCGTTGTCCGTCACCAATTGACAAACATTGGTCCACGGTCTGACGGAGTTGGTGAGTGCGTCGGTGAATCTGCTGATCGACATCCGGCGCTTAGCTCGGGTGCGTTCGGCAAACGGGAGGAATTCAGCAAATTGATACGCCGCTCGCGAGGCGGCTGCACCACCAAAGCCTTGCGCTGGTGGATGCTCTTTGCTGCCCGGTTGCTTTACGCCTCATCGGCGGACAAGTTCCCGGCCCGTACGCGCACGCCTGCCGACTGCTTGGTCTCTTCTAATTTGCGTTCCGTGATCAGAATGGGATTCAGCGCATGTTCGGCTGGCTGAAGGGTTGTCTTCGCATCGTCGCAAGTCGAGATCGTATCGTGTGCAACCTTCTAGATGCGTTCGTCCGTCTCGCTCTGGTTAAGAGAGCGGTGTCTGCACTCGCTAAGCCGGTCGCTCACTGATATCTGAGCGAATTGCATCGAAAGTCCGTACTATCACAACGCGTGATATCTGCTACTCCACTCGATCATCTACGAGCACGTCGATATTCCTACCTGCCGCAATGTTGCTCATGAAGCGAGCCCGCACGGTTACGGATGGAGAAATTGCCCCGATGAAGATCGATTTTCTGATCCTGTCGTTAAGGCATGAAAAGGGCCCGAGAGCGCATGTGGATGGGCGTCAGAACGCGCTAAAGGCCCTGAAGGACGGCCTGTCGAGCATTGGATGTCGACCATATTGGCTTACGTTGCAGGTGCCCGCAAATCGGTTCATGGCATTCGCACTCGGTGCGTTGCGCTGGATCGGATCGACTTCCCGCGGCAAAATTCTGCCTCTCCAGTGCATGGTCGCGCTGCAGGGACGCGTGGGTGCGATACCTCAGAGTGTCAACGACGCACATGCCGATCGCCGGGCCGAGTCTTCCACGATTATCTACGTTGATGGCGTTCGACTCGCACAGCAAGGGCGGGCCCTGCGCAGCCGCGTTGGCGGCCGGCTTCTGATCGACTTCGATGATCTCATGAGCCGCCGAGTCGCTCGAATGCTGCGAAACGGGGAGGAAGTTTCGTTCGGGGGGTTCGTAAGATTCGTGCCTCCATCGGTCCAGATGCTGGTCGAAAAAATCGGTCCGCTTCGCACCATGCTTCTCGGGTTCGAGAAACGGCTTCTTCGCCGAGCTGAGCTGGATGCGGCGCTGGCGGCAGACGCGATTGGATTCGCCTCGGCTTATGAGGCTGCACTGTTCCGCCGTTTCCAGCGCCGTTACGCCTCTAAGGCTGATCCGCAGTACCTGGTCCTCGGCCCCTCAACGCGCCGCATGGGGGAACTCGTAGGTGACACCGTGCAACGGCAGCCACCGCGGGATCTTCGGTTCATATTTATAGGCTCCGATTCTCAGCAACAGAATCGCATAACGATCCAGGCCATCGTCGAACTGGCGCGCGCCAATGCCCTGGCGCTTCCTGTCTACATTTACGGCAGGATGACCCGCGACTACGAGCAGCTGGATAACGTGATGTTCTGCGGGTTTTCGGAGGCTCTGGCGCAGGTCTATCGACCGGGAAGCATCCTCCTCATGGCGCGTTCGGTTCGTGGAGGCATCAAGTCGAAAATCATCGAGGCTTTCGAACACGGCATTCCAACGGTCGGCACGAGCAGCGCCCTTGAGGGATTTGAGGGTGCATATCCGTGGCGGGTCGACGGGGCCGCATTGCGACAACTGGTTGGCGACGCATCCAGACTCCGTGAGGGTTATCACGAAGCTCTCGCATCTGGGATATCGATTTGCAAAGCCCAGTTCTCGAGTCGGCGCTATTGGCGCGTCCTTGGTTCTTACTCATTCTCTGGAGCCAACGTCGTACAGGAAGCGGCAGATTAGCAATCACGATCCGCATTCAAGAGGCGTCCGGAGAAAGCCCCTTGACGACGAGCAAGACCGCGCAATCGTGCGCCTTGTGCATCCAGTGCTGATGCTCCCCGTCGATGGACCTTGTCAGTCTGGCCGTGAGCAAGGTTGCAATTGGGGTGCAATTCACGAGAACATGAGCGATGGATGGCTGCGAATACCCTATATGACCATGGCTGCCGATTCGCAGTATCGCAGACCCTCCTGTTCAATTCATGAAGCCGCTATCGCTAACACGTTCAAATAATGCTCGGGCGCAATGAAGCTCCCAAAGAATATAACACACAGGCAATTTTCATTTATTCGCCTTGACGACACCGCTGCAATCTTGGAACCTGCGCGTGTGTGTTGGCTTTCGTAAAGCGTGATTGGCATTTCATGCTCATTCCTGTCAGCGGATAATACTCGATGCGTTGGTTGAGTATGCCTGCGCATGGCTGGGCAGTAGCGGTTGGATTCTATGCTGCAGACCGCGCGTCAGGCGTGGTTTGTCTATTCGATGCGACACTGAGCTATGAGATGAGCTTCGGGGAAATCACCATATGTCGCCAGGATGGATAACGACCTGCCGCTCTCGTGCGGCACTGAGGCTTAGTTTTGCAGGTGGCGGGACTGAATTGTCACCGTATCTAGAGACGTACGGCGGCCACGTGCTGAACGCCACTATCAACATGTTTGCTTACGCTACTCTGAGTCTGCGTGCCGACAACAAGGTTGAGTTCATAGCGACCGATATCGGACGGACAGAGATGCTCGATGCGAGTCCGGACATGGCACTGGATGGAGTCTTGCCGTTGCACAGGGGAGTATATGCGCGAATCATGCGCACCCTGAACCAGGGCGAGTTCCTGCCTGTGACGGCAATCACATCATGCGACGCGCCGATGGGTTCCGGGCTTGGTGCCTCATCGACCATCACTGTCGCCCTAATCAAGGCATTTGACGAGTTGCTTGGACTCAGTCTGGGCCAATACGAGTTGGCGCATCTCGCCTACGAGATTGAGCGGAATGACCTGAAACTGAATGGTGGCAGACAGGATCAGTATGCTGCGGCGTTCGGGGGCTTCAATTTCATGGAGTTCCTGGCCGAGGATCGTGTCGTCATCAACCCGCTGCGTGTGCAGGACTGGATTCGGTCCGAGCTGGAGGCCTCGCTGGTGTTGTGTTTTACCGGCACATCGCGCGAGTCGGCTATGATCATTCAGGAGCAGACGCAAGGGATCGAGCGGGCTGACCATGGGATCATCCAGAGCCTGCACCGCATGAAGGCGTTTGCTGGCCAGATGAAGGAGGACTTGCTGAAAGGCCGCATCGATCGCATGGCCGAGACCCTCAACGAGGGCTGGCGTGAGAAGCGGCGTACCGCTGGGTCGATATCGAACGACCGCATTGATCGACTCTATGAGATTGCCGTTCAAGCCGGAGCCATGGGTGGTAAGATCTCCGGTGCAGGTGGTGGCGGCTTCTTGATGCTGATTGTGGATCCACCACGGCGTCAGCAAGTGGCAAACGCCCTACAATCGGAAGGGGCGACCCTCTTCCCATGTTGTTTTTCTGATGGAGGAGCCCAGAGCTGGCGCCGGGTCAGGCACTGAGAGTCACTCCTCAACAGTATTCCGTTTCGTTCGAAACCATTGTTGCAGACCTGACGACAGGACGCGCGACGCTATCTCCTGCGATGCCATGCCAGGCGTCGCACCGAGTTACCTATCGCAAGAATCGCCGCATGCATTGCCTTTCCGCGTTCAGCCCAGTGAAAGGCCTGCTCGGCTGCGTCGAAAGCGCCCTCCTGCAGTCTATTGAGTTGATCGACTTCGTCGATGACCGCTGTGATGCAATTGCTCAGAGCCGGGAGATCCTGCACCGTCAATACGTGACGCCTGACAGCCTCTGGTAGGCCGACAACACAAGGCTCAAGGGCAACGACGGGGACCCGATTAAAGATGTAGTCGAGCAATTTCAGCTTGAAACCGCCGCCGATTGGCTCAGCGACGACACCCACCCGCGCATTGAGGTGCGGCACTGGGTCCTCTACGAATCCAGTAAAGCGGGCCGCCACGTAGCGCCGTTCGAAATCGGAACGGAGCTCACATGGAATGTCCCCGACGATTCTGATTTCAATACCAGCCTCATGCATTTGGGCATCCGTATGATCCAGGAAAAGCCTCAAGTTCGTCTGCTTGACCGACCAGCGGTATCCGCCAAACATGACCGCCGCCCGAGGCGTGCTGGTGGTAACTCGCCGATGCGGCATGCGTGAACCATCGTAGCCCGGAGTCAACGTGATCACCCGTGCGCCGGGTGAGGTTTGTTGAAACTGCGTGGCATCGGTTTCAGTAATGGCTGTAATCAGATCGCTGACTTGACACGTAGCTTGCTCCAAACGGCGCATCTTCAGGTAGTTCTGTAGCAGATACAGGCGTTCCCCCATGCCCGCCCTGGTTTCCTTCCACTGCTGCCGAGTGACGCTCTCTTCATGGTTATGGGTGACAAAGACGAGTATTGGGGACCCCATCGCAAACTGCCGCAGATAACGCAGAACCCAGCCCATGCCGCAGTAGTCGACGACGATGATATCCCAGGTTCGGGAGCGGAGCAGTCGACAGAGCTCAGCGCTGTACTGCGATGTCCAGTGGCGCGCAGCAACCAAAGGCATTGCACTCAGGAGTGAGGCGACCTGGCTCCGCGGGGTTCCTTTGACCGCGCGCCACTCGATGTTGTTGATCGGCTCCGGGGACGAATCGCCAGCAAGTCCCACAAAGGTGACTGCGACTCCAGTGGCGGCGAAAGCTTCCGCAAGCTTCGCCGAATATTGTCGATCGCCGGTGATCAGGGGGAACGGGATCGCTCGCGACAGCCACAGGCAGTTCATCATCGCACCAGGCCGCTAGCCACCGCATTTCCGCGTGTTGACGCTCGCCCGGAGACGGGCCTTTTGTCTATTGATCGCGGCATCTTCAGAAAACCTGGCTGGCATTTGCCCGAATGTTCTTTTGTCGATGAAGTCCGACAGTCAGACCATAGTTCGCCAGCCTGGTTGATCCGCGCGCAGAGGCGTTGTCTGGGCACGCTGAGCCACGTTCGGCGACTGCACCGCGGACAATATTTCAACTTCTGGATCATGTCGTTCAAAGCCTGAATGGATGATGCCTGGGTGTGCGCTTCGATCTTGCGGCGGCTCTCATGTGCGGATTGTTCGGCGCAGGAACACGTCAGCTACCGTAGGATTGGTTGGACGAAATCGGCCAGGTCTCCGCCACGAAAGAGGATGCCTCTCATTCCGGCCGCATGTGCCGCTGCCATGTCGCTTTCCTTGTCGCCGACCAGCACGCAGCGGGACGCATCGAGTTCCCAGGTGCGCATCAGGTCCAGCAGCATGCCGGGCGCCGGCTTGCGCCAATCGCTATTGCAGCGATAAGCCGGTACCGACGCATCCGGATGAAAGGGGCAATAGCGGATGTCGTCGATTGTCCCTCCTGCGCGTCGCACTTCTTCGATGACCCAGCCATGCAGCGCCGCCACCGCCGTTTCACTGTAATGGCCACGCGCTACGCCCGACTGATTGGTCACGACGAACACGTGCCAGCCGGCATCGGTCGCGTCGCGGATTGCCTCACGCGCACCTGGAATCCAATCGAAGCGTTCCCGACTTCCGACATATCCGTGATCGACATTGATCACGCCATCGCGGTCAAGCAGGAGTGCTCGCCGATGAAATACGCGCGGAACCTCTTGCTGCGCACTGGCATAATCCTCTGGGATGCCGATGTCGCGGAAATAGCCCTCGCTTACCGTGCCTTGCAGCGCGCCTCGCTTGGCAAGTCGTGGCAGAATGTCGGCTTCCAGCGAACAGGATGGCGAGAGCTCATCGACCACGCTGCGATCGAGTAGATAGACCCCAGCGTTGACCAGGCCGCTGCCGGCGGAACGTGGCCGTTCGTTGAACGCCGTTACCCGATCGCCTTCCAATGTGACGACACCATAGCGCGACGCATCGTTCACATGGCGCAGCAGCATTCGTGCCGCCATGTCGCTCTCGCCGTCGCAGAGCAGCCGCGCGATGTTGCAATCGAATAACGAGTCGCCATTGCACAGCAGGAACCGTCTATCCAGGAGGTCGCGCGCGTGTAGCAACGCGCCGCCGGTGCCGGCCCGCAGTGGCTCCCGCGCGACGACAATTCGTGCCGGGCGGGGCAGAAGGGCCGCCAATTTCTCAACCTGCGCCTCTATCTCGTGCGCGAGATGGCCGGCAAGCAGGACAAACTCCGTCGTGCCGAATCGGACAAACTCGCGCATCAGCCACGCGAGAAACGGCCGGTCACCGCACGGCAACAGCGGCTTCGGCATGCGTGTGGTCAACGTACCGAGACGGGTGCCCAGTCCGCCAACAAGGACGGCGCACTGGCGCACGGTTGTGCCTTGCAAGCTCATTCCACAACAATGGGTGCACGGCCGGCGCGCATCGTGTGAAGGCGCGGGCTGTTCACCGCCGTCACGTGGAACCGCCAATCGGGTGACGCCATACATGCGTCAATCGCGAACGCTGGTTGAGACTGCATCGACACCGAGCCAATCAAAAGCCCTGCCTCAATTTCGGTAGGGGACGAAGGTCTGCCATCCTGCCAATCTGCGCCTCGCTGATGTTGTCTCGCCGGACCGCATCATGCTTTGTCCTGGTCGGCAAGCATTTTTGTCGCTGGTTTCATCCTTGTGTCAGATGCGGGCTGATGTTGAGAGGATGTCGCATATTAAATCTCTACCGCCAAGCCTGAGTGGTTCGCAGCTTGTGCTGATCGAGCGCTGTTTACAGCGCTGTGCGCACGAGATTGTATCCTCGTCTCCATCATCCGACTCCTGTGGCGGAATGTATCGAGTGAACGTACTATCGGCATGAGTCCTCACGACAACTCCCTGGTTGGCCGTAGCTCTCCCCAAGTGGACAGCAGAACATTGAAGCGGTGCCTGCTCCAAGTACCAGATCCGTTGTGATCCAAGCTGTCGCCCCATGGCTAGTGACAAGAGTCGAAAAGTACATACCACCCTCTAGGCCATTGGCGCGCATCATGCTTAACTGCGCATGCGGTTCCTCGTGATCGGCGCAGAGCTTGCGCGAGGTTGTGTTCGGCGCTCGTCGAGGTTGCGAGTGGCTCCCGAGGTCCACCGTCTGGAGGTTGGCGTTGTGGAAGATCTGATCACAATTTCCATCCCCACCTACCGAAGACCTACGTTCTTGCTGCATTGCCTACACTCCTGCCTGGCTCAGGATTACCGTCCAATAGAGATCGATATCAGCGATAACTCTCCCACGGATGAGACGGCCACATGGGTGGCATCTGTGCCGCTGCCCGAAGGAGTTACGCTTCGTTACTGGCGCAACTCTCCGAGCATCGACCCGGTGGAAAATCACAGAAAACTGTTCGCTGCCGCGAGGGGACGCCGTCTGGTATGGATGAACGATGACGACGTACTACTTCCCGGAGCTGTGAGCGCCATGTCGGATGCGTTCTCATTGGCGCCCGATGTTATTGTCTCCTATGGTATTGAGCAGGTCATCAACACCGACGGTGAGGTGCTGCGGGAGTTCACAGAGCTCTCCAATATCGAATACCGGCGAATTAGCAGTGAGACCGGAGTGCGGCGTGACCTGTTGGTTTGCGCCTTCTGGCAACAGATTTCTCATGTCGGGTTTCTGGTTCTGACAGAGGTCGCTCGGAAGGTCGGCCTTCGCGACCGCTCCGAAGTCGGCCTGGCAGTGGATGCCGACTTTGCAATCCGGCTGGCGCAGACCACGAGGGGGGCTGCCCACGTGTTCTTGGATCGCATCACTATCCAGTCGCGCATAGGGCCTACTACGCTTGGCCAGACGTCCAGAGATGTCGCCCGGAAATTCTACGATGTTGCGCGCCAGATGAATAACCTGTCGCCGCAGGAAGCCCACGCGCGAGATCGCATGCTCATGAGGATTCAACCTCTGGCGTTACGCGAGTACTCCATTTGCCATGGTCGACTGGCCGCGCTGCGGGTCTTTCTCTCACGGCCATACCGCTCAAGCGGCAGCATGGCTAGATGGGCTTACTCCCTTGGTTTAGTGCTCATGCCTGACTTGGCGTATTTGGCTCGCCGGAGATATCTGCGGCCAGGCATCTATTTTGGCCGGTAGCCACAGTTCGCTGTGGCCTGTGCCAAGCCATACCTCATTTGAGCGGGCCGCCGTCTGAAGTCGAACATTCTGTGGCAGACCTTGGAGACTGTTGGCCGAGTTCACCCTCGCCCTCCGCTCCTTCCGCATATTGTGTTTTAAGGAGCAGCTAGACGATCCTAGGTCCATCCAATTACATTCGGCCGCAGGAAGCGCTCCTTGGAGATCGACCATTGTCGGCGCGTGTGCGAAGCGAGCCGCTCCAGCGCCAACGCTAGCCAGGGAGACGATTGATCGTGGGGTTCACCCGAAAATTGCACAGACTTTTGCCACTGCGATCCAGGAGCATTGAGCCGGACGCAGTCATTGATCTTGGACAATACGTCAGGTTTCCTGGTGGCTATCGGCCGCACAACCCTTCAATCGTCCGTTATGGGCAGAACTTGCTGGTGTGTGTACGAGGAGTTGCCTATGAAGCTCACGAGAAGTTTGGGTTTTACCGAAATCCCGATGGGCTTCCGTCGCTCAATCGCCTGTTCCTCATGGATAACGATATGCGATTCGTCGGTCGCCCGGCGGTCGCGGATGACCGGCTGGATGGTCTCGAAGACCTCAAGCTCTTCGGCGGACTGGGTCGGATCTGGGCGGTTGGTGGCCTGCCAATCGGCGACCCGAAGAATTTTAGCGGCTGTGTCATAACACTCGTAGAGTTCAACCCAGATTTGACGGACTGTCGTTTGATCCAGGTGCAATCGCCCCTTGGCTTTCGCTTCGAGAAGAACTGGGCTCCGTTCGTTGCCGATGATGCGTTGCACTTTATCTATTCGTGTCAACCGTTGGTGGTTCTTCGATACGACCCAGAAAGCCGTTCGGTCAGTTTCGTGGGCCCGCAGCAACGTGACCCCTCGACGCTTGCATTCCTTGAAGGAGGATCCTCAGGCGGCTTTACGACGGCCAGCGGAACAGTTTTTCTGACCCACCGCAGGGTCGTGCGCCTGCCAAGCCGGAGGCGTGTTTATCTGTGCCGGGTCCGCTGCCTCAGCCGTGATTTCACGAGCTTTCGTGGCGGGCAGTTCTTTTCCATTCGACAACCGGGCAAGCACATCCAATTTGCCAATGGCATGCTTCTCGACGACGACAGGGTGTTGATAACCTACGGCGAGACCGATTCGGCGGCGCGACTTGCGTGCTTTTCGACGGAACGCTTTAGGCGCCTTGCGTTCCCTCGCGCCTGAAACGCTCGTCGCCATCCAGGGTGCTCAGCAGATCACGGCTTTCGCAGCGATGGTCCCGCTCCAGTGCCATCAGGACAGCACCGCAATCCGCCTGCAGATTTATGAAGCGCGCCTTTGATTGGCTTTAACCCGGCGTCTAGCCTTTGCAAGCGTTCTGACCAGCACAGGGGGCAATAAGTCCATGGCAAGAGCGAAGGTCTTAGCTCCATCCCGCCCCAGGCTTTCGCCTGGTCTTGCCTTGAACAGGGTCGAATGCTGTCCCGAAAGTTCAATGTCCGGCCGACCATTTGTGTAATAATAAAGTGCCAGCGATTTGCGCGTGCGGTCAGGTGGACAATTCAAGGGATCTGGATGGCCATGGAAGCTGATGTCCGTCGTGGTGAAGACCACAAGCCTGTTGAATAATGGAGCAATTTTCTTCAGGCATTGCTTGACGGATCGATCCCATAATTCGAAGTGGCCGCCGTACTCGTCCTGCCAGTCCTCGTTCAGGTAGACTAGGACGTTGAGACGACGGTCGAGCTTGGTCACTGGATGCTTATTGAAATCCGCGTGGACCGCGAGTTTGCCACCGCGGACGATTTGGTGCATGCCGCCGCCGGTAAAGTGGCTGTCAGCAATGAGACCATCGATCCCGGTCAACTCACTCAGGAAGTCAAGAAACGGTGCGGAATTGAGATGATAAAGAAAGATGCGGCACAGCGAATCGAATGTGTCGTCTTTATCCGAACCCAGCTTGACCTCGCGCCCATTATGATATTTGTCCCAGTTGATCTGATCAGGACGGGGAAACTTCTCCACTATGCAATGGAGCAGGTCTGGATCGAAAAGACCATCTATCGCGATATGTGGATACGGTTGTGCTGACTCATAGGAATGGCGGAGTCCTGAGGCGATTTCTCGGAGCTTTGCGACGGGCAGCCAATCAAACTCAGCCTGTGCAAATGTGCCAGACATCCGCATGCTCCCCACCTCCCAATATTTGGCCAAGCCACCCAAAGTAGTATCGAATGGATCGATCATGAATCGTGCGATATGACAATTCTAGGAGGCTCATATCCATTGTCAATCTGTTTACTCCAAAGTGGGGAGCAAATTCTTGGATCGCCTTCAGTTTTCACCATTCCCTAGTGCCGCTGATCGGCAGCGCACGCGGTGAAGGTGAGCATTGGTCTCGCAAACCACGAAGGGTTTCGAGAGGAGCCGCAACATCGCGGTAGCGCGACCTTTCCCGCAGCCCGATATCCGATTCGAACAGGACAGCGGTGGCCTCGCATGGCATCGTGGCATGAGTCCGATGGCTGGCTATGAAGTGGAAAATCGCAATGAGCTTCGCCGATCAAGGCATCATTTTCACGTGCAGAGTCCCCTGAGATTGCGCTGAAGCGCAGGGGGCGGCGCCACTGTCCTGGCGGGAACACTGTGGATTGGAATTGGTATCTCCTGCAACATCGGGTCGCTGTTGCCACCTTCTTCCTCACAAAAATGCTAGGGGACTCGATACTGACGAAAGAAAGCATTGCCTAGAACGCATAACCGCCGCGTGGTAGGCCAAGACTGATGATGGATACGCGATCCACACGGGGCGTTGACATTCCACTGTACAACACGCATCGGACCGGCGCGGTGCACCTGGGAGCAGTTTATGAGCCGCATGAGGCAGAAGGTCAGATCCTCCGTTGCATGGGCCACTCTTGAAGGTTTCGTAAACATCCTCGCCGCCATATGCATGACGCTCGTGGTTGGCCGAATCATCGGACCTACGGAATTCGGCATTGCCGCCATCGCTTGGCTCGTCGGCACATTCGCCGAGATATTCGTCACCACGCCTTTCGTTGATCCCCTCATCCAACGACGCGGTCTCAACAAGTCGGCCGTGAACGCGGCATTCACCGCGATGCTTGCGGTTGGCGTGTTGGTCTATCTGATTTTGCTCGGTTCAGCGGGGTTTCTGGCTCGACTTTATGACAAGTCAGGTCTAGTTGCCCTGCTTGCCGTTCAGGGAACAACGTGTCTCTTCGCGGGGATGCGCGGCGTGCCGGAGGCAATCATGTCGCGGAAGCTGCGCTTCAATCAACTCGCGGTCCGCAACATTGTCGCGAAGATCGCCAGCGCGGTTGTTTCCCTGATTGCTGCCATGTTGGGAATGGGAGCTTGGAGCGTCATTCTGGGCAACGTCGCCTATGCATTCGGCACCACCGCCATTGTACTCTCGATGACGAAACGGATGCCGCGATTCGCTTTCCACATGGAGCACTTGGCCCGCTTGTCCTCCTTTGGCATATTCGTGTTGTTGGAAGCGCTGTTGTGGGGTGCTACGCCAAGACTGTTCAGCTTCTTCGTCGGATACTTTCAGGGACTTCAGGCACTTGGCCAATTGAGCATAGCGTTTCGTATGAACGATACGGTATTCTCGTTGATTTACGTCGTAGCGAACCGCTTGGCCCTTCCCATGCTGTCGCGGGTGGCGGAGAGTACGCGACGGGTGGAACAAACGTACGTGCAGGGAACAAAAATGGTGGGCCTCATCGTGGCACCGCTATTTCTGGGACTTGCGTTGATCAGTCGAGAGCTTGCCGATGTGGTGCTCGGGCCGAACTGGCCGTTGGCTGCCCCCTCTCTGATGGCGGTCTCCCTGTTTTCGCTTCTGAATTCCACGCGTCTGGTCGCTCAGCCGACGGTGAAGGCCGTTGGCCGGCCGTCGCTTTTGATCGGACCCGATGTGATTGGACTCATCTACATCGCAGCCGGCTCCTTCATTCTCCGGAATGCCGGCTTCGACGCAGCGCTTTCGGTCTGGATTTCGTTCGGCATCATCTTTGTGATCTGCAGCCTCCGCATGGTCCAGAATGCCATCGGAACAGGCTGGCTAACGCAGCTGGCACCGCTTGCGCCAGCTTTTTTCCCATCGCTCGGAATGTGTGGGGTTCTTCTAGGCCTTGACATGCTGCACCTTGGCTTGCCCCTGTTGGTGATGTTGGTGCTCAAGATCGCGCTCGGTGCGTCGACTTATCTGTTGCTCTTGGTCGTGCTTGAGCGTCCATTGCTGATACAACTGCTGAGTCGGTCAAAACCGGCGGCCGGCTGATCCGTGCTGGTTGCCCAAAAATCAGGCGCAGTCCGGAAGTCTTGCACGGAGATGTGACGAAGCGACGTCCATGCGCGAGGTCCTGGGAGGCGATCGCACCATGGAGATTGCAGTGCCAGGATCGGGAGGTGTCGTGGTGAGGGACATGTTAAGGATGGCGGAATGATTGAACGCGACGCCCCCGATATTACCGTGGTGGTTACCGTCTATAAGCGCTGTCAATATCTGCGAGATGCTTTGGACTCCGTGAGGCTGCAATCCTTGGAAGGGCACCGTCTGGAAGTCATCGTTGCAGATGACGGGGCCTCGCCGGACGTCGGGCGGATCATTGAGGATCTCGGGCAGAGCTATATGCACTACCGCCCCAATGGCACTCGCATGGGCGTCGCACTGAGCGTACGTGAAGCTCTGCGCTCTGCCCGTGGGCGCTACGTGGCGATTATGAATGACGATGATTTGTGGGAGCGGGATTTCCTGCGCGAGTTGATCGCGCCGCTCGATGCAGACCCCGGCCGAGTTATGGCCTTCTGCGACCATTGGATCATTGATGAAAATGGCTCAATCAATCCACAGCAGAGTGACACGCTCTCGCGGCGTTTTCGACGAGCCCAGCGTCCCGGCGGTGAGGTTGACGAAGTTGCACGTGCAACTGTGTTGGACAGAACAGTTCCCCTTGCGGTCGGCGCAATTTTCCGACGCGATGCGATCGATCCGGACCTCATAACTGAGGAGGTCGGCGGCGCCTATGACTATTGGATCGCTTGTCTCCTCGCGCGCTCCGGAGGACCATTCTACTATGTGCCTAGACGCCTAACCCGATACCGCTGGCATTCGAATATGGAAACCCTCTCTCGTCGAATTGATCGACGGCACGACGAGGTGTTTATACTGGGCGCTCTCCTGGATAGGGGGTGGTTTCCCAACCTGCGGTGGGCCTTGCGGTGGCGATTGTCATCCGCCCTCTTTCTTGCGGGCGCAAATAAGCTGTTGCGCTTCGGTTTGGCCAACGCCGCGCGCAGCGATTTCGCGCGTGGCTTGCGAGTCTTTCCCAACCCATTCTGCGTCGCCGGGTTATTGGCCTCACTGTTGCCGCCAGCATTGTTGCGAGGCATACTATCCTTGGCTGAGCGGACAGAATCCGTGCGGACGCTGGTGTTTCGCTGAGCCTGTGCAGACATACACGTGGCGCCCTTTGCGTGATCCCACGCTCCGTCTTCCACCAGCCTGAAGGCCCTGGACCAAGCGCGAGAAGCGCGTCGGATCTTTTGATTGGACTCACAAAGCCAAATCTCGCAAGACCTCGTCAGATGCACTCATGAGCGACAGCACGGGCACCCGATTCCGACGCCTTACGACTCGACTCCGAATCTGAGCTCAATTGAGTTTCTTGAAGTCGTCTTGTTACGAAGAGTCGCGACGTGTGGTGTAGCATTCCAATTGAAGGTAACCGTTCCGACGCCGGATACAGCAAGGCGCTTGAGGTACAGCACGGCGCTCGAGATAATGCTGATGGAAGGCGTGTATCATCATCGTGGACGTCGCTTAAGCAGAGCCCTACCAGAGGTGTGATAACGTATGGACAATGCCGGCATCAGTCTTGGGGACCTTTGGCACACCCTGCGGCGGCGAGCGGCGTGGCTCCTGCTGGCCGCGGTATTGGGTGGAATCATCACGGCGGCGATTAGTCTTGGTAGCCCCATTCATTATACGAGCGACGCGCTACTGGAAGTTGAATCCCATACACCGCTGACGAGAGAACTGAACCCCCAGATCCTGTCGACTGCGCCGGACCAGGTCAGGACCGAAGCGGACATACTGAAATCTCGCGCACTAGCGGCTTCAGTCGTGCGCGAGCTCGACCTTGCGCATGCGCCGGATTTCGTGGCTGCCCCGCGGTCCCCCACGTGGATCGACCGGATCTCCCTTTTGCTGGACGCCGCTCGGTCAGGCATTCGTAAGATGCTAGGTCAGACGGATGACCCAGATGATTCGATCGACGAAGCAGTGAGTCTGTTCCGGAAGCGATTGCAAGTTGTGGTGGATGACAAGAGCCACATTGTGGATGTGAGCTTCCAAAGCGGGTCGCCAGAATTGTCGGCCAAGGTGATCCAAACCCTGTTCAGGACATATCTGGCGAATCAGATTGACGCGAATCTCGAGGTTACATCGCGGGAGAATCAATGGTTATCCGGGCACCTTGCCCAGCTTCAACACGACGTGGACCAGGCCGCACAGCGCGCGCAGGCCTACCGGGAAGCCAACCATCTGGTTGATATCCAGGCCGGCTCGCTTTCCGCGCTTCAATTGAACCAAAATGAACAGGACCTGGCGAACGCCCGGCAGGACCTGACGAAGGCACAGGCAAGCTATGATACCGCCACCCGGGAAGCCAAGTCCGCTGGCGGATTTACGGGTCAGGAAGCGTTGGGTTCACTGCTGATACAGCGACTCCGGGACCGCGAGAGCGATATCGCGGCTCGTTTGGCCAACATGACTCTCCGGTATGGAGACACTTCGCCCTACGTGCGGCCCTTGAATGCAGAATTGAAATCTGTCCGCCAGCAGATCGCCAGCGAAACCGGGAAGATCATCAGTGCGTTGGGCCGGAACGTCACGACGGCACAAATGCGCGTCAAGAACCTCGAGACGGTGGTGGCCAAGGCGGGGGCGCAGGCGGGCGAGCGAGGGCGAGCTGAAGCTACGCTGGCGCAACTAAACCAGGAGGTTGAGGCAAAGCGGCATGTGTACACCGCTTTCTTGACCAGGATGGAACAGACACAGCTCACGTCGACACAGTTCCCCTCTGCGCGCGTGGTGTCGGCGGCGGCCCCCCCGCCAAAGCCGGATGGCTGGCCGCTGTGGGTCATCGTGTTCCTGGGCATGATCGTTGGCGTATTCGTCGCGGTCGCAATCATCCTCGCGCGCCTTGCGCTGGGCGGTAGAATCGCATCCGTGAAGGATGTGGAGTTCGTCACCGGAACGACGCCCATCACCAGCCTGCCGGCGCTGCGGAGCGCCGTGAACGGCTGGCCGATTGCGGCCCGCATCCTGGACGTGAGCCAATCGCGCTTGGCCGAGACGCTGCATGCCTTGAGTTTTGCAATTCAGGAGATGAACCCGGATACGCCGTGCACGCGCGTGCTTGTCACGTCCCCGTTGCAGGGGGAGGGGAAAACCACTCTGGCCGCATCGCTGGCTCGACTCAGCGCGGCGAGCGGTAAGCGAGTGCTGCTGATCGAGGCGGATCTGCGACGCCCGACGTTGCGGCAAGCACTCCGATTGACGAACCCTGGGATGCAAACGATCGAATCGGTCCTTTCCCAGGAACACACGCTTGCCGAGGCGGTCCAGGTGGATCCGGAAACCGGCTTGGAGTGCCTGATCGCTGATGGGTCGTCGCCGAACGTGATCAAGTCACTTCAGTCCAGGGCCTTCAGCCGGCTCATGGAGGAAGCCGAGGAGAGCTATGACATGGTTGTCATAGACAGCCCCCCCGCGATGTTGGTGGTGGATCCGATCATCTTGGCAAAATACAGCGATACCATCCTGTTGACGGTAACATTTGGACGCACCGCCGGCGCTGTCGTTGCAGAGGCCATTCATCGTTTCACTGCTGACGTACGCCCCCGTATCGCGACCGTATTGACGAAGGTTCCCGAATCCGAAGTGGCGTGGCACGGCTATTATGCGGGTTACAGGCGCAGTTTGGTCGCGTGACTGCCTGAGAGGGATCGTTGTGTAGCCGTGATCGCAGCGGACCCTTCGCGCCATCCACCGGTGCGCCTCGCGACACTTCGGTGCTCGGCCGTTCCCTTCGGCAGCACGCAAAACACCAATAGCAAGGTTTGAAGCCGTGGATCGAGAAACTCTCCGCCAAAGGTGAGAAAACCGATCATGAGCGCCAGGGCGAGCCAGATCGACGGGGCATTGCCGAATACCGCCACGATCAGCATAGGCCAAAACAATAGGCACCCGACCAGACCATATTCGAACAGAACCTTTGCCCATGAGGGATCGCTTGAGTCATACGGCAACAGTTTCCCATACGGGGTTATTGAACCTGGGCCAACGCCGAACAGGAGCTCGTAGGTTCGCGGCAACTGATATTGCGCAATCAGAGCGGCCGGCGCCACGTAACGGGAATGCGCGCTGCTGTCGTTATCACTGAACTCCGTTGCCCGCTCTTGATACAAGCTCATGTTCCAGAGCTGTGGCGTCGCCAGGGCAAGTGCGGCGACGAACCCGAGTGCGATAATCGTGCGGTAAGATCGACGACTGAGTAATATTGCCGGCACCAGCGCCAGGATGATCATTCCCGTGCCGGAAAAGGATAACACCAATGCAACAACATAGACCACAAGGCGCCATCCCGCGTGATAGAATACCAATTCGATGATGACAGCCAGGCCGACAAATTGAGAAAACGTGGACGGTTCGATCATGAAGAAGCCATTGCTTCGATAAAGCGGTGAGCCATAAGTCAGATGCGCAAACGTGTTAAAGCCCTGTAGCAAAATGGCGGAAGGCACATAGCCCTCGAAGGTGAAAAGCAGGCTATTCGAGGTCACGAACTGCAGGAGGAATTGAAGGATGCCCGCAATCGCGCAGATCAACACCATGGAGCGATAGACACGCACGCAGTCCATGAACAAGGCGTCGCCTGATCGTAGCACCAATGAGAAGGGAATGTACATCGTTGCGGCGAAGATGACCGACGTCAAAGTGCCGCCACCTGCACTGAACACCACGGATAGCGCGGCGTAGGCGATAAACAGAAACACCAGGGAGCTGCGGAGTGGGTCGACATTGGTCCGTCGAAGCAGGGTAAGTAAGACTAGCACCGCGAGGTTGACGAACAGGCCCAGCGGGACCGTAACCTTGCCAAACCCAAATGCGAATCGTTGCAAAAATACCGAAACGAAGATCATGGTAAGCAGACAGCCGCGGACGACTCGCAACTGATCGGTCTGGCTGCCACGAAGCGGGACCAATGGTTCTGTCGGATAGTCGAGTGGGACCATCGAAGCTTATCTCCCCGCAGGTATAGACGACGGAGGCAAAATACGACGAGTTCTCTGGAAAACCTACGCTGGATCTTATGATTTGCCCCATAAATCGGAATCTATGGCAGGCAACCAGGCCATGCAGGACGGGCTGTTACGGCGGCGGCAGTGATTGGACGCTGTCCCAAAAGCTCCTCCAGATTGGGACCAAATCAGGTTGATCGGCCCACCTGGAGCTGCCGTTGTCACTCCCGGATATGTCGCTCCAAATTTCCACGTCGTGAACATAGACTCCCGGGTTGTTCCTCAGTGCCTGAATGACATTGTTCAAGAAGACCTGCGTCTCGGTTTTGTTGATGGTTCCGTCCATCATCACGGCCAGGTCGTAGATCTCGGGGAACGACATCGGCTTATTGCGTTCGCGGCACATACGCGCTGCTGTCGCAACAGAAAACGTTTGGGTGTCAAGCGGCTGGTCACTGGCTACGTTGGCGAAGTAGTAGCCTCCCGTGTCGATGCCGATCATGTCGACGTAGCGAT
Source organism: Acetobacteraceae bacterium (assembly GCA_035492535.1). Classification (GTDB taxonomy): domain Bacteria; phylum Pseudomonadota; class Alphaproteobacteria; order Acetobacterales; family Acetobacteraceae; genus JAMXLO01. The sequence continues at coordinate 4,638 of DATJJM010000369.1, read as the reverse complement.
CCCCAGGGTAAATGCTCATGTAATCTGAAGTGTTTGCGGTCGGATTCCATATTACGGTCACGTTGATGCCCGTCACTGATTTGACCACTGTATAGAGGCGGCGCCATGCGCTGACGAAGCCCCGTTGAAGCTCAGGCGTGTTCGTCAGCCAGGGGAACCAGGTGCCGTTCATCTCCCATCCGGGTCGGAGGTATACCTGGGTAAAGCCAGCTTTCTTGTAAGCATTGATGAAGCCGACCAGGTAACTGTCATATTTGCCGGCGGCCAAATTGGTATAACTCGTCGCTGCATTGGTAGCCCTGGTTGCCAGGAATAAGCCGATCATGGGCACCATATCTTTTAATTTCGCGGAGCGCTTCATGTTTGGCACGAGCGTTCCCGACGCAAGGCGTTCCAGATCCTTCCAATCTACATAATTGAAGTCCGTATACTGCAGCACGATCTTTGGCGGCTGACCCATGGCGGACGTGAACGTGATGAGATTAGGTTCCCATGGCGAATGCGGGTCGCCGGGATCGCCGATATAGGCGCCAAGCAGGGTCTGACCTGGAGTGGTCGGGCCGTCGGCCGAAGCGGCGATTGCCTCGGGGGCAAGTGGAATGCCCGCCGCCCCGATCAGCAGCACCGCACATAGGACGTGCCAGATTGCATTTGTCACACGCTGCCAGTTTCCGCTCATGTGGACAGATTGATACTGACGCAACCCACACCGGTTGAACACGGTCATCGTCACCTCGCAATTAAAAGTGCGGAGATGTGAGCGAGAACGGAGGAAGCACCATGCCCCTTGGGTACCGGGGTCTGAAAGAGATGCATCGTGCACGTGACCCGCGCGTACATCACAGACAACCTTTGCGTACATCATGGACACTCCAACGGCCATAGCAGCGCGCGATCAACTAAACTGGATCGGTGCATGTTGACGGCATCGCGTTTTTGCCTGTGACCAGAGGCAGGCAGGGGTGGATAGCCGTGCTGATCAGCGCTGTCGCTGAAATTGAATGGGTGCTACTCAAGGTAGTGCGCCATGCGTCCTGATTGTGGTGAGTGTCTGCCAGTGCCATAATAGTCGATCGGCGTAGAACTGTTTTGGAGCTAGGAAATGAAGATCCTGGTCACCGGCCATCGCGGGTATATCGGGTCTGTGATGGTGCCAATGTTGCAGGCTGCAGGCTACGACGTCACAGGGCTCGATAGTGGTTTATACGAAAGCTGCGCTTATTCTGGCGGCGGCACGATGGCAGCTGTACCCGCTCTCCAAAAGGATGTGCGGGATGTTGAGTTGGATGATTTGAAAGGTTTCGATGCGTGCATCCATCTAGCCGCTCTTTCGAATGATCCGCTTGCTGACCTCAATCCGGCCATCACCAGTGATATCAATCATGGGGGAAGCGTCCACTTGGCGAGGTTGTCGAAACAGGCTGGAGTTCGTCGGTTTCTTCTGGCCTCGTCATGCAGCAATTACGGTGCGGCCGGCGAGCACACAATTGACGAGACTGGCGAGGTCAACCCCGTAACGGTCTACGGCGAGTCGAAAGTGCGCGCCGAACGCGACATCGGATGCCTCGCTGATGAAGGCTTTTGCCCGACATTCATGCGGCCAGCAACTGCCTACGGTGTGTCGCCACGACTTCGCCTCGATATTGTTCTGAACAACCTCGTCGCCTGCGCATTTACAACGGGGCGAATTTTGCTCAAATCCGATGGAACGCCTTGGCGACCCATAGTCCACATTGAAGATATCAGCCGGGCCTTCATTTCTGCCTTGCGCGCTGATCCGAAAGCCATCACGGGCTTGGCGTTCAATGTGGGGCGAACGGATCAGAATTACCAAATTCGTGACATCGCAGACGCAGTTGCCAGCGTCGTGCCGGGCTGCCATGTGGAAATCGCTTCCGGCGCTGGTCCCGACAAAAGGTCGTACAGAGTCAACTTTGACAGGATTGCTCGGGTGCTGCCGGATTTCAAACCGCGCTGGGACGTCCACCAGGGTGCCCGTGAGCTCTACGAGTCGTTCGTCGCGACCGGGCTTACACTCAGTGATTTCGAGGGATCCCGTTATCAGCGGACCGCTCATATCAAAGCCAGATTGGCGTCTGGCGTCCTCAAGCAGGATTTGCGCTCCAGCGTCAAGCCATCAGAGGAAGACGCCTCGCCACAGATCGCGGCCGCATAGCCCCATTGTGCCAGAATTGTCGCCTGACGCTCTTGGGTGACTGCATGCTAGACTGCAGTCTATGCAATCGAAGGGGCGAGTGCGGTGGCAGAATTCGCTGGGAAACGCATTGTCATAACGGGTGGTGCCGGAGGAATCGGTCTGGAGACCGCTCGCACGATGCTGGATCATGGTGCCCATTGTGTGCTGGTGGACATCGACGAGGAAGGCCTGGCGCGGGCTCGTGAGACGCTCGGCACCGCGCGCATTGCGACATTGCGATCTTCGCTGGAGACGCCCGAAGCGTGTGCTGCTGCGCTGGATGCGGCTGGCGGGCCGGTGGGGGCACTGATCCATCTGGCTGGCCTGTTCGAGCGCGATCCATTCGATCCCAACGATCACGGCGTCTGGAACCGCGCGATCGCCGCCAACCTGACCAATGCGTACGATCTCGCGGTGGCGTTTTCGACACGGTACGACAAGCGTGACGGGCCGGCGCGGATCGTGCTGACGAGTTCGGTCGCGTACCGACGTGGCAGTGCGGGATATCCGCCGTATGCCGCTGCCAAGGCGGGGCTGGTTGGGCTGACCCGGTCGCTGGCACGCCGGCTTGCGCCGGACGTGCTGGTCAATGCGGTTGCGCCGGGTCTGATCGACACGCGCATGGCCGTAGATACGATTGCAGAACGCGGCGAGGCGTATAAGGACGAGATCCCGGTGAAGCGCTACGGGCATCCGGCCGAGGTGGCGTCGGTGATCCGGTTTCTTTGTTCGCGCGACTCGTCCTATGTGAACGGCCAGACGATCACGGTCGATGGCGGGATCACCAACGCCTGACGTGGGGCGTCAGGTCGCCATGTAGCCCCCATCAACATTATATGCCGCGCCGCTGACATAGGATGCGCGGTCGGAGCACAGCCACACGACCATCTCTGCGATCTCTTCCGGCTTGCCCATGCGGTTGAACGGCACCTTGGCCATGATCTCGGCACCGCGGCGACGCATGGTGTCCGCCGTCATGTTGGTTTCAATGTACCCGGGACATACGGCGTTCACGCGTATTCTGTCATCGGAATATTCCAGCGCCGCGGTCTTGGTCAGTCCAACCACACCATGCTTCGCCGCCACATAAGCCGACGACGTGGGCAGTCCGATAAGCCCCGCAATAGAGGCTGTATTGACAATCGCTCCACCGCCCTGCGCGACCATCTGTGCCAGCTCGTATTTCATGCACAGCCAGACGCCTTTCAGATTGACACCGATCATCCGATCGAATGATGCCTCGGACCAATCCGCCGTCTTCTTACCCGCCGCGTCCACCTGGAACCCGGCAATCCCGGCATTGTTGAACGCGCAGTCCAGCCGTCCGTAGGCAGCAACGGCCGACTTGACCATCGCTTCTACCGCGCTCGCATCCGTGACATCGCTAGTCAGCGTCATGGCCTGGCCACCGGCGGCGTTGATCAGCGCGACGGTCTCGCGGGCTGTCTGTTCCGAGGCGTCGGCGACGGCGACGCGTGCGCCTTCCCGCGCGAACGCCAGCGCCGTGGCGCGGCCGATGCCGCCGCCTCCACCGGTGATCAATGCTGATTTGCTCTCCAGTAGACCGGCCATCGTTCCCTCCTTGGCTGAGTTTCTTCCAATCATCCAGCAGAAAGGCTAGCATAACAGGCTGCACAATGGACCAGCGGGCTATGCGCGAGGAAATACTGGCCTACAAGCGCGAGCGAATTCTCGAGGAGGCGGTCAAGCTGTTCTATGAGCGCGGCTTCACCGGCACCACACTCGACGACATCGCTGCGGAGCTGGGCGTGACCAAGCCGTTCATTTACACGCATTTCCGCAGCAAGACCGAACTGCTGGCCGCACTGTGCAAGCCCACGATCGAGTTGTCGCTGGATGCGGTGACGCGGGGTTCGAAAAGCTCCGGCACGCCAACCGAGAGGTTGCGGCGCGCGATGGTGGACTTCACGCAAGTGGTGTTGTCGCGGCAGGCCAATATCGCGATCTACTTCCGGGAGGAAAAGAACCTGGAGCCGGCGGCTCTGGCCGAGATCAACGCATTGCGAAAGAAATTCGATCGCCTGCTGTCCAACCTGCTGGCCGATGGCGTTGCCGCCGGCGAGTTCGAACTGAAGGATGTCAGCCTTGGCGCACTGGCGATCGGGGGCATGATTTCCTGGGCCTATACGTGGCACCGGCCGGAGGGGCGCCTGCCTCTCTCGGAGATGTGCGAGCGCATGGCCGACCTTGCGCTGCAGATGGTGGGCGTGCGGACGAAAGTGACTGCGTGACCGTCAGGGCCACAGCGCCCGCTTCAGCGCCGCGGCCATCATGTCCAGTGCCATGGTTCCCGCTCGGATGATGCGCCCCTGACCGACGAACCCGTGCAACTGGTCGGAGAAGTGCAAGTGGATCACTCGCACGCCTTCGCGCTCAAGCCGCTCGGCATAGGCCACGCCTTCATCGCACAGCGGGTCATA
>DATJJM010000368.1:0-24216 GCA_035492535.1 Acetobacteraceae bacterium | reverse complement strand
CCCTCGATGGCACGCAGCTTCCACGCCGATCCGCTGCACATGAACGTGGCTCTCACCTGCTATCTGCTGACACTGGCGATGTTCATCCCCGCCAGCGGCAGGGTCGCTGATCGTTTCGGCTCACGCACCGTCTTCCGGGCGGCGATCGGGCTGTTCACGCTGGGCTCGATCGGCTGCGCACAGGCGCCGACACTTTCGTTCCTGGTGGCGGCGCGGATGTTGCAGGGCGTCGGCGGGGCGATGATGTCGCCCGTGGGGCGCCTGGTGATGCTGCGCGCGGTGTCGAAGTCGGAGCTGGTCAACGCGATGGCCTGGCTCATGATTCCGGCGACTATCGGGCCGATCCTGGGACCGCCGGTTGGCGGGTTCATTGTCACATATCTGTCGTGGCACTGGATTTTCTACATCAACGTGCCGATCGGGATTGCCGGGATCATCCTAGTCACACGGTATATCGAGGAGATGCGAGAGCCGACGCGTACGCGGTTCGATCTGCTCGGCCTGGTGTTGTCGGGGACTGCGCTTGCGTCGCTCATGTTCGGAATCGAGATGGCGAGCCGCGGTGTTGGTTCGGCAAGAATTACCTTGGGGCTGGTCGGCGCTGGCGTTGTTTCCGCGAGCCTGTATGTCTGGCACGCGCGTCGTTGTCCGCAGCCGATGCTCGATTTTCGCATGATGCAAATTGCAACGTTCCGCATGTCCGTGATCTGCGGCTCACTGTCGCGTATTGCAGTCGGCGCGATGCCGTTCCTGCTGCCGATGATGCTGCAACTGGGGTTCGGGCTGAGCGCGGCGCAGAGCGGGTTAATCACGTTCGTGACGTCGATCGGGTCCCTGGCGATGCGCCTCTGCGCGCCGAGGATCCTGCGGCGGCTAGGGTTCCGGAATGTTCTCGTGTGGATCGGGCTCGTGGCGACGCTGCTGCTCGCTGCCAGTGCGGCGTTCAGGCCAAGTTGGCCGGTGATATTCATCTACGTCGTGCTGCTGCTGAACGGGTTTTTCCAGTCGCTGCAGTTCATGGCCTACAACACGATCGCCTACGCCGATGTGCCTCGGCCTCAGATGAGCACGGCGACGAGCTTCTATACGACATTCCAGCAGATGTCGCTGACCCTGGGGATTGCGATCTCGGCGGCGGTACTGGCTGTTTCTGAACATCTGCTGGGGCACACGGAGTTGGCGCTTTCGGATTTTTCGGTGGCGTTCCTGGTGGTGGCAGCGATTTCGCTGTTGGCGCCGCTGTTGAGCAGCCGGCTGGACAAGTCGGCCGGGGCGGAATTGAGCGGGCATCGCGATCGGCCTGCCAAGCCTAGGCTGGCTGCGGCGGAGTGACCCCTCTCTACCGCGTCAGAGCTGCTTCGTCATGTAGACGCGGTCGTAGCCCTTTTCCGTGACCCGGCGCGTTTCGACATAGCCGATGCGGGTGTACAGCGCGATATTCTCGGTCATCAGTTCGTGTGTATACAAATAGATGGTGAGAAAGCCCCTTCGCCGCGCTTCGGTTTCGGCGAATTCCAGCAGAGCGCGGCCGACCCCCTTGCCTTGCTGGTCCGGCAGAACAGCGATGTTGTCGAGCAGCAGGCCTTCTGACGCTTCTTCCAATACAAGAACACCTGTGATGCGCCCCGCATCGTCCATAACCCACGCCTGTCTGTCCGCTATACGCTGTGCGTAGTCGTCCAACATCGGGCCCGGCGGCTTGCCCATCCGTGCGATATAATGGCGGTAGGCAGCGTGCACGACCTCCCGCACGGGATCAGCGTCATCCGACTGCGCGGGACGGATCATGCCGCCTTCTCACGCGTCGCTTCAGTCGCGGCCTCCAGGCCAACGGCCTGCGCCAACCTATCGAGGCGGCGCATCACGCTCTCGCCCGCGAACACGCCGCTATCCTCCTGGAGGAGCAGGATCAGGCGGCTTCCCATCAGCCGCAGTTCGGTGCCGGCGAGAAGGTCGGTGGTGCCGGCGGACAGCGTGTAGGCAAGGCGCAAAGCCACCCCCAGCATCTCCGCGCGATGCGTCGCTGCGACGTCGAGGAGAAGGCGCGCCGGGCGCAGAAAGTCGGCGTCGCCGTCCACCTCGTAGCGCATCGCGATCGCCAGGGCGAGGAAGGCACGCGCGTGGTGGTCCAGGCCGATACCGGGCTGGCGTAGCACGCGCAGGAAGGCCTGTTCAGCCCGGAATTCCGGATGGTCGTGGCTGCCGATATCGGACATCCAGCAGGCAGCTTCGCGCAGGCGCCGCGCTTCGCCTGTTTCGCCCGGAAACAGCGGATCGGTCCACAGCATCAGAGCCGGCGGAAGGTTCGGGTCGCGGCCCAGGCGGGCCGCGAGTTCCCGCCCGGCCGCCAGCAGAGGGTCCTGCTTGCGGACTTGGTCCGGCATGCGCTGCATGAACCAGCCTTCCCGCAGGCCGCTGGCACTGAACACCACGCGCCGCACACCGGTCGCGCGCAGCACGCGGCGCAGCGCTACCGCGGCAAAGGGCAGGTCATCGATGCGGCGACGCGACAGGCCTGGCAAACGTTCCAATGCGCGGCGGCCGGCACCGGCGATCACGCCGGTCAGGTCGCGCGCTTCCTCGCGGCTGACCGTGTAGTGATGCACCATCTGCAACGGGTAACCAGTCTGCGACATGTGGATACGCGCTAGTGCGCGCCATGCACCGCCGACCAAATAGAGGTCGCGGTTGGCTCCCTCGATCAGCCAGGGCACGGTGGCCAGGTCTGCTTCGGCGATTGCGCGGGCGCGGGCCGGATCGCCGTCTGCCCGTTCGGCCAGACGGATCGCGCCGAGGCTCAGGGTTTGCGACACTCCTCGGGAACCACGATCCAGCCGCACCATTTCCAACGATCCACCGCCGATGTCCGCCAGGATGCCGTCAGCGGTGGGGATGCCACACAACACGCCCATCGCCGAGAATTCAGCCTCCTGAAGGCCGGACAGCACGCGGATTGGCACCGCCGGCATCCGCGCCTTCAAGGCGGCGACAAAATCCGGGCCGTTGCGGGCGTCACGGACCGCGGCTGTCGCGAGAATCTCGAACGGTTCGGCCCCCATCGCCTGTGCAATCGCGTAATAGCGATGCAGCACGGTGAATGCCTGCGCCATCCCCTCGTCGTTAAGCCGTCCGCTCGACTGCAGGCCGCGGCCAAGGCGCAACACGGCCTTCTCGTTGAAGATCCCGACCGGGTTGCGGCAATGGCCCTCGTACACCACGAGGCGCACGGAGTTTGATCCAAGGTCAACCACTGCGCAGCGCGGCGCATCGACGGGAGGCGTATACGGCATGCGATCAATCCTGCTGTACGCGATCCTGACGACGATGATTCGCAAGCGGCGACGCGACCGCAGTCCCATGCAACGCGGAGCCGCGACCGGAGAGTGACGGGTTGGTCATGAAGTAATCGTGAGCGGAAACCGGCTTCTTTGCCCGCGGTACGCGCTGCCATGTGCCGTCGCTGTGCAGTTCCCATGACTGCATGGAGTCCTTCAGGTTGGTCACCATGATCTGATCAAGCACCTGGGCATGGACTGTCGCATTGTGAATTGGCACCAGCGTTTCGACGCGCCAATCCATGTTACGCACCATCCAGTCGGCCGAGCTGATGTACACACGCGCGTTCCGGCTCGGCAGCGCGTGGCCATTGCCGAACGCCAGGATACGGCCGTGTTCAAGGAACCGCCCGATAATGGACTTGATCCGGATGTTCTCCGATAGGCCGCGCACGCCAGGGCGCAGGCAACAAATGCCGCGGACCACACCCATCACCTTCACGCCGGAACAGGACGCTTCGTAGAGCAGGTCGATCAGGGGCTCATCGACCAGAGAGTTCATCTTGAGCCAGATCGTGGCCGGCTTGCCGGCCATGGCGAATGCGATCTCCTTGCGGATCAGCTCCGTCAGCGTCGCACGCATCGTCAGCGGACTGAAGGCGATCTCGTCCATCCTCTCCGGCCGTGCATAGCCGGTCAGGTAGTTAAACAGCCGAGCGGAATCGCGGGTCAAGTCGGGGTCGGTGGTAAAGAACGACAGGTCCGTGTAGATACGCGCGGTGATCGGGTGGTAGTTGCCGGTGCCAAAATGCGCATAGGAGCGCACGCTGGCACCCTCCCGCCGCACCACCAGTGACAGTTTCGCGTGCGTCTTCAGTTCGGCGAAACCGAACACGACCTGGACGCCGGCGGCTTCCATCTCGCGCGACAGCCGGATGTTTGCCTCTTCGTCGAAACGCGCGCGCAGTTCCACCACCGCGGTGACGAACTTGCCGGCCTCCGCCGCCTCGATCAGCGCGTGCACGATAGGGCTGTCGCGGCTGGTCCGGTATAGCGTCTGCTTCACCGCGATCACATTGGGATCGCGCGCCGCCTGACGCAGGAACTGGACCACGACGTCGAAGCTCTCGAACGGATGGTGGACAATAATGTCCTTGGCGCGGATCGCGGCGAAACAATCCCCGCCGAAATCGCGGATGCGCTCGGGAAAGCGCGGCGTGTAGGGCGGGAACAGCAGGTCCGGGCGGTCGTCCACTATCAACTGTTTCAGGTCGACGACGCCAAGGAGGCCTTCAGCGATGTGCGTCTCGTCCGGCGTTGCGCTGAGCTCGGCGGCGACCAGCGCACGCAATTCCTCCGGCATCTTCGCATCCATCCCGAGATGGATCGCCACGCCGCGGCGGCGGCGCTTCAGGGCGGTCTCGTAGGAGCGGACGAGATCTTCCGCTTCTTCCTCGAATTCCACGTCGGTGTCGCGGATGAGGCGGAACGTGCCCTGGCCCGTGATACGGAAGCCGGGGAACAGCCGGTCCAGGAACAACGTGACCAGATCATCCAAGAGGACGAAGCGAATCGACTCGCCCGTGGCGCCGGGCAGCCGCACGAACCGATCGACCTGGCTCGGCAGAGGCAACAGACCGCGCATCGTCTGGCCGTCTTCCTCACGCAACAGCAGCAGAGCCATGACGAGGCCCATATTGGGGATGAACGGAAACGGGTGTGCCGGATCGATCGCGAGTGGCGTCAGGACCGGAAACACTCGTTCCATGAACCAGTGCTCGAGCCACTGCACATCCTCCGGAGTCAGCGTATCGGTCTCGCAGACCTCGATCCCCGCGCCCCGCAACAGGCCGCGTAGCTCGCGCCAGACGCGCTGCTGTTCGGCCAGCAGTGACTCGGCGCGGACCTTGATCTCGGCCAGTTGCTGGGCGGGGGTGCGACCATCGGGTGAGATCGCCGTGACGCCAGCCTTCGCCTGGCCGATCAGTCCGGCGACGCGCACGGAATAGAATTCATCCAGGTTGGAGGCACTGATGGAGACGAAGCGGACGCGCTCCAACAGGGGATGGCGCGGGTTCTCTGCCTCCTCCACCACGCGGTGGTTGAAATCGAGCCAGGATAGCTCGCGATTGATGAAGCGATCCGGATTGTCCGGACGAATAGCCGCTTCGGCGGCGGGTGCGACTGGCCGAACCAGTTCGGCCACGGCTCCATCGTTACCGGGCGCCATCACGGCTCCATCTGACGTGCTCATGTTGCCGATCCTACAGGAGACGCGGCTCCTCCTGCGAGGGGACTGCCTGTGTCCTTGAAATTTCATCTGCCTCCTCGGCCAACAGACCAGCGAGCACCTTGCGCGCCATGGGAACCGTGATGTCACGATGATGCTCCAGGGAGACGGCGTCCAGCCGGTCCACCGCCTCCGCCAGCAGGGGCACCGTGCGCGGGAGGCGGTTGAGCAGCCACACCAGGACCGGTTCCGGCAGGCGGATCAGCCGTTCGGCGAGCAGGCGCGGCAGAAGGGCGCGCAGCAGCAAGTCATCAGGTGGGGCAATCTGCACGGCCGTAATGGCGCGCAGCCGGCTGCGCAGGTCGGGCAACTGGACCGGCCAGCGCGCCGGCGCGGCGCGGCTGGCAAGCAGTAGAGGCAGGCCGGCCTCGCCGGCGGCATTCAGCACGTGGAACAGCGCGGTCTCGTCAGCCGCATCCGCATGATCAACAGCGATGCCATCCGGCGGCAGGTCCGCAAACGCCCGCAGATCAGGGCCGTGCCAGATCATGGCCCCGCTCTTCTCTGTCCAGACGTGCAGCAGGTGGGTCTTGCCGCAGCCGGCCTCCCCCCAGATGGCGAGGCGTCCGCCCGGCCATTCCGCGGCCTTGTTCAGCCAGACGACAGCCTCGGCGTTCGACGCCGAAACCAGGAAGTCCGCCGGAACGTAGCGCGGTCCGCGGAACAGGGGCAGTGCGGGTTGACGGCTGCTGTGCACAGGCGCACTGCGCCTCTGATGCGCCTGCCTCGTCAAGGCAATTGAGGGGTGTCTCAGCCGCCGGCGATCCGCCGTTCTGCCCCCAAGGACCGATCCGTTGCCACTCCACAGGCGATCAGGTCGGCCGTGTCAACGGTATGGCGCCGACAATAGTGCTGTAGATAGTCGCTGGAACCGAATCGGCCGATGAGTGCCATCTGTGCGGAGGCAAGCTGGACAAAGGCGTCGACGCGATTGCCGTGTACGGCGCATTCGTAGTTGCGAAGCGCGGCGTGACACGCGTCTATGAGTTCTTCGTCAGACATCGCAGCATCCTGCTACCACGCCTTACGAAGGCGGTACTGCCGCGATGGCAATGCATAGGCCGTAGGGCACACCGTGGCACTGCCATGAGAGGCCAGAAAGCCGGCAACCATGTTCTCGATGTCGGCGGGACTGAGCTTCAGGCGGGCTTCACAGCGTTGGCGGTGCACAAAATGGCGGAGGTGAAGTGCTTCCGCGGTATCGCGGTTTGGATCAAAGCACGCAGTGAGATCTTCTGCCGTCGTGCGCATGAGCCTGACCTTTTTTGGACGATCATCGTTTTCGAAAGGGATTCTGCTTCCTTAAGGTTAGCCAGACCTTGACGAAGCGCCGACCGCAGCTACGCAAAAATACGTAGGTCGGCCATGCAATCGGCGCAGAGTCGCGCTCAGGTTGCGCTTTACCCTGTGGCATGGCCTTATACCCTGACATCAAATCGCAATAGGGCTCGATGGACAGCATCTTCCGCGGCGATCTCAGTACCGCCCGGGGTCGTGCGCTAGCCTGGGTTGATTCGCTGCTCGTCGACCATGCGGTCTTTCGCCTGGTTTGGACGAATTTTGCCGCGGTCGCGCCGGGTCGGCTCTATCGATCCAACCATCCCACACCTGCGCACCTCGCCGCGATGACCCGCCGCCTGGGTCTGAAGACACTGATCAACCTGCGCGGCCGGACGGGCAATGGTTCGGATGCGTTGAGCCGAGCGGCGGCGAACGAGCTGGGGCTCGATTTCGTCGATATGGCACTCGAGAGCCGCGGTGCGCCGCAACGCGAGCGTATACTGCGATTGCAGGATATCTACCGGCAGATGCGTGCGCCGGCACTGATCCATTGCAAGTCGGGTGCTGATCGGGCGGGATTGGCTGCAGGATTATTCGTTCTGTTCCAGGGCGGCACTGCCCACCAGGCGTTGCAGCAGCTTTCGTTGCGCTTCGGCCACATCAGGCAGGCGAAGACGGGCATTCTCGATGCCTTTTTCCATCATTACGCCCGGGTGGCGGAGGGACGAAAGCCCTTCCTCGACTGGGTGTGCGAGGACTACGACGAAGCCGCGCTGCGCCGGGACTTCCATGCCAATGGCCTGGCCAGTTTCATCAACGATTGGGTGCTGGTGCACGAATAGCGATGAATACACATGAGGTGATCGAACGACTGCCACTACATACGTGGCAAGGACCTTTCAATACAGCCGTATGTACGCAGGCAACCGAGGCATTGGAATCTGGGCGCGTGCTGCTGGCCGACTTGCCATTCGGCATGTCGCCGGATGAGGCATTCCTGTTGTCGCCTTCGATCATGGGCAGCGAGCGGAAGAACATCAGCTACGATCCTGCGACAGGCGACCTTGCGAACTCATCGCTGTCTGGACCCCAGGCCGATTGCCTGAAAGAGATGCTGCGTCGGTTCGGCGATGCGGCAGAGGCTCTCCTGCGCGACCTGCTGCCCGGCTACGCGACGGGCCTGCAACGCGCGCGAACCAGCTTCCGGCCCGCGGAAATCGCCGGACGCGACTACTCACCGCGGCACGACGACCGGCTGCTGCATGTGGACGCGTTTCCAAGCCGACCAATGAACGGCCGGCGCATTCTGCGGCTGTTCTGCAACGTGGCGCCGGATGGCATCGCACGGGCATGGCGAGTCGGCGAGCCGTTTGCTGACTTTGCGCGCCGGTTTCTGCCGCGTACAGGGCACGCGTTCTCCGGTACCGCGTGGTTCCTGGAACGATTGGGGCTCACCAAAGGACGTCGCAGCGAATACGATCGGATCATGCTGCGATTGCATGACACCGGAAAGCTGGATTCGACATACCAGTCGTCAGCACCACGCGCCGACATAGAATTTCCGGCAGGCTCGACATGGGTCTGCTTCACCGATCAGGTTCTGCACGCCGCCCTGGCAGGGCATTGCGCACTGGAGCAAACGTTTCACTTACCGATCTCCTCCATGGCTCATCCGGAACGCTCACCGCTCCGCGTTCTGGAGCGGTTGTCAGGACGATCGCTCGCATAGCCACCGCTTCTGTTTCGCGCGTGCCATCGTTATGGTCGGCGCCATGAAGGAAACGGTCCTACCACTGGGAGGGCGGCTTGAAGCCGCCTCGGTGGCGGCACTCCAGAACCAGCTCAACGAAGCCAGCCTGCTCGGATCAGAGCGGGTGCTGGTGGACATGTCAGGCGTCAAATTCATTGGCAGCGCCGCACTGCGCGCCATTCTGGTGACGGCAAAACGCCTTGCGGGAAAGGGGGGCAAGCTGTCGATTTTCGCTCCACCGCAAATTATCCAGATCTTCAAGGTATCCGGACTGGACACGGTGCTGTCGGTGCATATCAACCGAGCGCAGGCGCTCGAAGCGCTGCTAGGCTGAACACCCGCAATTCCCTGGCGACGCCGCACGATACGGCCGCCAGCCCGGTCATTGCCGCCTGGTGTCATGCCGGGTCAATGTCGTGGAGGCCAGTAGATCGCAATGCCCACAAATCCAGCCGACGGCCCAGCGTTCGGCACGCTCTTCGGCACCGATGGCATGCGCGCTGTCTTTGACGAGCATGCCCTGTTTCAGCGCATGCTGGATGTTGAGGCCGCCCTTGCCCGGGTGCAGGCGAAACTGGGGATCATCCCGGCCGAGGCTGCTCACGCCATCACACGCGCCGCGCATATCGACAACCTCGATATCACCGAGTTGGCCGCCAGCGCGCGCAACGTTGGTGCCCCCGTCGTCGGGGTGGTCACCAGCCTGTCGCGCGCCGCAAGGGAGGCTGGGGCGTGGACCCACTGGGGCGCCACGACACAGGATATCGTCGATACCGCCATCGTGCTGCAAATTCGCGACGGCCTGGTACTGATCCGCGACTCCCTGCTCGCCATCGTCACGTCACTTGCTGCGCAGGCGGATCGGCACCGCCGCACGGTGATGGCCGGACGCACCTATCTCCAGCAGGCGCTGCCGACGACGCTCGGGTTGAAATGCGCCATTTGGGTCCAGCCGCTGATCGGCCACATTCAACGCCTCACTGAGCTGCGCCCGCGCGTCGAGCAGGTCAGTTTCGGCGGCGCCGCCGGCACGCTCGCCTCGCTCGGCGATCGGGGCATCGCCGTCATGGAGGCACTGGCCGAGGAACTGGGACTGGCTGCACCCGCCGCTCCCTGGCATGTCAACCGGGAAGGCTTTGCCAAGACCGTCGCGTTCCTTGGCGTGGTCTGCGGCAGCCTGGCGAAGTTCGCCACCGACATCATCCTGCTGACGCAGACAGAAGTGGGCGAAGTGTCGGAGCCCTATGTTGCCGGGCGAGGATCCTCGTCAACCATGCCGCAGAAGCGCAATCCGATTTCGAGCACCTACATCGTCGCCGCCGCGCGCAATGTGCATGCGCTGGTGCCGGTCATGCTCGGTGCCATGGCGGCGGACCAGGAACGCCCGACCAGCGCATGGCAGGCCGAATGGCTGGCGCTGCCACAGGCCTTCGTGCTGACCCACGGTGCGCTCGAACATGCCGGCGTCATTGCCGAAGGCATGGTGGCCGACACCGCCAGCATGCGGAGCAATCTCGATCGCACGCACGGCCTTATCGTTGCCGAAGCCGTGATGATGGGGCTGGCGCCCGAACTTGGCCGCACAGCCGCCCATCACGCAGTGAAGCACGCATGCGACATCGCATTGGCCGACAGCATCACGCTCGCCGGCGCCCTCGCGCGCGACCCCCAAATCGCCGGCAGGCTCGACCACGCCGCGCTTCGGCAATTGACCGATCCCGCAAATTATCTGGGCAACACGGACGCTTTCATCGACCGCGTCCTGGCGCTCGTGGCCTGACCGGACGCTCGACAGTTTCGTGCGAAACTGCCGCAACGTCGCCATTGCACATCGCACGGCCAGCCGCTAGCGTGGCAGACCAACAATATGACGCCCGATCGCCTTCGTTCTTAGGGCAACACGGGCGTCGAGGGGCGGAATAAAACCGCCACGGGCAGGTGTCTGGCTTGTTTACAGCCGTCGGTCGAAACCGTACGGCATGGGAGGCGCGTCGATGACGAGGCTGCATCTCGTCACATTGTCGTCGGTCGGTCCTGGGATTCGCCTGTGGCGGTCTCGGGTGGACGGCCGTGGGCGGTCTGGACGCCGCCCGGCGACCTGCTCTAACCCTCCCTCGTGGACAAGAACGTGGGCGGCCTGACGGCCGACACCACAGAGGTTAACTTTCATCGCAACCACAAAAGGGAACGACAAGACCATGGCTGAAGTCTCGTGCCGCAAGGTAGTCAAGAACTACGAGGGCGGCGTGCAAGCGGTGAAGGGCATCGACCTGGAGATCGCTGACCAGGAATTCGTCGTCCTGGTCGGCCCATCGGGCTGCGGCAAGTCAACCACGCTGCGCATGATCGCCGGCCTGGAAGAGATCTCCGACGGCGAGATCTGGATCGGCGGCGACGTCGTCAACGACGTGCCGCCGCGCGATCGCGACATCGCCATGGTGTTCCAGAACTACGCGCTCTATCCGCACATGAGCGTGTTTGACAACATGGCGTTCGGTCTCAAGTTGCGGAAGTTCCCCAAGGACGAGATCAAGCGCCGCGTCGATGAAGCCGCGCGCATCCTCGATATCGGCATGCTGCTGGATCGTAAGCCGCGCGCCCTCTCGGGCGGCCAGCGTCAACGCGTCGCGATGGGACGCGCGATCGTGCGCAATCCGAAGGTGTTCCTGTTCGACGAGCCGCTGTCGAACCTGGACGCCAAGCTGCGTGTGCAGATGCGCACCGAGATCAAGAAGGTGCACCAGACCGTTCGCACGACAACCGTCTACGTGACGCACGACCAAGTCGAGGCTATGACGCTCGCCGACCGCGTGGTGGTGATGAACCACGGGGTGATCGAGCAGGTCGGTTCGCCGCAGGAACTGTATCACAACCCCACGACGCGCTTCGTCGCAGGGTTCATCGGATCCCCGGCGATGAACTTCCTGCCCGTGCGGGTGGAGGAAGGTACCAACGGTGGTGTCTCCGTGCGCGTCAGCGATCAGATCAAGCTGGCGGTCCCGCCGGCCCGCACCGAACGTTACGGCAAATACAAGGGGCGTGACATGGTCCTCGGCCTGCGGCCCGAGCACCTGTTCGAGTACCACGAGAATGGCCGCCCCGGATGGGAGCGCGTCGAACTCCCGGTCGACGTGGTCGAACCCATGGGCATGGAAACGATGGTGCACTTCTTCATCGGCCACGAGCCGGTCTGTGCCCGCGTCGATCCCGCCACCCATGCGGAGCCCGGCGAAATGCTGCCGCTGACCGCGGACATGAACCAGATGCACCTGATGGAGCCGGACTCCGGCCGGGTGGTCTGATCCCTCGCTACGTCGGGCGGCCGGCCGGCGCAGTGAACCGCGCCGGGTCGATCGCCGCGATGATTTCACCTGCCGGCCCTGGATCGCGGCGCAGGATCAGGTCGGCGCATACCCGGCCGGCCGCCGGCGACGTCTGGATGCCGTAGCCGCCCTGCCCCACGCACCAGAAGAAGCCCGGCACAGCCGGCGCCCAGCCGAACGCGAGGCTCCCGTCCGGGCTGAACGTGCGCAGGCCGGCCCAGCTCCGCTCGACGCGCCGCACGTCGATGTCGAGCGCCATCTGCATACGGTCGATCGCAATGGCGATGTCCAGCTCGTCCGGCTGCACGTCATGCGCGTGCATCGGCGTCTGGTCGGCAGGCGAGACCATCAGCCGGGTGCGCGCCTCGGGCCGCGCATACCAGGTCTCGCCCACGTCGCAGATCATCGGCCAGTGCTCCACCCGCCAGGGCTGCGGGTCGATGATCAGGCCGGTCCGACGGCACGGCTTCAGGCCGAGCGGCACCACACCGGCAATCTCGGCGACCTCGTCGCCCCACGACCCGGCCGCATTCACCACTGTCGGCGCCCGGAACAAATCGCCGGCGCTGGTGTGCGCCTCCCAGACGCCATTGCGGCGCTCGATGCGGCCCGCGCGGTTGCGCAACGCCAGCACGCCGCCATGCGCGCGGAGCTGCCGCAGATAGCCCTGGTGCAGCGCCGCGACATCGATGTCGAACGCATCGTCCTGGATCGCAGCCAGCACCGCATAGTCTGGTCGCATGGCGGGGATCATGACACGGAGCTCGTCCAGGGGCAGCGGACGCAGGCCGTCGGATAGCGCTGTCTCGAGTTCCGCGCGCTGGGCTTCCGGTGCCACCAGGACCTCCGGGCGCGGCGAGAGTAGCGGCGCCTCGCTGAACCCAGCAGGCGGCGACATCAGGAACGAACGCGACAGGCCCGTCAGATGCTGCACGTCTGGCGGCCCGTAGGTCTGGATCCACATCGCCGCCGAGCGGCCGGTGGTGTGGTAGCCAGCTGCCTCTTCCGCCTCCAGCAGGGCCACGCTGTCGTCCGGCGCCAGTGCCGCGGCGACCGTCGATCCAGCAATGCCGGCACCAATAACAACCACGTCGAATTCATACGTATCCATACAATCACCATCCTGACATCGTCAGCGCCGTCATGCCACAGTGGCATCGATCCAGACTCCGAGGTGCCGGGATGCAGTCCCGTATCACCGGAACCACAATGCCCGTCCTGGAAATCGGTCTGGAACCCGGCGACGTGCTGGTCGCACCACCCGGCGAACTCTCATGGATGACGGCGATGCGCACCACCACCGCGGCAGCCGCCGCGCGCCGCCTCTGGGGCGCGATCACCCGCGCGGTTGCCGGCGGCGGCCTGTTCATGACCGAGTTCGCCACTGCGGGAGGCCAGGGCGCCGTCGCCTTCGCCGCAAAGGTGCCCGGCCAGATCATGCCGATCGAGGTGCAGCCGGGACGCGGCTATCTGGTGCACCGGCACGGGTTCCTGTGCGGCATGCAGGGAATCGAGCTTGGCATGGCCCTGCAACGCTCGCTCGGCGGCGGCATCTTTGGCGGCGAGGGCTTCGTGCTGCAACGGCTGACCGGCAGCGGCCAGGCCTGGGTCGAGCTCGGCGGCGAGATCCTCGCCCACAAGCTCGCCGCCGGCGAGACGCTGCCGGTCCATCCAGGCCACGTCGGCATGTTCGAGGAGAGCGTGTCGTTCGACATCACCACGAGGCATCACCAACGTGATCTTCGGTGGCGACGGCCTGTTCCTGGTGCAGTTGACCGGACCGGGACGCATCTGGCTGCAGACGCTGACCATGGCGAACCTTGCCCACGCGCTGATGCCGTATCTCGGCCGGCAGGAGGCCAGCACCGCCCAGACCGTGGAAGCCGGCGCCGCGGGCGCCGTGCTGCGCGACATCTTCGGCGGCCGGAGGTAAACCACCGGAAAGCCTGGCCGCTCCCTCGCAGAAGATCGCCGGGGAGAGCCTACCTCCTCCTCCCCTTGCCGGAAGCCGCCGGGAGCGCACGCTCCCGCCCTCCCGGCCCCTCCTTCCCCACCATCGTCTGCGCCTGCTGCCGGACCAGCGCCTTGACCCGCACCAGCCGTTCGCCCTCGAAGTCCGGCCAGTGCAGCGTCCGCAATGCCACCTCCCGCGCGCGCTGGAACAGCATCAGCGGCGCCATAATGGCCAGCGTGCGCAGCACCGTTTCTTCCGCGTCTGCCGGCCGGCCGAGCAACCGCCCCACCACCGAGGTGCACGCCCCCATCAGCGGCGCCATGACACGTTGGTGCAGGATGTCATAGGCCTCGGTGGGCGCAATCTGCTCGCGCAGGAAGAACGCCACCATCGCCGGCGGATCGCGCGGTCCAACCAGGCGATCGGCGAACGCGTCCAGCAGCCGGTGCAGCAGCTCCAGCTGCGCCTCATGCGACGCATCGGGCTGGTCCATCAGTGCCAGGAACGGCGCCACCCGCGCCTCCCCCATCCCCGCCAGATGCTCGGCACAGGCGCGATACAGCTCCCGCTTGCCGCCGAAATAGTAGTGCAGCGCCGCCAGGTTCACCCCGGCGCGCCGTGCGATCAGGCGGGTGGACGCATCCTCGAAACCGTGGCTCCCGAACACCTCGATGGCGGTCTCGACGATGTGCAGCCGGGTCGCGTCACCGCGCGCGTAGCCCTGCGCTGGCCGCCTGGCACCCCGATCTTTAGACACTTGACTGATATTGGTCATGCGACTGATATTCGCCGGGACCTTAGTGCGCGGGGGATCAATGCGCAACATGCGCACCCTGGTGTCGCTCGCCGCTTTCCTGGCGGGCTGCACTGTTGGCCCGGATTACCAGCCACCCGACGCCACCCTGCCGGCGCGCTTCAGCGGCGCAGAACCGGCGGCGGCCGCAGCGGCCATCGCGCAATGGTGGCGCGCTTTCGACGACCGGCAGCTCGACCGCCTGATCGAGCAGGCGATGCGCGACAATCCCGATGTGCTCACCGCGGCCTCCCGGGTGCACGAGGCGCGCCTGCAGGAGATCGTCGCCGGCGCCCCCCTCTGGCCCAGCCTGCAGGCCAGCGACCAGGCAGCCCGCACCCATCTCAGCGGCAACGCCATCTCGCTCGGCAATCTCGGCACGCTGACCGGCGGCGCGGTGTCCAGCGGCGCCGGTAACAGCCTGTCGTCGCTCGGCCTGCCCGGCACCGACTTCAACACCTACCAGCTCGGCTTCGATGCCTCGTGGGAGCTGGACCTGTTCGGCAAGACCCGGCGCGGGATGGAAGCGGCGCGCGATTCCACCGGTGCGGCGACCTGGAACCGGCGCGACACCCAGGTCTCGCTCACCGCGGAGGTCGCCAACACCTGGTTCGCGCTACGCGCCGCGCAGTCGAGGCTCCAGGTGGCGGAGGCAGAGCTTGCCCGCCAGCAATCCCTGCTCGCGGTGGTACAGACGCGCCAGCGCACCGGGTTGGCCACCGGCCTCGACGTCGCCCAGCAGGACACCCAGCTCACCGCCGCCGCCGCCGCGGTGCCGCCGTTAGAGGCAGAGATCGAAACCCGCCGCCATGCGCTTGCCGTGCTGGCGGGCGAGCCACCCGAGACGCTGGACCTCCCCGTCGTCACCGCCGCCACCGCGACGCCGCCCACCGTCCCGCCCGGTCTGCCGTCCGACCTGTTGCGCCGCCGTCCCGACATCCGCTCGGCCGAACGCCAGCTCGCCGCGGCCGCGGCCAACATCGGCGTCGCGGTCGCCGACTACTATCCGCAGATCACGCTTACCGCGTCGCCATCGCTGATCAGCACGGCGCTGTCCAACCTGCTGACCTGGGGCAGCCGCAACCTCAGCCTGACCGCCGGCCTGGCCTGGCCGCTGTTCAACGCCGGCACCACAACGGCCAAGGTCGGCATCGCCAATGAGCACCAGCAGCAGGCTCTGCTCGCCTATCGCAAGACCGTGCTGACCGCGCTGAGGGACGTGGAAGACGCGCTGTCGCAATACCAGTCGGATACCGACCGGCAGGCGGCGCTGCACCGCTCGCTGTCGGCCGCGGGTGCCGCCGCCGATATCGCCGGCGGCCAGTATCGTGCCGGGTTGATCCCGTTCTCCACAGTGCTCACCACCGAGGCGGCGCTCACGTCCGCACAGGACCAGTCGGTGCAGGCCGATGCGTCGCTGAACCAGGACCTGGTGGCGCTCTACAAGGCGCTGGGCGGCGGCTGGAGCGAGGAAACCACCGAGGCCGCACGATGAAGCGCGTGCGCCAGGTCCTGGTGATCCTGATCGCGGTGGGTGTCGGCTGCTGGCTGGCATGGCGGGCGTGGGGGCCGCATCCCGAGGACCGCACCGTCCTGTCAGGCTACATCGAGAGCGAAACCCTAAATCTGTCGGCCCCGGTCTCCGGCTTCATCGCGCGGCTTGACGTGGCGCGCGGCGATCGCGTCGCGGCCGGCCAGGCGCTGTTCGCGATGGACGACGCCTCCCTGTGCGCCCAGCGCGATCAGGCGGCGGCCAACCTGGCGCAGGCGCAGGCGCAGATCGCGGTCGCGCAGGCAAAGCTCGCGCAGTCGCGCTCCAGCGCCGCGGCCGCGCAGGCACAGGCGGTCAACGCCGCCGAGGACCTGAAGCGCTATCGCAGCGCGCTGCGCGTCAACGCCGAGACCGTGTCCCGCCAGCAGGTGGATACCGCCGTAGCGACCGCAGCGAATGCCGCCGGCCAGGCCGACGCGGCGCGCGGTGATGTGGCGGCACAGGAATCGCAGATCGCCTCGGCAAAGGCGCAGTCCGCGGCTCAGCAGGCTGCGTTGGCCGACATCGCCGCCCGGCTGGCGCAGCTGACACCGCAGGCACCGGCCGGAGCCCGCGTGCAGGATGTGTTCTACCAGAAAGGCGAGTGGGCCGCGGACAACCAGCCCGTGGTGAGCCTACTGCCGGACGACAAGGTGAAGCTCCGCTTCTTCGTGCCCGAGACACAGGTGACCCGCTATCGCCCCGGCGAGACAGTGCATTTCGATTGCGATGGCTGTGCGCCTGGCCTGACCGCGCGCATCAGCTATGTCAGCGCGCAGCCGGAGTACACGCCGCCGATCATCTACAGCCGCAACACGCGCGACAGGCTGGTGTTCCTGGTCGAGGCGCTGCCCGCCGATGGCCGCAACCTGCCGCCGGGATTGCCGGTGGACGTGACGCCCCTGCCATGATGACCGGGTCGAGCCCGGTCATGACGGGTGAAGGCCAGGCTCGCGCCCGGACCGATGCATGACTCTGGCCATCGACGTCCGCGATCTCAACAAAAGCTTTGGCGCGCATCACGTCGTGCGCGACGTGGCGATCCAGGTGGAAGCCGGCCACATCTGCGGCTTCCTCGGCCCGAATGGCTCAGGCAAGACCACCACGCTCCGCCTGCTGTGCGGCCTGCTCACGCCGGATGGCGGCACCGGCACCTGTCTCGGGTTCGACATCCAGCGGCAGACCGATCAGATCAAGCGCAACACCGGCTACATGACCCAGCGCTTCTCGCTCTACGAAGACCTGACCGTCGAGGAGAACCTCGACTTCATCGCCCGCATGCACGGCCTCGACCGGCGGCGCGAGCGGCTCCGGCAATCGCTCGACCGGCTCGGGCTCGCGGTTCGCCGCGACCAGCGTGCAGGCACCCTCTCAGGCGGGTGGAAACAGCGGTTGGCGCTCGCCGCATGCGTGCTGCATCAGCCGCGCCTCCTGCTGCTCGATGAACCGACGGCCGGCGTCGATCCGAAGGCACGGCGCGAATTCTGGGACGAACTGCACCGCCTCGCCGGCGAGGGCATCACCGTGCTGGTTTCCACCCACTACATGGACGAGGCCGAACGCTGTCACGACGTGGCATACATCGTCGGCGGACGCCTGATCGGACAGGGCACTGCCGACGAACTGGTCGAACGTGCCGGCCTCATCACCTTCCTCGCCGAAGGACCGCGCGCCGATCGCCTGGCCGAGCCGCTGCAGAGCGACCCAGGCGTCGTGATGGCAACGCCGTTCGGCCAGGCCCTGCATGTCAGCGGAACCGATCGCACCGCGCTCGAGGCCGCGATCGCGCCGCATCGCCACCCGCCCTATCGCTGGACCGAGACACGGCCAACCCTGGAAGAGGTGTTCATCCACATGATGGGCAACGAGCCATGATCCGCTTCTCGTTCGGTCGCGTCCTCGCGGTCCTGGTGAAGGAATTCCGCCAGATGATGCGCGGACAGCCGAGCGTGATCCTGTCGATCCCGGTCATGCAGCTGCTGCTGTTCGGCTACGCCATCAACGACAATCCGCATCACCTGCCAACCGGCGTGCACGTGCAGGACCAGGGGGAATTCGCCCGCTCGATCCTGGCGGCGATGCACAACACCGGCTACTTCGACATCGTCGCCACCGCGCGCAACGCCGCCGAACTCGACCGGCTGATGGCGCTCGGCAAGATCACCTTCAGCGTCACCATCCCAGGTGACTTCACCCGCCGCGTGGTGCGCCACGACAACGCGCAGATCCTGGTCGAAGCCGACGCATCCGACCCGAGCGCCACCGGCAGCGCGATCGCCGCCCTGGCGGCACTGCCCACCACCGTGCTGTCGCACGACCTGACCGGCCCGCTCGCCCCTTCTCCGAGCGCCACGCCATTCACCGCGGTGGTGCACAGCCGCTACAACCCCGAGGCCATCACCTCGTACAATATCGTCCCCGGTCTGCTGGGCACGGTGCTGTCCATGACCCTGGTGTTCATGACCGCGCAGAGCCTCGCCAAGGAGCGCGAGGTCGGCACGCTGGAAGGCTTGCTCGCCACCCCGGTCCGTCCCGTCGAAGTGCTGATCGGCAAGCTGGCGCCCTATGTCGGCGTCGGCATCCTGCAGACCGGCATCATCCTGCTGCTCGCGCGCGCGCTGTTCGACGTGCCCGAAGCCGGCGGATGGGATGCGCTGGCCGTCGGCGTGGTGCTGTTCATCGTCGGCAGCCTGGCACTGGGCTTCCTGGTCTCCACCTTCGCCCGCACCCAGCAGGAAGCGCAGCTCATCGCCCAATTCTACTTCATGCCGTCGTTCCTGCTGTCCGGCTTCTTCTTCCCGTTCGCCGGCATGCCCGGCTGGGCGCAGGCGATCGGCTCGCTGGTGCCGGTCACGCATTTCCTGCGCATCGTCCGCGGCTCATTGCTGAAGGGCCAGGGCATCGCCGACGCATGGCCGAGCCTGGTCGCCCTGATGCTGTTCGTGCTGGGCATCAGCGTGCTCGCCATCCTGCGCTACCGCACCACGCTCGATTAAATCGATGGCGCCAGGCGCGCCCGATAGTTACAATTAGTTGCAAAGCCATCAGGCTAAAGCCATCAGGCATCACAACGGGGTGGACACTATGGATTATCCTTACGACGTCGGCCCGTACGCGCGGAAAATCACCACCACCTCGCCGGATGCGCAGCGCTGGTTCGACCGCGGCCTCAACTGGTGCTTCGGCTTCCACCACGAAGAGGCGATCCGCTGCTTCGAGAAGGCGCTCGAGGCTGATCCGAACTGTGCCATGGCGCACTGGGGGATCGGCTATGCCGCCGGTCCCAACTACAATTTTCCCTGGGACCTGATGGATCCAGGCGGCAAGGCCGCAACGCTTGGCCGCGCCTATGACGCCGCCCGCGTAGCGCTGGCGCTTGCTGCCAACGTCACCGCGCCGGAACGTGCCCTGATCGAGGCGCTCCCCGCGCGCTATCCGCAACGCGACCCGATCGACGACCAGGCGCCCTGGAACCATGCATTCGCCGATGCCATGCGCGGCGTCCACCGCGCGCATCCACACGACCTCGACATACGCAACATCTTCGTCGAGGCGATCATGAACCGCACCCCGTGGCGCATGTGGGACCTGCGTACCGGCGAACCCGCGCCCGACGCCGGCACGATGGAAGCGCGCGAGGTGCTCGAGAGTGCCTTCAGCACGCTGCCGGGCGCGATGGACCATCCCGGCCTGCTGCACCTGCACGTCCATCTGATGGAAATGTCGCCAAATCCCGAGGCAGCGCTGGTCACCGGCGACAGGCTGCGGGAGGTCAGCCCCGACATGGGCCATCTCACCCACATGCCGACGCACATCGACATCCAGTGCGGCCACTATCGCGATGCGATGCTGTGGAACCAGAAGGCCAGCATCGCCGACCGCAAGTTCTATGACCAGGCCGGCCCGATGAACTTCTACTCCGGCTACCGTATACACAATTATCATTTCGCGGCATACGGCGCGACGTTTCTCGGACAGTACGAGCCGGCGATCGCCGCCGCCGATGAACTGATCGAGACGATGCCGGAAGCGTTCCTGCGCATTCCCTCGCCGCCGATGGCGAACTTCTTCGAGAGCTACGTCGCCGTCCGCCTGCACGTGATGATCCGCTTCGGCAAATGGCGCGAGATCATCGCCCAGCCGCTGCCGGAGGACCACGAGCTGTACTGCAACACTGTGGCGATGACGCACTATGCCAAGGGAGTCGCCCATGCCGCGCTCGGCGACGTACCGGCGGCGGAAGCCGAGCAAGCGTTGTTCCGCGACACTGCGAAGCGCGTGCCCGACACGCGCTACATCCACAACGTGAAGTGCGTGTCGCTCCTGGCGATCGCCGAGCAGATGCTGGCCGGCGAGATCGCCTATCGCCGCGGCGAGCACGACGCCGCTTTCGCGCATCTGCGCGCAGCCGTCGCGCTGGAAGACGACCTGCCCTACGACGAACCGTGGGGCTGGATGCAGCCCGTCCGCCACGCCTTGGGTGCGCTACTGCTGGAACAGAGCCGCGTCGCAGAAGCCGAGGTGGTGTATCGCGAGGATCTCGGCCTCGGCGGCGCGCTGCCGCGCGCGCAGATCCATCCGGACAACGTGTGGGCGCTGCGCGGATTGCTCGATTGCCTGGATCGCCGCGGCGAAACAGTCGAGGCCGCACTGATCCGCCAGCGCGTCACCTTCGCCACGGCGCGGGCGGACGTGCCGGTCGCCGTGTCGTGCTTCTGCGCGCGGGGATAAGGCGTCCTCCCCTCAGTTCCACCTTGGCTGCGCGACGATCAGAAGCAGGAAGAACAGCACGAGCAGCATAGCGGGAATCGCCAGCACCAGCAGCACGCTGTTGGCGACCCGCGCGTGGCCCTGCGAGCGCAGCCACGCGCCTCCACCCAGGACGCCGCCGACGCCACCCAGCATGACCAGCCACAGCAGGATGTTGAACGACGACACTGTTCCGTCGCTCACCCCCCACAGGAAGAAGAACACCACCACGGCCACAGCCAGGGCATCGATGCCGAACAGAATCCGGAACGCCGTCATACCGAGCAGGCTACCGTCCCACCGCTCGCTCGCCCAGCCCTGTCACTTGCCTGATCCGCCCAGACGCGGAACCATGCAGCCGGACCTGGGGAGGCAACGGCAATGGTCGATCTGGTGGTGCGTGGCGATACCGTGGTGACGCCGCAGGGTGTCGGTGCCTACGACATCGCGATCGTCGGCGAGCGCATCGTTGCCATGGCCGCGAGCGGCACCTTCCCTGTCCCCGACGGCGCGCGCCTGATCGATGCGAAGGGCAAGATCGTCATGCCCGGCGGCATCGACCCGCATGTGCACTGCAAGTGGCACCTGCCGAACCCGGATGGCAGCGCCGGGCTGACCGAACCGCCGGACGTCGTCAGCCGCGCCGCGGTGCACGGCGGCACCACCACGATGATCGACTTCACCCGCGCCAGCCAGGGCTCGAACCTGCGGGACGCGATCGAGAAGCGCGAGGCCGACTGGAAGGGCCACTGTGCCTGTGACTACGCGCAGCACATCATGGTGGAAGGCGAGCTGCCGCTGGAACTGCCGGGCCAGCTGTCCGAGGCCATCCAGGCGGGCTTCCCCACGGTGAAGATCTTCACCACCGACATCACCCCATCGCGCAAGGGCCGCATGGTGGATTTCGGCGACATCTGGGAAGTGTTCCAGGTGCTGAAGGCGAATGGCGGCCTCGGGGTCATCCACTCCGAGGACAACGACATCGTGATGCACATGTACGGCAAGCTGATCCGCGAAGGCCGCACCGGCTTCGCCAACATGGCCGAAGTGCACAACACGTTGTCGGAAGACATCTCCTTCCGCCGCGTCATCCGGCTCGCCGAGAAGGTCGGCGCGACCCTCTACATGATGCACACCTCGGCGGCCAGCGGCGTGTCCGCCATCCGCGAGGCGCGGGCACGCGGCGTGCCGATCTACGGTGAGTCACTACATCAGTATATGCTATACACCAGCGAGGACTACAAGCGCCAGAACGGCCAGATCTACCACACCTATCCGTCGCTCAAGTCGGCCGAGGACCAGGCGGCGCTGTGGGGCGGCACGCTGGACGGCGCCATCAACTGCGTCGCCACCGACGAGATCTGCTGCACACTGGCGAAGAAGCTGCAGGGCTCGCGCATCGACGACACCACCGGCGGCAATGCCGGCGTCGAGCCGCGCGTCTCGCTGATGTACACCGAGATGGTGGGCAACCGCGGCTACTCGCTCAGCCGCTTCGTCGACCTGGTCTCCACCAATGCGGCGAAGATCATGGGCCTCTATCCGCGCAAAGGCGCTCTCGCCGCCGGATCGGATGCCGATATCTGCGTGCTGGATCCGGCCGACAACCGGGTGATCCGCGCCGAAGACCTGCACGAGGCGGACTACACGCCGTGGGAAGGCCGCAAGATGGCAGCCTGGCCTTGCCTGACGGTGCTGCGCGGCAAGGTGGTGGTGGAGGACGGCGCGTTCAAAGGCGCGCTGACCGACGGCAAATGGCAGCACCGCAAGGTTGCCCCGGAACTCCTGGCAGGCCCGATGCTGTGACACGTCGTCCGCGTTGCTCCACAGTCCCGTCATGGCCGGGCTTGACCCGGCCATCAGCACCTCACCGCAAATGGTGGGGCGGACCCCGTCGATGACTGTACCACCATGACCAACGCCGAACTGCGCGCGTTGTTGCTGGATTGCCTCGCGCTGTGGGGCGTGGCAGCGCGCGTCGACGCGGCCGATACCGGCCTGCGGATCATCGCCGATACGACCACCCTCCGGGTCGAACCCGCCCCCGCCGATATGCGGCCCGTGCGCTGGCTCCTGCATCGCCCCAACCGCCCCCCGCGTGTCGCACCGTCGATCGGCGCCCTGCTCACCGCGCTGCGCAATGCGCTCGGTGCCGAGAGCGGCAACAAGGTCGTCATCGGTTCCGGGCGAAGCCCGGACTTCTCGCGTCATGGCCGGACCATGTCCCCGGGCCTTGACCCGGGGATTGATCCGGCCATCAGGATCGGAGCACGGGCATGAAAGCCGACGAACGCGGCCTGCCGCTTTCCACCGACAGCACCGAAGCCGCCGCCAGCTTCGATCGCGCCGTCGAGCACTTCCTGAAATTCCACGCCGATACAATGACATTGGCGGCGCGTGCGCTGTCCGCCGATCCCGGCTTCGTCATGGGCCACTGCCTCAAGGCCTACCTGCTGCTGATCGCCGCCAATCCCGCCAACAAGCAACAGATCGACGCCACGCTGGCGAGCGCACATGCCGGCGCCGCCAACATCACCCCCCGCGAACGCCTGCATCTCGCCGCTGTCGACGCCTGGCAGCGTGGCTCGCTCGACGAATCGTTCCGCATCTGGACATCCATCCTCGACGCGCATCCGACCGATCTGCTGGCGTTCCGCATCTCCGACACGATCTGGTTCCGCCATGGCCAGACCCAGCCGATCCTGGAGCAGGCGGATCGCGTCACGCCGCGCCGGTCATCCGATCTGCCGGGCTATGACTGCGCCCAGACCATCTGGGCGTTCGCGCACGAGGAAGTCGGCGACACCAAGGGTGCCGAACATGCCATCGACGCGGCGCTGCAACGCGACGCAACCAACTACTTCGCGCATCACGTCAAGGCGCATGTCATGGACACCGACTGCCGCGCGCGCGAGGGCAGCGACTGGCTCGGCAGCCAGGTGCCCAACTGGTCGCTCGGCAACAACCTGATCCATCATCTCTGGTGGCATCGCGCGCTGCTGCGGCTCGATCTCGGCGAAGTGGACGCCGTGATGGCTAGCTACGACCAGGACGTCCGCAACTTCGACGACCCGATGACAAAGGCGACGCCCGATCATTATGTCGACCTGCAGAATGCCGCGGCATTGTTGTGGCGGCTGGAACAGCTCGGCGTCGATGTCGGCAACCGTTGGGAGGAACTGGCCGACAAGGCCGAGGCCCGCATCGGCGAGGCCGGACACCTGCTGATGGTGCCGCACCTGATGATGGCCCTGGTGGCCACCGGCCGCG
>DATJJM010000367.1:0-25123 GCA_035492535.1 Acetobacteraceae bacterium | reverse complement strand
CACCGCATGGCCACCGAGATCCTTGATGACATCAACGATCGCCTGATCGCCGCAGGCGACGATAACGGGCCCGATATCCGCCTCCATACCGCGTCGCCAGACATGAGCGATCATCGGGCTGCCGTTGATATCGGTGAGTGCCTTACCAGGCAGGCGAGTCGAGCCCAGCCTGGTCGGGATAACGACAATCGGATGCATGCGTGCTCTCTGCTCGAATCCGCGTGGCGGCAGACTGCCACACGGATCAGGCGGTTGACAGCGCGCTGCCCCGCCGCTCAGTTTCGTGCATCGCAGCAACGGCGCGATCGGGAGGCATGACAACCATCAGCAACGCCATGCCGCCCACCAGCGGCATGCAGGGCATGATCGTACGCAACGCCGAGCGCTTCAGCGTGCAGGCGCTGATCGTTTGCGGGACAGTGCTCATCGTCGTCCCTCTGCTGTTGACGCTGTACCTCAGCGTGTTCGACGAAAGGCTGATTCTGTTTCCCCCGCGTGGCTACACGCTGGGCTGGTATCCGGCGATCCTGCCAAACTTCGGCGGCGCCATTGTCACCAGCCTGGAACTGGGCGCAGCCGCCGTGGTTGGCAGCCTGCTATTGGGTGTGCCTGCCGGGATCGGCCTGGCGCGCCACCGTTTCCGCGGCCGTGGCGTCATATCGACCCTGCTGCTGGCGCCTCTGACGGTGCCAGGCATTGCACTGGGCCTGTCGGTCTATGTCGGCCTCGTAGCGATCGACGAGCAGTTCGGTTCCGCCGTGACCGGCTCGATGGCGGGGCTCGTGCTGGCGCATATCATGATCACCACGCCCTGGGTGGTTCGGCTCTGCCTCGCCAGCCTGACCAATCATGAGCGTGCCGCCGAGGAAGCCGCTGCCAGCCTGGGCGCAGGCCCGCTGCGCGTAATCTGGCGGGTCACACTGCCGGCGATGCGATCGGGCATCATCGCCTCGGCGCTCTTCGCCTTCATCTTTTCGTTCGAAAATCTCGAATTGGCGCTATTCCTCACCAGTCCGGGTGTGACCACGCTACCGGTCGCCGTGCTGCAATACCTGGAGTACCACATCGATCCGCTTGTTTCCGCCGTCGCGGTGGTCCAGATCGTCGCGGTCGCCGTGCTGCTGCTCGTGCTGGACCGCTTCGTCCGGCTTGGCCACGTCGTGCGATGAGCGACGGGCACGCTCTGGCACTGCACCGCCTGTCGAAGCAGTTCGGGATGCAAACTGCGGTCGATGCGGTGGACCTCGCCGTGAACCCGGGCGAGCTGATCGTACTGCTTGGCCCATCCGGCTGCGGCAAGACCACGACGCTGCGCATGATTGCCGGCTTCGTGCCGCCGAGCGCCGGCGACATCCGGGTGGATGGCAACAGCATCGTGGCCCTGCCGGCGCATCGCCGCGAGATGGGCATCGTGTTCCAGAGCTATGCGTTGTTCCCGCACCTGACGGTGGCGCGCAATGTCGCGTTCGGTCTGGAGATGCGGCGCATGCCCGCGTCGGCTCTCGCCTCGCGCGTCGCCGAGATGCTGCGGCTCGTGAAGCTGGAACCTTTTGCGGAACGTCTTCCGCGGCAGCTTTCCGGCGGACAGCAACAGCGCGTGGCACTGGCGCGCGCGCTCGCGATCCATCCGCGCGTGCTGCTGCTGGATGAGCCGCTGTCGAACCTTGACGCGGCGTTGCGCCAGGAGATGGCACGCGAGATCCGTATCCTTCAGCAGCGTGGGGGCATCACCACGATCATGGTGACACACGACCAGACCGAGGCGATGGCGATGGCCGATCGCCTCGTGATCATGCACGAGGGTCGCGTCCAGCAGATCGGAACGCCGGAACAGGTGCACTCGCAGCCGGCCAACCCCTTCGTCGCGCGCTTCATCGGCGGAAGCAACATCGTGGACGGCACGCTGATGCACGGCGAACTCATGGCGGGCGAGGCGCGGATCACACTGGCGGGCCGCTATGATGCCGGCGGCGCCGTCACGCTGGCGGTGCGGCCGGACAGCGTGCGGCTCGCGTCACCTGGCTCCGGCTGTATCGACGGCGTGGTGGAACTGTGCACGTGGCTCGGTTCGGTGGTGGAACACGCCGTGCGGATCACACCCGAAATCGTCGTGCTGGCGCGCGGTCCGGGGATTGGCCCGGATGCGGCGCCACGTCACAGTGCGGGCACACGCGTGGCGCTGCGCTGGGAACAGGAGGACGAGTTCCTGTTCGACACCGCCGGCCACGCGATGGAGGCAGAAGTCAAGGAGACAAGTCATGCGTGAACTCACCGTGTCCCGGCGCGGCGTGCTGGCCGGTGCGGCATTGCTGGCAGCACCGGCGATCATCCGGCCGGCGCGTGCCGCCGAGACATGCGTCGTCGGCACCTGGGGCGGCGATTATGCCCGCCTGCTGCGAGAGAACATCGATGATCCGATCCTCAAGCCGGCAGGAATCAACGTGGTGCAGGACGTGGGCGATGAGTCACCGCGCTACGCCAAGCTGCAGGCATCATCGAAGCTGCCGCGCGGCCAGCAGGACATCTCCTGCTTCGGCGCGATCAATGGCTACCGCGCCAACGCCGCCGGCCTGGTGGAGGACCTGACCGAGAAGCAGGTGCCGAACCTCAAGTATATACAAGAAGAGCTGCGTATGCCCGGCTTCGTGCCGCACATCTACAGCGCGCAGGTGCTGGTGTACAACCCAGGCAACGTGAAGGATCCGCCGCGCACCTTCGGCGATCTGCTCGACCCGAAGTGGAAGGGCAAGATCGGCATGGTCAGCACCGTCGCGCCGTGGGTGATGTGCGCGGCGAGCCTTTATACGACCGGCACCACAACCGACTTCGACGAGGCCAAGGAGTTCATGCTGAAGCTGAACGCCAACGGCCTGCGGCTGTATCCCGAAACCGACGCGCTGGCGCCGGCGTTCAAGTCGGGCGAGATCGATGTCGGTGTGATCTGGCTGGCGCGCACCTTCATGTGGCAGAACAACAACTTCCCGGTGAAGGGCAATTTCCCGAAGGAAGGCGCGATCCTCTACGTGTCCGGCATGGCGATGCCGAAGAACGCGCCGGACAAGGAGGCGGCCTACAAATACATGAACGCGCTGCTGGAGCCGTCGGCGCAGCAGGGCTTCGCGGCGCATATGGGCTACCTTCCGACGGTCGCCAACGCGCCGCTGTCCGGCAAGGTGGGCGAACAGCTCGCTTTCCCCGATCCCAAGCCAAAGCTGGTGGTTGCGGACTATGGCGTGCTGTCGAAGACGACGCCGGAGCTGAATGACTGGTGGCTGAAGAACATCCAGCACAGTTAGGGCGCGGACGGGCACTCGAACCCGCGTCCCTGCTCGGCCCTGCCACGCTGCTGATGCTGGTGATGCTGATCGGGCCGCTGCTGCTGCTGTTCCGCGACAGCCTGAACCGCTTCGATCCCACCGAGCTGATGATCGCAGCGATGACCTCTGCCAACTATCTTCGTTTTTTCAACGACCCATTCTACTGGGGGGTGCTTGTCACCACCATCCGCGTCTCGGTGATCGTCACGGCCGCCTGCCTGCTGATGGGAATACCCATGGCCTGGCGGCTGGCGCGCATGACCAGCAGATGGAAGTCGGCGCTCGTCGTGCTGATGGTGCTTCCTCTGTTCGTCGGCACGACCACGCGCACCGCCGGCTGGATGATCCTGTTCGCCAAGGGCGGCCTGCTCGACCGCCTCACCGGCCTGCAACTGATGTATGCGGAACCGGCGGTAATCGCCGGCATCATCGCGATCAATCTGCCGTTCACCGCCCTCACGTTGCAAACCGTGTTCGAGGGCATCGACCCGCGGCTGGAGGAAGCCGCTGCCTCGATGGGCGCTGCTCCGGCCCGAGCGTTCTGGCGCGTGGTGTTTCCGCTGGCGCTGCCGGGGATCGCGATCGCCGGGGTGCTCTGCTTCATCCTGTGCATGAATGCGTTCGCGACGCCGCTGCTGCTGGGCGGACCACGCTTTCAGATGATGGCGCCGCTGCTCTACTGGGCGTTCAGCAACGACAACAACTGGCCGTTCGCCGCCGCCATCGCGTTCATTTTGATGGCAACGACACTGTTGCTGACCGTAGCCGCCAGCCACCTGATCCCGCGGCGCTATCGCGCCTGATGGCCGGGCCAGGCCCGGCCGTCAGTCAGGCGGCCCGGCGCGATTCCATACGGGCGAGGAAGGCGCGGACCTGTTCGGTGCCCCGCTCGTCCAACGAGAAGGAGACATGTGCGGAGCCCAGTGCATCGACCGAGCGCACAGCAAATGGCAATCTCGCACTGATGCCTGTCACCTCCAGCGTGCCACGCAGACCCACTCGCAGTGGTGCGCTGCCACGGATTGCCGCGCCACCTTCTGACAGATCTGCCAATTGAGCCTCGTGACTGTCTGCACCGGCCACGGAGACCCGGCACGCCTGCGATGTCGTAACCCGCTCCAACAGCCGCCGATCGACTTCCGCTGTCGACGTCCGCACGACGCGGATCAAGGACTGCTTGAGATCAACGACTGCGGTCTTCAGCGTCGTGATGTCATCCAGCACCGAGGTTGCCTGCATGCCGGTGCGCTCTGCCTCGCCAGATACATCGGCGGTCCGCCGTGTCATCTGGCTGGCGGCTGCAGCGGTCTCCGTGACATTGCGGGCGATCTCGGCCGTAGCGGCTCCCTGCTCCTCCACCGCGGCGGCGATCGAACCGGAGATCGCATTGATTTCCGAAATCGTCTGCTCGATGCGCGCCACCTGTGCCACCGATTCGCTGGTCGCGGTTCGTACTTCCGAAATGTGCCGGCTGATCTCTTCGGTCGATTGCGCGGTCTGCGTGGCGAGTTGCTTCACCTCGCTGGCCACCACTGCGAATCCCTTGCCGGCATCGCCCGCGCGCGCAGCCTCGATGGTCGCGTTGAGCGCCAGCAGATTTGTCTTGGCGGCAATCTCGCTGATGATATCGGCCACGGCACCGATGCGTCCGACCTTTTCATTCAACGCCTCGATGGTCGAGCGGGTCTCGGTGCCGGCATGCACAGCCCGCGCGACCACCTCGGTGGACTGGTTGACCTGTCCGCCAATCTCGCGGATCGAGGCTGACAATTCCTCGGCTGCGCTCGCAACGGTCTGCACGTTGCCCAGCGCCTGGGCGGCGGCAGAGGCCGCTTCGCCTGACGCGCTGCCGGTGCGTTCAGCCGAGGCCGCCATCTCGTCGGCGGTCTTCATCATGGCTTCGGCACGGCCACCGATCTCCGTCAGCGCGGCAGCCGTCTCACGCTCGATCGTCTCCACCATACTGACCAGAGCGGCGCGCTTTTCGGACTCCGCGCGCGCACGCTCCGTCTCCTGCTCGGCAGAGAGGCGCTGTTCTGCCAGCATATGTTCCTTGAACACGCTGACCGCATGCGCCATTTCGCCGACCTCGTCACGCCGATCCATCCCCGTGATGACGGCGGACGTATCGCCCTTGGCCAGAGTCGACATCGCCGTCCTCAGTCTGCCGAGCGACGAACTGATGTCACGGTTGATCAGCCAGGCCATGAGGAGCGTGACCAGCAGAATGAAGCTGCCGGCCCCGGCGACATGCACCAGTTGTGCCTGAAAGTCGCGATCCAGATCGTCGACATACGCACCCGTCAGGAAAACGACGTTCATCGGCGCGTAGCGGCTGACGTAGGAGATCTTCGGCTGAAGCTGCGTTTGCCCCGGCTTCGACATCGCGTAGCTGATCGTCCCTGCATCAGCCGTGCGAAACAGGTTGAGCATGAGCTCGCCAACTGAATGACCGGCTGCGTCCTTCGATGTCGTCGGTTTGCCTTCCTTGGTCTTGTCGGTGCCATGGATCAGGACCGTCCCGTCCGGAGTCTCCATGAACAGGTAGCCGTCACCGTTGTCGAAGCGCATCGCGTAGAGGACGTCGCGCAGCGCGGCGGTCTGTTGTTCCTTCGTCATCTGCCCGGCGACGACACGCTGCTGCAGGGTTGCCGCATACGATTGCACGAGATCGACAATGCCTTTCAGCTTGTCGATCCGATCATCCAGCATCCTCTGATGCAGCGCAGAGGCATTGAGGCCCATCGTTGCGATCAGGCCGAGAGCGAACGAGCCCAGCAGCAGTACGAATTTGGTGCGGAGCTTCAGGCGACTGAGAAGGTTCATAGCGCTTGCCCTGGTGGCCGGGGGCGCGATCCTGCCTCGTTCGCATGAAGGCGCGGTTAAACCGCAGTCGGGACGTCACCCCCCGCCGTTGATCGTCAGCACGGTGCCGGTGGTGTAGCCGGACAGTGGGCTCGCCAGGAATGCCACGGCGTTGGCGATTTCCTTCGGCGTCGCAGCGCGGCCGAACGGCATACCGGAGGTGAGTTCGCGCCAGCGCTCGGGGTCACCGAATTTCTCCTGTGCCTCGGCGCGGCGCAGCATGACCAGACGATCGGTTTCCACGGGACCCGGGTTGATCGCGACCACGCGCAGGCCGTCCTTCGGCGCACCCTTGCCGAGCGCGCGGGTGAACGCCATCAGCGACGCATTCCCCGCCGCGCCGGCGATGTAATTGGTAGGGAAGCTCTCGCCGGCAGCGCCGATGACATTGATGATCACGCCGGTACCGCGTGCCTTCATCTGTCCATACACGACGCGGGTGAACGAGATGTAGCCGAATACCTTCAGGTCCCAGGCGGTGCGCCATTTCGCGTCGTCGATCGAGAGCAGGTCGCCGGGCGGGATGGCGCCGGCATTGTTCACCAGGATGTCCAGTTCGCCAGCCTCGGCGGCGACGCGGCGCACCGCGGCATCCGAGGAGAGATCGGCCGAGATGGTGCGCACATTCACCTGCCGCCGCGCACGGATCGCGGCGGCGGCTTCGTCCAGTGCCGACTGCTCGCGCGCGACCAGCGTCACGTCGCAGCCTTCATCGGCCAGCAGCTCGGCGGTGGTGCGGCCGATTCCCTTGGAGCCGCCGGTGATCAGGACGCGCTTGCCGGTCAGTTGCAGATCCATTGTGGTTGTTTCCCATGTGTGTGTGCGATGCAGCCGATCGCCGCGAGATTGTTTTGGCGGCTGCGCCTCCGCGCAATGACTGTGGGGGCTAGGCAGCTTTCTTCAGGCGGGACTGGTAGGCGCGACATGCGTCGCCGAACGCGCGGAAGATGGCAAGGCTGGCGCTGTCGTCCGCATAGCCCCATTCGGGGTGCCACTGCACACCGAAGGCAAAGCCGGCTGCCTGCTCCACGCGCACTGCCTCGATGGTGCCGTCAGGCGCCAGGGCCTCCACCGCCAAGCCCGGCGCCGGGGTGTCGATCGCCTGGCCGTGCAACGAGTTCACC
This sequence comes from Acetobacteraceae bacterium, assembly GCA_035492535.1. Taxonomy (GTDB): domain Bacteria; phylum Pseudomonadota; class Alphaproteobacteria; order Acetobacterales; family Acetobacteraceae; genus JAMXLO01. The sequence continues at coordinate 17,817 of DATJJM010000367.1, read as the reverse complement.
AGGATCTTCGGACTGCCGATGATGCGGGCGAGCTGGCCTGACAGCGTCACCAGATGGGTGGGGGCGTATTTTGCGTCGATCGGACCAGGGCCGGGGCGATGGTCCATGCGCCGCGGCACCTCGTGCACCTGCTGGTGCAGCGTGCCACCGAGCGCCACGTTCAGCTCCTGGATGCCGCGGCAGATCGCCAGTACCGGGATGCCGCGCTTGATCGCCTCGGGGATCAGCCGGAGTGTGGTGGCATCGCGCTCCAGGTCATGGCGATCAGGTGTCTGGCTTTCGCCGCCGGCGTAGTGCGAGGGATGCACATTGCTGGGGCTACCCGGCAACAACAGCCCGTCGATGCGGTCCAGCACCGCGAGTGCGGCCTCCCCCACCGGCGGAATCATGATTGGTACCGCACCGGCGCCACCGAGCACCGCCGCACAGTAGCGGGCAGGCGTGTCGTGGCGGATCTGCTCCTTCACCACCAGGATGGCACAGGCGGGAATGCCGACAATGGGAGGCATGTAGAACGGAGCTCCTTGGCAATTCAGGCACTATGTGTGTGGCCGGAACTTATCCGCAACCGCCATCCCGAGCGACCCCAGCAGCATGAGGGCAGCCATGCCGCGCGGTGTGCCATCGGTGAAGGCTCCGACAAGCAGGCCGCTGATCGCACCTAGCAAATACTGCCCGGTGCCCATCAGCGAGGACGCCGTGCCGGCATGGTTCTGGTGCCGCGCGAGCGCGCCGACGATCGTGTTGGGGTTCAGCATGCCCATGCAGCTGATCGCCAGGATGAGCGGCGCGATCACCAGTGGCAGGATGTGCAGTCCGGCGAAGGCGATGGCTGTGAGCGTGCCCACGGCGCACAGATGCACGCGGGCGACCCAGTGCAGCACCGCGACGTGGCCGAAGCGGCGCAGCAGATGCGGGTTGAGCTGGGCGCAGCAGATCAGGCCGAACGAATTGGCGCCGAAGATCATGGCGAAGCGCGCGGGGGAAAGGCCGAACCCCTGGATGAAGACCGGCGACGAACCGCCCAGGTAGGCGAAGAACGCGAAGGTGGCGAAACCGCCCATCGAGGCGTGGGTCAGGAAGCCCCGCTCCGACAGGATGTTCCGGCAGCGCGAGAGGTATTCGCCAAAATGCAAGCTGATGCGCCGATCATGCGGCAGCGTGTCGGGCAGGAACAGCACCACTAACGCGACGCAGATCGCGCCGTAGGCGGTGAGGATCCAGAAAATGCCGCGCCAGTCGGCAAACGCCAGCACGGCGCTGCCGAGAGTGGGCGCCAGGATCGGCGCCGCTCCCATCACCAGCGCGAGGCGGGAAAGCAGAACGGCGGCAGCATGGCCCTCGGCCAGGTCGCGCACCATGGCACGCGGGATCACCATGCCGGCCGAGGCGCCGACGGCGGACAGCGCACGGAACGCCGCCAGCCACTGGATCGAGGGGGCGAGGGCGCAGCCAAGGCAGGCGAGCGTATAGATCGATGTAGCGACGATCAGAGGATGCTTACGGCCGAAACGGTCGGACAGGGTGCCCTGGGTCAACTGGCCGATTGATAAACCGGCGAACCACGCAGCAAGGGTGAGCTGCGCGGACCCGGACGGCGCGCCGAACGAGTGCTCCAGTGCCGGAAAAGCGGGAAGGTACATATCAGTGGTCGCCGGACCGACCGCCGTGAGAAAGCCGAGCAGGATGGGGAGCCAGGCTGGGTAGGTCATGCGCTGGTTGTTGCAGGCGGCGCCGTGGATGGCCAGAGGCGGCGGCCTCGGTCTGCACTTTGGATGACCTGCGGACCGATCGCGTCGATGTTGTCGATACCCAGCTTCAACCTCCGGCGGCTCTGTCTTCGAGATCGACATGCGTCAGTTGTCTGGGCTGCAGCCCTGGCCTGCGAGGAGAGCTGACATTGCCTGCCAGGCGTCGACATTCGCCTTCACAGGGAATCCTCGGATCTTCAGACGAGAGTCGGTACATCGTCACACACACCATGAAGTTCGGCTGCTGTGAAATTCATAGTGTGTAATCCGACCTCAAGGGCATGTTTTTATGACCTAGTGGGCCGATGCCTGCGCGAACTAGGCGATTACGCAAATGCCGCCTGAGACGCATTGACGACAGGCGATCTCCTGGCAGTTATCGCGTCCTCAGAGGCTGAAGTCGGACAGAGGCCGCTGTGTCACTCGACTACACTTCGTTGTCAACGGGAAAAGATGCCGACCTCATCAACATGGCAAGGAGCCTACGATGTCAGGTTCAGGTAATTCGAGCCCCCACGATACGTTGAATACCCCATCTCAAACCACCCACGCGGACGCACTCCGAATTCCGGCGGTGGGCGACCCCATTCGCTGATAACAAGGGAGTATGGATACAGGCCTTCGATCCAAATGGTCGGCCAAGCGACCGCTCGTTCCACCTGATCGTCCTCACTCAGGACGTGTGATCACATGAGACTCGACTCAGCGCGACTTACGATATGCCTCCATCAGTAGGTTTCTGAGGCAGAACGGTGGCGTTTCGATCGTCCTGCTTATGATCTGACGCGTGTTGCAAGGGTCCCGGCGGTGGCCCTTATTACTGCGGTCCGTGTTGAACAGCGCATTCATTGAAATGATGACGATCCGTCGAGCTTGGCTTGGGCTTTGCTTGCGCTGACGCTCCGAGTTTTCTCACGAGGTGCGCCCCATGGCGGGTCCGCCATGCAGAATTGTCGGTCGTTCTCGTCGTTGATCTCCCACGACGGCGAGCGGATTCACTGAGAGTCCATTTTTTGAGTCTGATCGGCAACGTCCGAGCCGGCACAGCAGCAGCATAGAGGAAGCGGCGTAGAGGAAGGCCTCAGCGGAGGCGACGGCCGCCTTGAAGTCGCGTGCCGGTGCCGGCGGTACGACGTCGGACCAGCCGATAGCCAAACAATCGAGCTGAGAAGTCGCATCGACCCACGCGACGACGAGAGCGACAGATGAAAAGGTTCAAATCGGACAGTCAGGCGGAGCGGTTCCTGTCGGCGCACGTGATGATCGATGGCCACTTCCGGCCGCCGACGGATCTCATGGTTGCGACCGCTCATCACCGAGTTCGCGGAAGGGCAATTCGGGTCTGGCGACAGGAAACCTGCGACCATCACGCAGCGTGCGGACTCGCAATCCCCCACCGAAAATCCCTTCACGTCTGCGCATCGGTTAACATGGCAATGCCTAACTAGGATGTACCGATTTCGTCCATCCACTCGCTTGTGCCCATCGAAGCCATGAATGCCGCTCTGTTCAGCCATCTCCATCGACTGACCATTCATGATGACGATTGCAGAATGTGACTTTCGTCCTGCCGCCAAGCGGGGCAGCAGGTCGAGCGCGCAATGCAGGAGCATCCAAACCTCCGCCATACACCCGTTCGCGCCGGTGATTTGGCAGTATGGCGAAAGAGGCATACCGCCAGCAGCTGAGGCAACATGCCGTTGATTGAGGTCAGCCGGTCAGGCAATATTTTGGGTTCGTACGATGGCTGTCGGCCGCCTCTGGCAAGTGAACCAGGTCGAACGCCAGCTTGCAGCCGATGTTGCAGGCTACCAACGGCAAGCAACGACCGAAAACAAGACCAACGACAAAGGGAGGTTAAAATGCGGCGTCGTGAGTTATTGAAAGCTGTTCCTCTGCTGATGGCCCCCTCACTGGCACGCGCTGACGCACGGCCGCTGCGGTTTATACCGAACGCCAATCTTTCAGCCATTGATCCCATTTGGACCACCGCCCTGGTGGCTCAGGAGCATGGATATCTGGTGTTCGACACGCTTTATGGGATTGACAACGCAGGCCAATTACGGCCGCAGATGTGCGCTGGGCACGAGCTGTCGGACGACAAGCTGACCTGGACCTTCACGCTACGTGATGAGTTGATGTTCCACGACGGCGAGAAGGTGCTGGCAAAGGATTGCGTGATGTCGCTGCGGCGATGGGGATCGCGCGATTCCTTCGGGCAGGTATTGACGGCCGCGACGAATGATATCGTTGTGATCGATGATCGGCGTTTTCAGATCCGGCTGAAGAAACCGTTTGGCCAGATGCTGTACGGACTCGGCGCGCGCAATTGCTTCATGATGCCCGAGCGTATGGCGACAACGCCATCTTCCGAGCAGGTCAAAGAAGCCATCGGATCGGGGCCATTCCGGTTTCTCCCCGGCGAATGGGTTTCCGGTGCTCGCGCGGGCTATGCGCGATTTGACCGCTATGTGCCGCGGCAGGAACCGCCAAGCCTTTACGCGGGTGGCAAGGTGGCAAAATTCGAGCGGATCGAATGGATCGTGCAGCCGGACGAGGCGACTGCCGCTGCCGCGCTGCAAAAGGGCGAGGTGGACTGGGTTGAGCAGCCGATGATCGATCTCTGCCCAATGTTGAAAAGATCCCCTCATGTGCAGGTCAAGGTGATCGATCCGTTTGGATGGCATCCGATCCTCGCGCTCAATCACCTGCAACCGCCGTTCAACAACCCGCAGCTGCGGCGCGCATTGTTGCCGGCGATCGATCAGAAGATCTTCGTCGCGTCGGTGATCGGCGACCAGTCCGACCTTGGTCGCCTGCCTGCCGGTTATTTTTGCGAAGGCCAGCCGATGGCGAGCCATGTGGGACTCGAGATCCTGACAAAGCCGCGCAATCTGGCAGCAGCGAAGGACCTGGTAGCGCAATCGGGTTACGCTGGCGAGAAAGTGGTTATGCTGTCGCCCAGCGATAGGCCCGTGTACAGCCAAAATGCGCAGGTGGCCCGGGAGTTGTTCCTCAAGCTGGGCTTGAATGTGGACTTCCAGCCGATGGATTGGGGCACCGTCATCTCCCGCAGGACCAGCCGGAACGCGACAGAGCAGGGCGGCTGGAGCACGTTCAATACCGCGCTGGACGGGATGACAATCAACAATCCCGGCAGCAATTTCGCCTTGCGAGGTAGCGGCGCGATAGCATGGTTCGGGTGGCCGAGCGACGAGAAGCTGGAGTCCTTGCGTGCGGCTTGGTTCGACGCGCCTGACCTGAGGTCGCAAAAAGCGATCGCTGAACAGGTCCAGTTAGAGGCACTGCAAACTGTGCCCTACATTCCACTCGGGCAGATTTTTCAGCCAACCGCGTTCCGGTCGAACGTCCAGGGCCACGTGGGTGGCCCGTTCGCTCTATTTTGGAGCGTGCACCGAAGCTGAGGACGTTCAGCCAAACCGGAACCGCCCCGAGCTGCGAGGTGCAACGTGGCCTCAGCGGTCGGCGTGGATCCGGTCATTCGTGATGCACGGCCGGTTGGCGGTAGCAACCGAAACGCGACCGTCGGTGCATCGCGCGCGCCGGCTGGCTCCCAGCGCAAGACGCTGCGCTTCCGACTTTCAGCCACTCGTCTCATCGTCGTCAGGCGCAAGCGCTGCAGTGCTTGTGCTTGACGGCAATGTCTCACTGATCCGCTTCAGGACGATTGCGTTCATTCACCGCACACTCCGCACCTTGCGCTCGCATCGACAATCACCGTCATAAGCGATCGGAGTGATGGCATTCACGAACAGCAAAGATTCAACGGCAAGAACCGGAGTGCCAAGGCGCTCGCAAGCTGCTTGATCGGTGACAAGCGCTAATCGCCTGCGCTCAGATCCGATGGCGCCAGACGCGAAAGGACTTGAAGGTGCATTGCTGTGTATATCTTAAATAACCCATTTGTTCCCGGTTGAGCATTGGCCGGTTCAGCCGCGTACCGCGCCAGTGACGAGACCCTTCACCAACAGTCCCTGAGCGAACCAGACGAAGATGATTGTCGGGATGACCATCAGCACGCCTGCCGCGGCCATCGGTCCCCAATCGATCCCGTATTGCGTGACGAAGTTGGTAAGCCCGACCGGCAGCGTCTGTGCGTCCGTGCTGGAGGTCAGGGTCAGCGCGATCAGGAAGTCGTTCCAGGTGAACAGGAATGTGATGACGGCACTGGCGCCCAGACCGGGCGCGATCATGGGTGAGACGATCTGCACAAGCGTGCGCAGTATGCTCGCGCCATCGACCTGCGCTGACTCCTCTACCTCTTTCGGCAGGTCCTGGATAAAGCCCATCAACAGCCAGATGGCGACGGGCAGCTTGGCCGCCGTGTGAGTGAGGATCAGGGCCCACACCGTATCGAGCATGTCGAAGCTGGAAAACACCGCGAACAGTGGGATTGCCAGCGCGACAATGGGAATCATCCGCATGATCAGGAGCAGGGATAGGATCACCTTCTGGCCCGGCAGTCTGAACCGCGCCATGGCATACGCGCAGGGAAGCGCCAGCACCGTCACGAAGATCACCGTGGTCAACGAGACGATGATGGTGTTCCACACATAGTCGGCGAGACTGTACTGCCGAAAGATGTTGATGTACTGGCTTATGGTCACCGACTCGGGGATGATGTGCACCGGTACCGCGAACAGGTCAGCCGAGCTGCGCAAAGAGGTAAGGAACAGCCAGACAAGCGGAAAGACTGTAATGATAATCGTCAGTACGAGCACCGAGTAGCGCGCGGCCAGGCCGATGGCGATTCGACGGCGGCGGGAGCGGACCGCGGCGCTGACCCACGGTCGCGGCAGTGCGTGGTCGCTCATGCGGCGCTTGTCCGCCACAGCCGCGGAACGCCATAGAGAGCGCCCATCAGCAGCAGCGAAATGATCAGTGCGATGTAAGAGACTGCGGCGGCGTGGCCGAAATCGACGCTCTGGAACGCCAGCAGATAGGCGTTCACGGTTATCAGGGTCGTGGCGCCGCCCGGACCGCCTTGCGTCATCAGCCAGACGACGTCGAAGGTGCGGAAGGTATCGATGATCCGCAACATCAGAGCAACAAAGATGACCGGCCGCAGCAACGGCAGGATGATCTCCCAGAACGTGCGCCAGGCCGAGGCGCCATCCACTGCGGCAGCCTCCAGCGGTTCCTGCGGCACCGACTGCAAGCCGGCCAGAAACAGCAGCACCAGCAGCGGCGTGTTCTGCCAGACGTCGGCGATGATCACCGAGGCCAGCGCCCAGTTCGGATCGGATAGCCACGGGATCGGCGGCAGCCCGGCGGTTCGCAGTAATGCGTCGAACAGGCCGTACTGAGTGTTGAACAGCCAGCGGAAGTTCAGGCCAACGACCGCCGGCGCGATCATTGGCGGGATCAGTAGCAGCGTCCGCGCGATGCGGAGTCCGCGCAGCTTGCTGTTGAGTAGCAATGCGATGCTCATCCCAGCCACCACCTCTGTCGTCAGCGACACCACGCTGAAGATGATCTGGTTGCGGAGCGACTGGTCGAAGCTGGGGCTGGTGAGCGTGTCGGCGTAGTTCGCCAGGCCGAGGAATGTGGTGGATCTGGCGCTGAGGTCCCACTGAAAGAAGCTCATCACGAACGAATAGGCCAGCGGGTAGACGAAGATCGCGATCATAATGAGCAGCGCAGGCGCCGCGAGCAGGTAACCCTGCTGCCGGGTGGTCAGTGGCGAACGAGGCCGCCGGCCACGCGGGTGCAGTGGCAGGGCAACCGCCATGCTAGTTGTAGGCCCCCGCCTGCTGCATCGCCTGATGCGCCTCTTTCGCCGCCTGGTTGAGTGAATCTGCGGGAGACATCTGATTACTCAGCGCCCGCTCGATCGCGCCGTACATCAGCGTACAGACCTTCGAGAAGCCCGGTAGCTTTGGCCACTCCTTGCCGTTGTCTATCGTGGTCTGGAGGTGGCCCAGCCACTCGGCCTGCTGTCCCTGCGCCGACGAAATGACGCTCTTGGCGACAGCCTGCCGGCTGGGGAAATAGGTGAACTGCTGGAAGGCGAGCATCTGCGAGTCAGGGCTGACCACATGCTTGATGAACTCGAGCGCCGCGTCCTTCTTCTTGGACAGGCTGTTCAGCGCCATCGCGTGCGAGACCGCACAGGAGATCGCGGTCTTGTTGCGGACATAGGGCGCGGTCGCCCACTTGCCGACAACCTTGGACGTATCGGGGTTGGCGAGGATCGCGTAGGTGGAAGGCCAGTTGAACGTGTCGTAGACCGCGCCGGAGGCGAATTCCGAGGTGTTCTCGGTCCACTGATAGGTGACCGCGTCCGAGGGCACGACTTTGTATTTGTGGATCAGGTCCCGATAGTAGGTCAGCGCCTGGATGCCTTCCGCCGAGTTGAAGGACGGCAGGTTCTTGTCATCGACCCAGTCCCCGCCCGCCTGCCAGAGCAGGTCGCTGAACGTGCGTTGCGCGGGATCGCCCTGGCCAGGAACGACCAGCCCGTAGTGACCATCGCCGGTGAGCGCCTGGCTGACGGTGACCAGCTCGTCCCACGTCTTGGCCGGCTGGAGGTGGTGCGCGTCGTAGACGTCCTTGCGATAGTATTGCACCCGTGCGTCGACGTTGCGGGGGATTGCGGCCAGCTTCCCCGTTTTGGGATCGGTCAGATACTTCATCGCGACTGGATGGAAGTCGGCCAGTTCAGACGCTGAGAAGTATTGATTGAGCGGCTCAAAGTAATTGAAGAACGAGCCGATCTGCGCCGTGTGGGTACTGTATACGTCATACTGGGAGCTGCGAGCCGCGCCGAGCGTGACCTCCTTCGAGGTCAGTGGCGTGAAGGCCAGCATGTCATAGGAGACAGTGATCCCGGTTTTCGCCTTGAACTGCTGAGTCAGCGTCTCCCAGTACTTTGGATAGACCGCGCTGCCGGTGATCAGCAGCGCCCTGATCTCGGTCACGTCGCCCGCGGCGCGCGTGAGCCGTGGCGCCACGCCGCTCGCGACCATCGCCGCGGTTGATCCGCTCAATATCCGACGCCTGGACAGCCTCGCCACCATCACCGTTTCCTCCTGGTCATTGAAATTGTCGGTTGTTCCGACTGTCCGCCGCTGTGGCGGGACCAACTCTCTCGGGCGGGGTCAACCGCATCGCCGCGGAGCTGCCGTCTAAGCGCTCGGGCATTGCTCCTCCCAGTGCCGTAAGTCGCGCCGGCCGGGGTCGGGCCCTGGCGATTTCACCTATCTGCTTATCGACTTGTCTGCTAAGCTTGTGTTACTGAGGGGCCCCATGGATGTCAAGCTGCGCACCCTCCCGACTCAGGTGGCCGGAGTGCTCACGCGCCGAATCGTGACGGGTGAACTGACCGACGGGTTGGCGCCCTCGGAGCAACAGATCTCGGTCGAATTTGGAGTGTCGCGCGCGGTGGCCCGGGAAGCGCTGAAGATCCTGCGGGCGCTCGGCATGGTCGAAATCGCCCAGGGGCGCCGGGTGACGCTTCGCCCCGCAGCCGAATGGGACTATCTGAGCCCGTTGCTGATTGAATGGCTGCCGGAGGCCGAGGTCCGCCGCCTGCTGCGCGAATTGCACGAAGCGCGGCTGATCTTCGAACCGGCTATTGCCGCGCAGGCGGCGCGCAACATCACGGAAGACGGCCTGGCGCACCTGCGCGGGCTGCTGGACGCCATGGTGGTCCACGAGGATGATCCCGACGGATATCTGGATCTCGACCTGGAATTCCACATGGAGATCTGCCGGGCCACACGGAACCGGATCCTGGGGCAGTTCATGTTCTCCTCGCGCTGCTGGCAGTCTGCGAGCCGGCGCATCACCAACCAGGCGCCGCACGCGCTGCCGCGCGCGACCGACCGGCACCGCAAGATCTATGAGGCACTAGCGGCGCGCGAGCCGGAGCGCGCCGAGACGGTGATGCGCGAGCATCTGACGCGGACCACCGCGGCTGTGATGGCCGCCGTGGCGGTGACAGCCGGCGAGGACGACTGAGCCCCTCGGGGTCGGCGCGCTATGGATTGGCTTTCGCCGCCTCGCGCTTACGGATCCAGTAGCCGAACATGTCGCCCTTGTCGGCAATCGCCGCCCAGACCGGCGTGGTCAATCGATCGATCGCGGCTATGTCTGCTTCGGCGATCGTCCATCCGACGCTCCCAACATTCTCCTCCAGCTCCGGGACCGTGCGCGCGCCGAGCAGCGGTGAGCTGACGCCCGGGCGGCTGGTCAGCCACTGGACCGCCAACTGCGGCACGGTCTTGCCGTATCGTTCGGCAATGGGGCGGAGTTGCTCGACGACGTCCAGGGCATGCTCGTACGGCCCGGGCTGGAACAACACCGTGGTGCGGCGCTGGTCGCCTTCCGCGAACACCGTTTCGCGCGACAGCGTACCGGTCAGCAGCCCCTGTGCAAGGCCACTATAGGGCATGACCCCAATTTCATGTTTGCGGCAGTAGGGCAGGATCGAAGATTCGATCTCGCGCCAGAGCATGTTGTAGGGCGGCTGGAGCACGTCGATCGTGCCGTATGCGCGCGCCCGGTCCATTTCCGCGCACCCGAAGTTGGATACGCCGATGGCCTGGATGCGGCCCTGCGCGCGCAGCCGCTCGAGCACCTCCATAGTGGGGCCAATGGGAAAATCGGGATTGGGCCAGTGGATGAAGTAGACCTCCACGTGATCCGTCCCCAGACGCCTCAACGAACCTTCCAGCGCTGCCTGCAACTCATTGGGGTCGAGATGGCTCGCCATCACTTTCGTGGCGATCACTGCCCGTTGGCGCCGGCCCGCCAACGCCTTGCCCACAACTTCCTCGGCGTGACCCTGGCCATACGCCTCGGCGGTGTCGATGAGCGTAATGCCGAGATCCAGCGCCCGGTGGATGACGCGGATGGATTCTGCGTCGTCTGCCGCTCCCCAAAATGCGCCAGACATGCCCCAGGTACCCAGACCGATTTGCGAAACCGTGACCGGCGACCGTCCCAGGCGGCGCATTTCCATTTTCAATCTCCGTTTAGCAACAGCGCTATGGCGCGAGCCTCGCTCTTATATGTTCATAAGCTTATCTGACAAGATATCGAGCAATGGCACGACCCGACGTTCACGGGCGGCAATCCGGACATACTTTCTCCCGTCTCCCCCAAGCGCGGCGGCCGGCTCAGGTCGCGCCGGTGACGAAGGGTACCGAGTCGGATGGCTTGATGTCGGTGAGGCCGCCGTCGAAATGACGGTTCGGATGGCGCTGAAACGGATGACGTGCGCAGGCCTCTTCATCAAGTTCGAGACCCAGCCCCGGTGCATCCGGGATAGTGATCTCGCCGCTGGTGAAGGTAAGCGATTCGCGCACGATCTCCCGTCGCCACGGCACATCGACAGAGATTGTCTCCAAGATGCAGAAATTCGGGATCGTCGCAGCAAGTTGCAACGTCATCGCATTCATCACCGGCCCAGTGGGATTATGTGGCGCGACCGGCAGGAAGCGCGCATGCGCCATCGCTGCGATCTTCTGCGCCTCCATCATGCCACCGACATGGCCCACATCCGGCTGCAGGATATCGACCGCGCGCTTGGTGATCAGTTCCATGAAGCGCTCGGGTTCGTAATAGCGTTCGCCGGTCGCAATGGCGATCGGGCTGTTCGCGCGCACATCGGCCAGCGCATCGATGCTCTCCGGTGGTACCGGCTCCTCGAGCCAGCGCGGATGAAACCGCGCAAGCTCGCGCGCCATCGCAATCGCGGTCGGTACGTTCAGCCTCCCATGCACCTCGATCATCAGATCGATGTCCGGTCCTACGGCCGCGCGCACCGCCTCGACGATGCCGATGGTGCGATTCCGCGCGGCGCGATCCATTTCGAGCCAGGCATTGCCGAACGGGTCCCATTTCAATCCGCGGAATCCCATCGCGACCGCCGCGCGCGCCATGTTCGCGAAATCGTCGGCCGTCTTCGCGCCCCTGAACCAACCGTTGCCGTAACAGGCGACCGTGTCACGATGCTTGCCACCCAGAAGCTCGTATACCGGCACACCCAGCGCCTTGCCCTTGATGTCGAGCAGCGCCGCCTCGGCACCGCTGAGCGCGCTGCGGAACACCACGCCCGTTCGCCAGTAGGAGTTCCGGTGCATCGTGGAGATCAGGTGGTCGGTGCGGAACGGATCCTTGCCGATGAGGAATTCACCCAGCTCCTCGAGTGCCGCGACGATCGCCTTCTCGTTCCACTCTGCCGTTGCCTCGCCGAGGCCCTCGAGCCCGGTATCGGTATACAACTTGAAAAAAATGAAATTCATCCGGTGCGCGTCGACCAGGAATGTTTTGTACCGGGTGATTTTCATGGCAAGTCTCCTCAAACTATCGCGTTGGCGGCGAACAACCGCGTATCGTAGCGATCAGGTCGCTGCGCGCCTTCGCCGCATGACCGGCACCGATCGCTGCCGCGCTTTCGGCGTCCTGCTCCCGGAATGCCGAAATCAGCGCCCGATGATCTGAAATCACCCCCGGAAGACGCGTCCCGTCAAAACCGTACATACGCCGAATCGCCCGCAGCATTTCCTGATTGCGATTGACGATCTCCGCAGCATCGGGGTTGCCCGAATGCTTCCCGATGATCTCATGCAGCCGCTGATTGATTGACACGACCGCGCCATGATCCAATCGACCGGCCGCGAGCTCGAACTCTGCCTCGACCTGCGTGAGCGTATCCACCAATTCGTCATCCGCCCGCTCGGCCGCGCGGCGAGCCAGCAGCGATTCAAGCGGGATCACCACGTCGTAGATGTTGCCGACGGTTTGCAGATCGACCGATCGTACCGAAGCCCCGCGATTCCGCGCAATCGTCACTAGCCGGTCACTCGATAACTGCGTCAGCGCCTTGCGCACGGGCATGTGGCTCACGCCGAAGCGCCGGGCAATTTCGTCGATCTTCAGCCGGCTGCCGAATGCGTAGTCCCCACGCAAAATCGCATGCCGGAGAGCGAGGTAAAGATCCGCGTCGCGTCCTGCTTCCATCGTGTCGCTGGCCCAATTGTCCGTTTCTATCCTGAACAGCAGATTTGATCAACTCCGGCACTGAAGGACCATATTTCCCCACACTGGTTGACAGAGAGGCCTGGATTGGATCAAATCTGAGAAAAGGCGATCCATCAACCGCCACGCCACCGAGGGAACGGAGCATGCCCGCGATCACCCGTCGTACCTGCCTGGAAGGCATGCTTGCCGCAACCGCGAGCATCTCGCTTGCACCGGCCGCGCTCGCTCAGAACACCGATGATCAGACCGTCGCACGGGGGGATACGCTGATCGCCACCGGCCAGCCTTCGGGCGGCGCTCCCACCTTCACGCAATACAACGACTTTAATCCGCTGCACCCGGGCCTCGATTTGCGATCAAGCATCGCCTTCGTCCTGGAGCCACTGTTCTTCTACAGTGTGCTCGATGACAAGATGATCCCCTGGCTCGCCGAAAGCTACGAATACACAGAGGACTATACGCAGATCACCGTTCATCTGCGGCATGGCGTCAAATGGAACGACGGCATACCGTTTGGTCCTGACGACGTCATCAACACGCTCGATATGCTGCGGAAGAACGGCCAGAGCAAGGCCGATCAGCTCTACGCCTCCCAGATGGCGCGCGACGTCAAGGATCTGGTGCGCGTTGACGACTACACGGTACGGATTGAACTCAACCACCGTGATCCGCGCTGGTTCTTCACCTTCCTGACTGTGCGCTTCACCGAAGGCCTGTTCATTCTGCCAAAGCACATCTACGCGGCGACGGATCCCAACGACCTCGCCGGCTTCACCGCCATGAAGCCAGGTCCGGCGGGTCCTGTCGGAACCGGCGCTTTCAAGATCACTAGCATGACGCCGGAGCGCATCATCCTCGACCGTCGCGACGACTGGTGGGGACTGACGACCGGCTTTCATCCGCCCGCCGCGATGAAGCGTGTCATTTTCGTGCCGTTCACCACGCATGAGGCAGCCGCGCAACTCATCGCGAACGACAGCGTCGATACCATCCTCGAAGCGCATGTGCCGGTCATGAAAAGCCTGCTCACGCGCTATCCGAAGAAGATCACCACTTTCTCCGGCGACAAGTCGCCCTACGGCAATACTGACTGGTGGCAGACCTCGCTGTTCTTCAACCACGCACAGAAACAGTTCCAGGACGTGCGGATCCGCCGTGCCATTAGCCTGTACGTAAATCGCAAGCAGGCAGTTGATTATGCCTATCAGGGTGCGGCGGCGATCTACGGCATGATCTATCCCCACTATCCCCGGCTCGAAGTCTATTTCGAGGCAATGGCCGATACCATCAAGAAGCTGCGGATCATCGATTATGACCCGGCTTCTGCCGATGCACTGATGAAAGCGGCGGGAGCGATCAAGGATGGCTCGGGCGTCTGGACCTTGGATGGCCAGCAGATCGGTGGCGATATGTACTATCCCGTCTCGCTTGACGCGATCGCGCCGATCATTGCCGAGCAGCTCCGCCGTGCCGGCTTCAAGGTTGCACCGAACACGCAGCCCGGTTATCGCAACACCATCTATTATGGCCGCGCCGCCTGGTGGCTCTGGGGCCACGGCGCATCGGTGAATGATCCGTACCAGACCCTCGCGCTGTATCACAAGCGTCACTGGCGTCCGGTTGGAGAAAACGCCTTCTGGCCCTCACGTTGGCGTAACGACCAGTTCAGCGACCTGGCGGACAAGATAGAGGCCTTGGCGCCCGCTGACGCGGGCGTGCGTCCCCTGGTCGATCAGGCATTGACGATCTGGATGACCGATCAGGTCGCGGCGCCGATCTCCCAATTTTACCACCGCATCCCGTTCAACCTCACCTATTGGAAGAACTGGCCCAACGACAAAGACCCTTACATAAATCCAACCTTCTGGCACAACACCGGCACCTTGATGCTGCTCGGGTTGCAAAAAGCCTAACGCAGGCTGCGATGCACCTCGTCTGGATCGTCGCGCGCCGCCTGCTGATGCTCATCGCAGTCGTTTGGGTCGCCAGCACGCTGAACTTCTTTGTGCCTCGCCTGGCACCCGGCAATCCGATCGAAGACAAGATGCTGGCGCAGGTGGAATACGGCGGCTCCTCGGTGGACGTGCGAGCGCTGGTCAAGGCGTACAATGCGAGATTCGGCCTCGATAAGCCGCTGCTCAGTCAATATCTCGCTTATATGCACGATATCCTGCATTTCGATCTCGGTTATTCCATCACCGATTACCCGACGCGCGTCACCACGATCATCCTGCATGCGCTGCCATGGACCATTGGTCTACTTTTCACCACGACGCTCCTGGCGTTCTTGCTCGGCACGCTGCTGGGCGCGCTCTCCGTCTGGCGCGGCGCGCCGCGTGTCTTCACCGCCTGCGTGCCGCTGCTCATGGTCATGTCAGCCGTGCCGTTCTACCTGTTCGGCCTGATCCTGATCTACATTTTCGCGACGGTGCTGCAGTGGCTGCCGCTGGGCGGCGGCATGGGCATACGCGACAACCCGAGCCTGTCGGTCGCCTTTGCCTTCGAGATCCTGCGCCACTCCATCCTGCCCGGCGCCTCCATCCTGCTGGCTTCAATCGGCGTGTGGACGCTGTCGATGCGCGGGATGATGGCCACCGTGCAGGGCGAGGATTACATGACCTACGCCGAGGCACTTGGTCTCACCGTGAAACGCCGCTTCCTGCAATACGGGTTGCGCACCGCCATCTTGCCACAGATCACCTTGCTTGCCTTGTCGTTGGGCTATGTCCTTTCTGGCTCGATCCTGGTCGAACTCGTGTTCGGCTATCCAGGCATCGGTCAGCAACTGTTCCGCGCTATCCAGAATCAGGACTATTTCGTTATCTACGGGATCGTGCTTGCGCTGATCTGTGCGCTCGCCATCGCCATGCTGGTTGTGGATCTCATCAACCCGCTGCTCGATCCGCGCATCCGGCATGAAAGCCGGCGCGCGTGAGCGCGTCGGCCTCCGCCGCGGCGGCAGCCCCGGCCGTGCCGGCTTCCGTGGCGCCCCGGGCCGGCGCGCGAGGCGTGTTGCGCGCGCTGCGGCGCAACCCCAGCTTCATGGTCGGCCTGACGCTAATCGCACTGTTGATCGCTTTTGCCGTCATCGGTCGGTTCTTCGCCGGCTGGAACGATGCCTTTCCGCTCTCCGCCCCACCCTCCATGCCGCCTGATGGGGACTGGATCTTCGGCACCGACGCCGATGGCCGTGACCTGTTTGCGGTCATCGTCTATGGCACGCTGCTGACTCTGAAAATCGGCGTGATTGCCGGTTGCCTGGGCCTTGGCATCGGCACCACGCTCGCCTTCGTCGCCGCCTATCACGGCGGTTGGCTCGACGCCGTCATGCGGATCACGGTTGATGTCCTGCTGACCATTCCTACTCTGCTCGTCCTGGTGGTGATTGCCTCCGTCATCCACCGCAGCGTGAACACCACAACGATTGGGATCATCATCGCACTTCTTGCCTGGCGAGAGCCGGCGCGGCAAATCCGCTCCCAGGTCCTGGTACTGCGCGAGGCGCAGTATGTGAAGCTTGCGATCCTCAACGGTGCGTCGTCCCTCCGCATCATCTTTCTCGAGATGATGCCCAACCTGCTGCCTTTCCTCGGCGCCAATCTCGTCGTCGCCATCTCCCAGGCGGTGCTCGCCTCCATCGGCCTTGAAGCACTCGGCCTCGGCGCACCGTCGGAGCCAACGCTCGGCCAGACGATCTACTGGATGATGAACGAGTCCGCGTTCATGCTCGGCATGTGGTGGTGGATCATCGAGCCGATCGTGATCCTCATCATTCTGTTCGTCGGCCTGTTCCTGCTCACCACAGGTCTTGATGAAATCGCCAATCCACGCCTGCGTCGCATGGAGGCCTGACCATGGGCCTCGAAGTCCGTGATCTCATCGTGACGTACCGTACGCCCGGGGGTGCGATACGCGCTGTCGATTCCGTCAGCTTCGACGTCGCGCAAGGTGAGCGCCTCGGTCTTGTCGGCGAATCCGGCTCCGGCAAGACGACGACGGCTCTTGCCCTCATGCAGATGCTGCGCGCGCCGGGCCGCTGCGAGAACGGCACCGCCGTCATCGATGGGACCGATCTGCTCGCGCTGCCACCGGCCCAAATGCGCGGACACCGCCTGCGCACCATCAGCTACATTCCGCAAGGCGCGATGAACTCGCTTAACCCGGTGCACACCGTCGAGCGCCAGATGCGCAGCGTCTTGCTCGACCATGGCGTCGCATCACCGCGCGCCGAACTGCACCGCCGCTGCATCGCGGTACTGGCGGGCGTTGGACTTGCAGCCGACGTGCTCCGGCGCTATCCGCATGAGCTGTCAGGCGGCATGAAGCAGCGCGTCTGCGTTGCCATCGGCATGTTGCTCGGTCCGAAAATCATCATCGCCGATGAACCGACCAGTGCCCTCGACGTGATTTCCCAGCGCCTGGTGATGGAAACCCTTGGCCGCGAGCAGCAGCGCAACAACGCGGCGCTTGTGCTGATCGGCCATGACATCGGCTTGATGGCGCAATTCGTCCATCGGCTCGCGGTCATGTACGCTGGGCGCTTGGTGGAGATTGGGACCATCCGAGAGGTTCTGACCCGCCCGCGCCATCCCTACACGCGCGCGCTGATCGCCAGTATCCCGCGGTTGCGTGACCGCGGAATGCTCGGCGGCATCCCCGGCGTCACGCCCTCGCTGCGACAGTTGCCGCCAGGCTGTGCGTTCCATCATCGCTGTGCCGCGAGATTCGAGCGCTGCCTGCACGACAAGCCTCTGCTCGACGCTGACCCAGGGGGCCACCATGCCGCCTGTCATCTGCGAGATGCGGCGTGACTGCGCCCATTATCGAACTCGCGGCGGCTGGCAAGCGCTTCGGCGCGGTGACCGCGCTCCGGCCGATCAGCCTCAGCATCGGGCAGGACCATGCGCCGATCCTCGCCGTTGCCGGGGAGAGCGGCAGCGGTAAGACCACCCTCGCCTCGTTACTGCTCGGCTTTCTGCTGCCCAGCGAAGGCGAAATCCGCTTCCGCGGGGAAAACATCGCGAAATTGCCGGCCGCCAAACGGCGCAGCTTCAGG
>DATJJM010000366.1:0-2742 GCA_035492535.1 Acetobacteraceae bacterium | reverse complement strand
CTTATCAGCAGACAGAACCAGTAGACGGGATAGATGCGAAAGAACCGCCTCGCCAGGAACTGACCGGTCGAAATATTTCGCAGGCTGATCGGGATGACAAAACCGCTTATCAGAAAAAACACGGCGACACCGAAAGCGCCGTAGAGGAATCCGCCCCATGCCGGTGACAATACGTGCTGCGTATAGGCCGGCTTCACCGGCACAAAACTGGCAGGCGTCCCGATCAATGCGCGCACGCCGGGCGAGAAGAAGATCCCCCAGAAGTGGTTGACGACCACCGATAGCGCCGCAATCGCGCGCAGCTGATGGGCAAACCTGACTTTCATGCGGGTCGCCGTTGACCTGTCGCGTTCAACATGTCGCGATCCGAACGGCGAGCTTTGAACCCGGATGAGCCGGCATTTTCAACGTCCTCCCAAGGTGGGCATGCCTACTGGACGACACCGTCCATCGGCGCTGCTTGCGACGACGAGTCCGCCTCATCGATCCACCCTGTTAGTGCCCGGCACTGCCGAATGCGTTGCGATGCCGATCCAAGTCGCCACGTCCACCGCACGCTTGTCAGGGACGTTGCGGGTAGACCAGCGACAATGCAGGCGTGCTAACGATCTGCTTGATGAATCTGCTGACCGCAGCGGACGGTTCCTGGCGGCGGTAGATCGCCGCGACGGCGGAATCGATGGGCGCCCCGGCCAGCGGTTTGAACCGGATGCCGGGCATGTTCACCACATCCTTGAGCACGCTGGGCACGATGGCCACGCCGGCGCCCACGGACACCTGGGTAAGCACCGCGAACAAGCTACCGGGCACCATGCCGATCCGTGGCGTAAAGCGTCCGCGTTTTCCCACCTCATAGGTGCCCTGCGATTGCTCCGGAACAATGAAGGTTTCTCCAGCCAATGCTTTTGCCCGCAGAGAGCCGGGCGCGCCAGCCAACACGTGCGCTGAAGGCAACGCTGCACAGAACACATCATGCAAGAGCGTGTGTGACGTCAATGCAGCGGGGAGCTGCATCGGAAGGCGAACCAGGCCAACGTCGATGCGCCCTTCCTCCAGCAATGGCGGAAGGACATGCATGGGGCGTTCTTTGGCGACGATCACCACGTCCGGCCAGGCTTGGCGGTAGCGCTGCAACTGCGCCTGCAGGACGCCCGCATAGGCGGCCGAGCCGACGTAACCAACCTCGATATGCCCCATCTCCCCGCGTCCGGCGCGTTGCCCCACGCTTTGCGCGCGCTCGAACTGGGCCACGGCAAGCCGTGCCTCCCCGAGAAAAGCCTCGCCCGCCGGGGTCAAGGCGACCGATCGTCTGGAGCGGGTAAACAGGTGCGCATGCAGGGCGCGTTCCAATTCCTGGATCTGCACCGTCAGCGTCGGCGCGGAAATGGCCAGCCGTTCCGCCGCCTTGGCGAAATGCAGCTCTTCGGCGACGGCTATGAAATAGCGGAGATGGCGAAGTTCCATGGCACGCTCTTTATTAGTTTTAACCTAATTTAGATCAGCACCACAGGGAATGAAACGAAACAATGAAGCGAGTCCAATGGGGCGGCACTCAAACCAAGGCAATGCAATGACCGGGCGTTCAACCGATGCGAACAAGGCTTTTACCCTGGATACCGATCGTGTGGCGGTCTTTGACCTCGATGGCACGCTTGTCGATTCGGTCGACGGCATCGCAGTGGCGATCAATCGACTACTGCGCGCAAAGAAGGCCCTCCCTCTTCAGCGCGAAGAAGCTTCAGCTTTGCTCGGTCACGGTCTCGATGCATTCGCCAAAGCGGCCTGTGAATCGAGAGGCGTCACGTTGACCGACGACGAACTCTGGCGCTTCCACCACGACTATCTATCCAACCCGCTGATTGGAACGAAGCTATATCCCCGCGTGCCCGCAACTCTCAGCCTGCTGGCGCAGAAAGGATGGCGTTTGGCCGTCTGTACCAACAAGTCCGAAGCACCCGCGATCGCCATTCTCAATGGCCTGGCGATCTTCGATTATTTCGATGTCATCTGCTGCGGCGACACCGTAGAACAACAAAAGCCCCATCCTGGACACCTGTCCGAAACACTGCAGCGCGGTGGGTTCCGGCACCTGCCTGCAGTGATGATTGGCGATCATGCGGTCGACGTCGCAGCGGCATCAGCATCCGGCATGGCGAGTGTCTTCGCTGGCTGGGGCTACGGCCATACCGAGCCTGCGTTCCGACCCTCGGCTGTCGCCAGCTCGTTTGGGGATCTGCCCGGCATCCTGGAATCGCTGATCCCGGCGCGATCCCGATCGCTGGCCTAAGAAAGCCGAAGGGGTTCAACCCCGTTACCAGTCTGCAACACTGTGGTTGACGGTGGGGTGGCGGCCCCAGCAGAACATCCATGTGCGTGCAGTAACAGGACTCACGTCACTACGACACTTTCACTGTCGCCGGGCCTATGCTTCCTCCGGCATGGAGACGCCTGCGCGGCGCGAGGTAACCTTCCGCCGACGCCCGCCGAAGTCATCAGGACATTCAACCGCTCACCAGGAGTGCCCGCATGACCGACCCCTCTCTCCAGCCGTCACGCCAACCCTGGAGGTGGGCGGTGATCGCACTCGCCGTGGGCGTACTTGCGGCGGCCTTTGCCTATGTCGGCGGCTGGCTGACTCCGCAGCGGCTTTCTTCGCGCCAGATCGTCAATCAACTGCAGCAAGGTGGCGTGCATCCCGGTTTCCGGCGAAACCATGCCAAGGGCGTGTGCGTGGCCGGCTAT
>DATJJM010000365.1:0-12351 GCA_035492535.1 Acetobacteraceae bacterium | reverse complement strand
CGCGCCAGGACCAGATCCGCCTGCTCGGCGGCAGCAACGCGCAGCGCGACATGTTCTTCCAGATGCTGGTCGATGCCGCCGTGAAGGCGAACCGCCGCGACGTCGTCGCACCGATGATCGCCCGCGAAACAGCGACGCGGGCCGTGCCGCCGACGCAGCGCGCCGGTTATGCCGCTGCGGCGCGCTGGTTGCATTCTTGACACTGTACAGACCCCCTTGTAGCAAGCCCCCGCCTTCCGGCGGGGCTTCCTGCCAGGAGCGGACATGAACGAGGAACCGGGCGACGAAAACCAGCCTCCCTCCTTCGAGGAGAGGCTGAAAGCCGCCCGCGGCAGGCAGGGGCTTGATGCCCCGTCATCTACGTCGGCCCGGGATTCCGGCGGCGCGGATGGCATGAGCCCTTGGGGCATAGGCCTGCGGGTGGGGATCGAACTGGTCTCGGCCCTGGTCGTGGCAGTCGCCATCGGCTGGGGGTTGGGCTACCTGTTCGGTGGCAAGCCCATCTTCATCGCAGTGTTCGTCCTGCTGGGTGGCGCGGCGGGTATTCTCAATGTCTGGC
Source organism: Acetobacteraceae bacterium (assembly GCA_035492535.1). Lineage (GTDB taxonomy): Bacteria > Pseudomonadota > Alphaproteobacteria > Acetobacterales > Acetobacteraceae > JAMXLO01. The sequence goes on along the minus strand of DATJJM010000365.1, from coordinate 11,792 downwards.
GCCTGTTCGCGCCACGACCGACACGGGACAGGGGACGATAGTGGCGGCCGGCGGTATCGACGCACTGGGTCAGTTTCAATTGCATCCTGCGCTGGGACCCATCGGCGCGTCAGTGAACTTCACCCAGTCCAACCTCATGATGGTGGTGGCCGGCGTGCTCACCTTCGGCCTGCTCTGGCTGGGCATGCGCCCCCGCGCCATGGTGCCGGGCCGGCTCCAGTCCGCTGCCGAAATGGCCTACGAGACCGTGCTCGGCATGTGTACGGAAACGATCGGGCCCGAGGGCCGCGCCTACTTCCCTTTCGTGTTCACGCTGTTCTTCTTCATCCTGTTCGGCAACCTGCTGGGCGTCTTCCCCTATTTCTTCACCTTCACCAGCCATATCGCCGTGACCCTGGCGCTGACCGTGTTCGTCGTCGGACTGGTCACCTTCGTTGCAATCCGCATCCACGGGCTGCACTTCTTCAGCTACTTCGTGCCCCAGGGCGTGCCGGCTGTGCTGCTCCCCCTGCTGGTGCCAATCGAAATCCTGTCTTACGTGTCGCGCCTGATCTCGCTGTCCGTGCGCCTGTTCGCCAACATGATGGCCGGCCACGTGATGCTGGATGTGTTCGGCGCCTTCGTCATCATGCTTGGTGGCGCCGGCATCATCTTCTGGCTCCCGGCCGGCTTCTCGCTCGCGGTGAACGTGGCACTGATCGGCTTCGAACTGCTGGTGGCAACGCTGCAGGCCTACGTGTTTGCCGTGCTCACCTGCATCTATCTGCACGACGCGGTGCACCTCCACTAACCAAAGGGAATACAGGACATGGATCTCGCTTCCGCAAAGGCCATCGGCGCGGGCATCGCCGTGATCGCGCTCTCGGGCGTGGGCGTCGGCATCGGCTACATCTTCGCCGCCCTGGTCAGCAGCGTCGCGCGCAACCCGGCGGCACGTGAGCGCGTCTTCGGCCTCGCCATTCTCGGGTTCGCCCTGACCGAGGCCGTGGCGCTCTACGCTCTGGTTATCGCGTTCATCATCCTGTTCGTCTGATGCCAAGGCTGCGCCTCGCGCTGCTAGGGCTGGGGCTGCTGCTGCCGGCCGCGGCGCATGCAGAGGGTATGCCGCAGCTCGACTTCGCCAACCCGCTCACCACCAGCCAGGTGGTGTGGGGCGCGATCATCTTCGCCGTGCTCTACATCGCCCTGTCGCGCTTCGCCCTGCCCAAGGTGGGCGAGGTGATCGAGGAGCGCGCCCGCCACATCGCCGCCGATCTGGAGACAGCGCAGGCAGCAAAGGCGCGCTCGGACGATGCGGCAAGGCAGGTGGCCGAGGCAACCGCCAAGGCGCGCGCCGAGGCGCAGGCGGCCATCAACGCGGCGCTGGATGCGGCCAAGCAGGAAGCATCGGCGCGGATCGCCACGTTGAACGAGCGGCTGGAGAAGCAATTGCGCGACGCCGAGGCGCAGATCAACGCGGCCCGCTCCGCCGCCATGAGCGCCCTGCGCGAGGTGGCAACCGAGACGGCCGCAACCGTCGTCACCCGGCTGACCGGCACGCCGCCCGATCAGGGCCGGCTGAGCGGCGCCATCGGCGCAGCGCTCGCCTCGCGGCAGATCGGCTAGAGAGGGCGTCATGGAAGAACCCGGCTTCTTCGCCGAACCGCGCAACTGGGTGCTGATCGCCTTCATCCTGTTCTTCCTCCTGTTCGGGAAGAAGCTGTGGGGCGCTCTCGCCGGCATGCTCGATGACCGCGCCGCCAAGGTGCGCGCCGAGCTGGAAGAAGCCGCCAGGCTGCGCCAGGAAGCCGAGGCCATGCTGCGCGACGCCGAAAAGCGCCGCGAGGAAGCCCTGCGGGACGCGCAGGCGCTGATCGCGGGCGCGAAGCACGAGGCCGAGCGGGTAGCCGCGGCAGCGGCGGCAGACGCCGAGGCGGCAGCCAGGCGGCGCGAGCAGATGGCGATGGACCGCATCGCCGCTGCGGAAAAGGCAGCAGTCGACGAGGTGCGGACCACCGCCGCCGAGGTCGCCACCGCGGCAGCGCGGCAGGTGATCGCCGAGGGCCTCTCGGCCGAGGCCGACGCCCACCTGATCGATCACGCGATCATCCAGCTGCCCAGCGCGCTGGCAAGCCGCCGGGCCGCCTGACAGCGCCATCGTCATGGCCGGCCCCCGAGCCGGCCATCAGTCGCAGCGCCACAACGCCGCCGCTGAGCGAATCCCCGCCTCATTCGTGAGGCGGACAGATAGCCCACCCTCCGTTCCGGCTGGCGCCTGCGAGAATTATCCGCCACCGTAACGCATGCCTGCATGGTGGTCCGCCAGCCTTGCCGAACTCCTGGAGCGCGAGCCAGAGGAAATTGTCGGTGGTCTGGCAACGCGCCTCGTGGAAACCCACAGCATCAATCGCGACACGCAAGTCCGGGCCTGGCGTGCGCAGATCGAACTCTTGCGTCATGCACTGACAGGGCTGCCGCCTCGTTGGCATCTGCTGCTGGAGTATCCGCTGCTGCGGCTTGGCCGGCGTATCGACGCAGTACTCCTGACCGGCCACGCGATCCTTGTCCTCGAGTTCAAGGTCGGTGCCGCATCGTTCACCAATGTCGATCGTCAGCAGGTCGAAGACTACGCGCTCGATCTGTTCGACTTCCACGCGGAGAGCCGTGCCCATCCCATCGTCCCGATCCTGGTGGCGACCGACGCAACGCCACGCGCGACAAACTGGCCGCTTCTGCTGCACGTGACCCCGGTGCTCGATGCCAGCGCGTCGACGTTGCCCGTCCTGCTGCGCGAGATTGCGCACCGCATCCCATCGGTGGAGCCCGCCCTTGACCCGGCGGCATGGGAGCATGCGCCATATCGACCGGTGCCAACGATCGTCGAGGCCGCGACGATGCTCTACACCCGGCACGGCGTAGCCGAGATCGCTGAGGCACGCGCCGATGTCGGGAACCTGACGCGGACCACCCACGCAATTCGCGCCGCGATCGATCAAGCCGCCGCTGACAGGCACCACGAAGTCATATTCGTCACCGGCATTCCCGGAGCGGGTAAAACACTGTGCGGCCTTCAGGCCGTCTTCGGCTCCGATAGCGGCGCCGCCTTCCTCACCGGGAACCTGCCACTGGTCCACGTGATGCGTGAGGCACTGGCACGCAACGCCCGTGATCAGGGCCGCAGCATTCGTGCCGCGCGACAGGAGGTCGAAAGCGCCATTCAACCGCTCATCGGCTTTCTGCGCGACAACCTGCCACGGACGGAGCCGCCACATGAGCACGTGATCGTCTTCGACGAAGCCCAGCGAGCCTGGGATGCCAATTTTGGCCGCCGCAAATTCGGTCACGCACAGAGCGAGGCCGGGCTGTTCCTCGATATCCTTGGCCGCCACGCTGACTGGGCGGTGATCGTGGCGCTGGTGGGCAATGGTCAGGAAATCAACACCGGCGAGGCTGGCCTCGCCGCCTGGGGCGAAGCGCTGCAGGCGCGGCCAACATGGCGTGCACGCGCCGCTCCGCTGGCCATGACAGCAACCGAGGCGCGACAGCGCCTGTTCAGCACCAAATCCGAGACGCTGCGTCTGGATCCCGCCCTGCACCTCGACGTCCCTGTGCGATCCATCCGGTCCTCTGCTGCCGCTCCATGGGTCGACGCGGTGCTGCGTGGCGACGCTGCCAGCGCGCGAGCGATCTCAGGCGACGCCGACGGCGTCCCGTTCTTCGTGACTCGCTCTCTGGAGATGATGCGCGCGGCGTTGCGACACCGGGCACGCGGTAGCCGCCGCGCGGGACTGGTGTGCAGCGCCGGTGCCAGACGCCTTGTGCCGGATGGCATCTGGCCGAACTTCCCCCATCTTGATGCTGACGCGGTAGCGAACTGGTTCCTGCAACGTTGGCCGGACGTGCGTGCCTCCGACGCACTGGAAATCCCCGCAACGCAATTCGCCTGTCAGGGTTTGGAACTGGATCACGTGGGCCTGTGCTGGGGCAATGACCTGATCCGCCGCCCAGGCACTGCCGACTGGATCGCGCGCAACTTTTCCGGCACCCGCTGGCTGCAGACACGAGCCGACGCGGCGATCTCCTATCAGATCAACACGTATCGCGTCCTGCTCACGCGTGCACGCTACGAGACCGTCATCTGGGTCCCTGTCGGCGACGCATCAGATGCGACACGAGCACCGGATGAATTTGAGCGGATCGCCGAATTCCTGCAGTCGTGTGGGGCTCGGCCGTTAGCCCACGAAGAAGCGGCCAGCGACAGCGTCGAACCGCGCGACCTGGCTCTGTTGTGATGCACAGGATGCGGCCCAGGCTCGACGCGGGCCACCCAGTCGATGACTGCTGAAACTCGCCTCGTCGCATGTGTCTGCGTGGCGGAGATCCTTGGCCTTGCCGGCTTCTCGCTCGTCCCCGCCCTGCTGCCGCAGTTCATCGCGACCTGGTCGCTGAGCAACATCGAGGCAGGCTGGTTCGCCGGCATCATGTCCGGCGGCTACATGCTCGGCGTCCTGCCGCTGGTCGCCCTCACCGACCGCGCGCCGGCGCGCGCAATCTTCCTCGCCTGCAGCGCTGCATCCGCGCTGTCGTCGTTTGGCATCGCCCTGAGCAACAGCCTCCTGCCGGCACTCATCTGGCGTGGCGTGGGCGGAATAGCGCTCGCCGGCATGTACATGCCCGGCCTGCGGGCACTGACCGACGGCATGTCGGGTGCGACGCGCGCCCGTGCCGCCGCCTGGTACACCAGTTCGTTTACCCTTGGTTCGTCGCTGTCCTTCCTGCTCGGCCAGGCCGATCTTCGCTCGGACTGGCACGATGCGTTCCTCGCAAGCGGCGCGCTGGGCGCCACCGGAGTGCTGCTCGCCTGGGCCGTGCTGCCGCGCGCCGGCGCCAGGAGCCCCCCCGAGCGCGCCGGCGCGATGCCACCCCTCCGCCGCGTCCTCGGCCACCGCGACGTGATGGCGCTGGTCGTCGGCTACACGGCGACCATCTGGGGCACAACCGGGCTGCGCCAGTGGATCGTGGTCTTTCTCGCATTCTGCACGGCAGACCAGGGCGCCAATGCCCCGCAAGGCTGGAGCATGCTCGCCGTCGGTGCATTGGTCGGCATATCAGGCGTGCCGGCCGGCCTGTTCGGCAATGAACTGTCGCTGCGTCTTGGCCTGCGCGCCACTGCAATCGGCGTGTTCCTGGTATCCGCCCTGGTGAACGCGCTGTTCGGCTTCACCGCTACACTGCCCTATGGCGCGGTCGTCGTCCTCGCCATCGCCGCCGGTTTCCTCGTGCAGGGCAATTTCTCCAACCTCACGTCCGGACTGCTTGCGGTGGCCGAGCCGCGGCTCATGGGCATCACTGTCGCCGTGTATTCCTGCATCGGCTTCGCCGGCGGTTTCGTTGGCACATTGCTCTTCGGCATGACCCTCGATTTCTTTGGCGGAACAACGCAGCTTGCCGCCTGGGTGCTGGCATTCGGCACCTGCGCTGTCGCCTGCCTTGCTGGCAGTGCGGCTAGCACGTTCCTGTCACGTGACCTAGTGCGGGAACGAGCGGTTCAATAAATGCCAGCCAGCCGCATGGAAACGTACCCGCAGGCGCGTCACAGTTTGGCCTGGATTAGACCGTTATCGGCCTGAATGTGAGTAGCCGCAGTGGCGGAGATAGTTTGCGCACTCGTCTGGGTGAACTGCTGAAGCAACCGGCCAATAGCCGACCAGAGCGCATCGACAATGCGCTCTGCGGCAGATCAGAGCAGACGTTTGAGCTTGCTGAACGAGAGTTCAATTGGGTTGAGGTCAGACTGTAGGGCTGCAGGTAAAGCAGCGAAGCGCCGCGAGCCTCGATCGCCCCGCGTACGCCGCTGACCTTGTGGCTGCCCAAATTGTCGCAGATGACGATGTCGGCGGGGCGCAACGTCGGGCACAGCATCTGCTCGACATAGGCGAGCACGTTGCAGCGCTGCGACCCATGGGGCGCAGAACAGTCGGGGTGGCACTCAGCCATTGACGGCCGCACGCGACACGGCATGAGGGCTGCGGCATCAGCCTGCTCCTGCGCATCGCGTCGAGACTGGAAACTGGGACACAGCTATATCGACATGCTCGGCCCTGGCCATATCCAGTTCGACCATGATGGCGGCCGCATCGAATTTGGCGCTGTGCAGCTCGGGTTGGACTGCTGGTACAGCCGGACCGGCGCCCACTTCAACTTTCAGGGGCATGACGAAATGACCGAGGTCTCCGGCGACGGCGAAGCCGATATTGGATTTGATGGCACCCTAACCGGCGAAGTCCGCTTCCACCACGGCGACGAGATGCCGTTTTACCGCTCGACGGAGGTGAATTTCCGCAGCCTGCGAGAGGCCAGACCGAAACGGGCCCTCTGTCGCGACCCCTGACACGCGAGCCGGGGCAAGTCTCTGTAGCATTCCTGCGAAACTGCGTATCGGCTCGCCTTTGCCAGGAACTTGTCTCAGTTTTCGATCAGGAGTTTCGATGAGTGCGTAGTGACCGGTTGCTGCACACGGACACCCAACAGCGGCTCGACGTCGGATTGGCCCATCAGCCGGTCGAACTCGTCCAGCACTACACCACTGAGCTCGGTTCAGGTGGAGAGGCTTGCAGTCGCTCCTAGTCCCTTCCCGTGGCCTCAAAGATGTCCAGGATGTCTCGCGCGATATTTCGTACAGGCAACTGCGCAAGGATCGCGGAAAGGGTGAGTTTCCACCCCGCTACGGGTGTGGGCCGAATGCGCCGATATTCTGAATCTGGGTTCCGGCAGGTAGCTTGTCGCCCTCTCGGAACCGACCATAATGGGATCGGTCCGCGTGTCGCCAGCGTACAGGCATTATGTACCGACGTACACAGCTGGTTCAATCTTGGTGCACCACTAGCGTGCGTCGGACAGAAATAGCTGATTAGTCCGCAGTCAAACGTAATCTTGCTGGGGCTCCGCGGACGGCATGGCCGGTGCGCCCTGGGACACAGATATCGGCGCCCGGGGCTTACGTTCCTCGCGGATGATGCGGAGGAGATGCGGATCCAGATTTCCTGTGCGCTGGATATGTTGTAACTTCCGCCCTTGCCATACACTGGGCATCCCCTCACGAAATAGCGGGATGGTGCGTCGCCAGCGGCACACAGTGGACTTGCCACTTGCTCACCAGAGCCTTCCTCGCTAAACCGCCCCGCCGCTGGCACCCCTGGAGGCCGGCGTTGCCATTTGCAGGAGCGTACCATGGCCAATGCTGTGACAATCGAGGCCGAGGCACGCGCGCGGGCCGGTAAGGGGGCGGCGCGGGCGACCCGGCGTGGGGGCATGGTCCCCGCTGTCATCTATGGCGCCAAGTTGACGCCTACCCTCATCGCGCTGGATCCGCGAGCTGTGCTGCGCGAGCTACAGCGTCCCGGCTGGCAATCGCGCCAGTACGAAATCAACGTGGCCGGTAGCGACACCACGCGCGCGCTGATCCGTGACGTGCAGTTCCACCCGGTGACCGATGCGCCGGAGCATGTTGATTTCCAGCGCCTGATTCCCGGCGAGCGCGTCCGTGTCTCCGTGCCCGTGCACTTCGAGAACGACGGTCTCAGCCCTGGCCTGAAGCGGGGCGGCGTTCTGAATGTGGTCCGCCACACGGTCGAGGTCTACACGGACCCCGAGCACATTCCCGACCAGTTCACCGCGGACCTCGCAGATCTGGATTTCAACGATGCGGTTCGCTGGGAGGATTTGCAGGGCCGGGAGAATACCCGCTCGGTGATCGCCCGCAACTTCGTCGTCGCGACAGTGGCTCCGCCCACCAAGATCGAGGTCGCCACAGAGACGGCAGCCGCGGCAGGTCCGGCTCCAGCAGCCGCGGCAGCACCCGCCGCTGGCGCGCGTCCGGCTCCAGCCCGACGAGCCTGATCGAGGCGGACCATGCTGCTCTGGGTCGGCCTCGGCAATCCGGAGCCGGGGATGGCCCGGAATCGGCACAACATCGGCTTCATGGCGGTCGATACCATCGCCATCGCCCATCGCTTCAGCCCCTGGCGCCAGCGCTTCAAGGGGCTGACCAGCGAGGGAACCATCGCCGGCGCGAAGATCCTGGCCCTGAAGCCGCATACCTACATGAACGAGTCAGGCACCTCGGTGCAGCAGGCCGCCGCCTTCTACAAGCTCCCGCCCGAGGCGATCACCGCGTTCCACGACGAACTCGACCTTGTCCCAGGCAAGGTGCGGGTGAAGCGCGGCGGCGGCGCCGCGGGTCACAACGGACTGCGCAGCATGGACCGCATACTGGGCACCCAGGACTACTGGCGCGTCCGTCTCGGCATCGGCCACCCGGGCACCAAGGAGCGCGTGATGGGCCATGTGCTGGGCGACTTCATCAAGGACGATCGCGAGTGGCTGCTGCCTTTGCTCGACGCCGTGGCAGACGCCGCCCCGCTGCTGGCACAGAACAAGCCGGAAGACTTCATGACCAGGATCGCGCTGCTGACCAGGGACACCAGGTAAGAACCATGGAACCGCAGATGGACGCAGATAAACGCGGATGTTTGCCAGCGGCCCACCGCAGCCGGGCCACGGCGGGTGCCATCTGTGTCCATCTGTGTCCATCTGTGGTTCCGCATACTTCTCACGAAGCACAGGCCTGACCCATGGGCTTCAACTGCGGCATCGTCGGTCTGCCCAACGTCGGCAAGTCCACCCTGTTCAACGCGCTGACCGCGACAGTCGCCGCGCAGGCAGCCAACTATCCGTTCTGCACCATCGAGCCGAATGTCGGCCGCGTCGCCGTCCCCGATCCGCGCCTTGCCACCCTCGCCGCGATCGGCAAATCCGCAAAGATCGTGCCCACTTCACTGGAATTCGTCGACATCGCCGGCCTGGTGCGCGGCGCCAGCAAGGGCGAGGGCCTCGGCAACCAGTTCCTCGCCAACATCCGCGAGGTTGACGCCATCATCCACGTGCTGCGCTGCTTCGAGGATCCCGACATCACCCATGTCGAAGGCCCGATCGATCCGATCCGCGATGCCGACGTGGTCGAGACCGAACTGATGCTGGCCGATCTCGAAAGCCTGGAGAAACGCCTGCTCACCGCCCAGAAGCGCGCCCGCGGCGGCGACAAGGAGGCGATCGCATCGATTACGCTGATGGAACCGATCGTCGCCGCCCTGCAGGACGGCCGCCCGGCGCGCACCGCAATCGCCCCGGACCAGATCGAAGCAGCGAAGCGGCTGCAACTGCTGACCACCAAGCCGGTGCTCTACGTCTGCAACGTCGAGGAAGCCGCCGCGGCGGACGGCAACGCATTCTCCGCCCGCGTGCAGGAACGCGCGCAGGCCGAGGGTGCCCGCACCGTCATCGTTTCAGCGGCCATCGAGGCCGAAGTAGCCCAGCTTCCGGAAGCCGATCGGGCGGAATTCCTCGAAGGCCTCGGCCTGCACGACAGCGGCCTCGATCGCGTGATCCGCGCCGGCTACGACCTGCTCGGCCTGGTCACCTATTTTACCGTGGGCCCCAAGGAAACCCACGCCTGGACCATCGTGCGCGGCACCAAGGCGCCGCAGGCCGCTGCCGTGATCCACAAGGACTTCGAGCGCGGTTTCATTGCCTGTGAAACCATCGCCTACGACGATTTCGTCGCCTGCAAGGGCGAGGCCGGCGCCAAGGAAGCCGGCAAGATGCGCGTCGAAGGCAAGGAGTACGTCGTCAAAGACGGCGACGTACTCCTGTTCCGCTTCAACGTGTAGGCCACGGGGCTCGCGTTCCCGTCATGGCCGGCCGCCGTGCCGGCCATCGGTAGCGGTCGGGTGAATAAACTACTCCAGCGTCGCATCCAGCGTGATCGTCGCATTCAGCACCTTCGACACCGGGCAGTTCGCCTTCGCCCCTGCCGCCAGTTCCTGGAACTTCGCGTCGTCGAGCCCCGGCACGCGCGCCTTCAGCACCAGGTGCACCGCGGCGATCTTCCAGCCCGCGCCTTCCTGCTCCATCGTCAGCGTCGCATCACAATGCAGGCTGTCCGGCGGATGCCCCGCGCCGCTGAGCTGAAACGCAGTGGCCATGCTGAAGCAGCCGGCATGCGCCGCGGCGATCAGTTCCTCTGGGTTGGTGCCCTTCCCGTCACCGAACCGCGCGGTGAACGAATACGGCGTGTCCTTCAGCGTCGCGCTCTGCGTGGTCAGGCTGCCTTTGCCGTCCTTGCCGCTGCCCTGCCACTCGGCGGTGGCGCGACGCTTGATGCTTGCCATGTCGGTTCTCCTGCTGACGCGCTCCCGTAGGCCGGCCACGCCGCCGCGGCTTGAACGAATTTGCCTGCCGCCGGGTTGCAGCCGATAGTTCACGCAAACGTCCCAGCGGAGCAGCCCATGCCCTACGAGACCATCGAGGTGAAACCCGTCACCGCCGTCATCGGCGCCGAAGTCTTCGGCATCGATCTCGGCAAGCCGCTCGGCAACCAGCAGTTCCAGGAAGTCCACGACGCGCTGTTGGCGCACCAGGTGCTGTTCTTCCGCGACCAGAAACTCACGCTGGACCAGCACCAGGCTTTCGGCCGCCTGTTCGGCGAACTGCACGTCCATCCGAACACGCCCGGCCCGGAAGGCCATCCCGAAGTGCTGCCGGTCCATGCCGATGCGAACTCCAAGCGCATCGCAGGCGAGCGCTGGCACTCCGACGTTTCCTGCGACCCCGAGCCCCCCATGGGCTCCATCCTGAACCTCAAGGTCGTCCCGCCGGTCGGCGGCGACACGATCTTCGCCAGCATGTACGCCGCCTATGACGCGCTGTCGGAACCGATGAAGCACTACCTGTCGCAGCTCACCGCGATCCACGACGGCTCGATGAACTACTCCCGCACCAACCGCCTGATCGGCGCCGAGGGACCAAAGACCTTCCCGCGCGCCGAGCATCCGGTGATCCGCACCCATCCGGTCAGCGGCCGCCAGGCGATCTTCGTCAATCCGGTGTTCACCCACTCGATCAAGGACGTGCCGGAAGGCGAGGGCAAGGCGATCCTCGACTTCCTCTACGAGCATTGTGCCCGCGCCCACTGGCAGGTGCGGTTCCGCTGGCAGCCGGATTCCGTTGCATTCTGGGACAATCGCTGCGTGCAGCACATCGCCATGTGGGACTACTTCCCCGCCACGCGTTCCGGCTGGCGCGTCACCGTGAAGGGCGACAAGCCGTTCCATCGTGCCCATTGATCCAGCCGAGGTGGCGCGCCTGATCCTCGCAGGTCAGGCAGTGCCGCCCGCGTGGATTCCGCATATCACCGAACTTCGCCTCGAGCGCAGCTTCCTCTCCGACCTGGCGCCGCTCGCCGCGCTGACCGCGCTGCGCCAGCTGCACCTGACCCGCTCGCGCGTCAGCGACATCGCGTCGCTGTCACCACTGGAGCATATGCACAGCCTGCACCTGTCGTTCACCGCGACCAGCAACCTGGCGCCGCTCGCCCACATGCGCGAACTCGCCGCCTGCTTCCTGACCGGCACGCTGGTGACCGACCTCGCACCGCTCGCCGGACTGACAGGGCTTGAACGGATCGATCTCGGCGCCACGCAAATCACCGACGTGTCGCCGTTGTCGCGGCTGCACAACCTGCATTGCCTCGACCTCTCCACCACCGGCATTCGCGACCTCACGCCGCTCGCCGCGCTGACGGCGCTACAATATCTCGATCTGACCTATACCACGGTAACCGACCTTAGCCCGCTCGCTGCGCTGACCGGCTTGCGGCGTCTCGACATCCGCGGCGTATCAGCCAATGCCACGGCACTCGCCCATTTGCCTCACTGCAAGCTGTCAGCGTCGCCACGCCACCACGCCGCCGGCAG
>DATJJM010000364.1:0-7741 GCA_035492535.1 Acetobacteraceae bacterium | reverse complement strand
GGCTTTCCGGCGGAGGCCTACAACATCCACGGCGTGGAGTACTACGGGGCTATCGGCTACCTGAAGGCTGGGCTGCAGTTCGCGGATCGGATCACGACGGTGTCGCCGACGTATGCGGCGGAAATCCGGTCGCCGGCAATGGGCATGGGGATGGATGGGTTGCTGCGGGCGCGCGCCGATGTGCTGTCGGGGATCCTGAACGGGATCGATACGACGGTGTGGGATCCTGCCCGTGACCCGTACCTCGCCGGGGATCGTGCGGACAACAAGGCGGTGGTGCAGGAGCGGTTCGGGTTGCGGCGCGATCCGGGCAGGCCGCTGTTCGGGTTGATCAGCCGGTTCTCCGAGCAGAAAGGCATCGATCTGCTGCTGGCGGCGCTGCCGGTGCTGGTGGGGGCAGGGGCGCAGCTTGTGGTGCTGGGGTCCGGGGACTGGGGATTCGAGTCGGCGGTTCGTGCCGCGGCCGGCCAGGATGTCGGGGTCTGGATCGGCTATGATGAGGGCCTCGCGCATCTGGTGCAGGGGGGGTGCGATGCGTTGCTGGTCCCTTCGCGCTTCGAGCCCTGTGGGCTGACGCAGCTTTGCGCCATGCGATATGGGACGCTGCCGGTGGTGTCGCATGTGGGCGGGCTCTGCGACACGGTGATCGATGCGAACGAGATGGCTCTGGCGAAGGGGATCGGTACAGGGTTCCACTTCTCGCCGGTGCAGTGGGAGATGCTGGCGGCGGCGATCCTGCGCGCGGTTTCGGTGTGGCGGCAGCCGGAGGTATGGCGGATGCTGCAGCGGAATGCGATGGCGGTGGACGTGAGCTGGGCGGGTCCGGCTCGGCGGTACGCGGCGTTGTACCAGGAGCTGGCCGGCCGTTAGAGGCCTGGTGGCGCCATTTGTTCGAAGGGGGCTGTTCTGTTGGACATTGTTGCTGCTGTTGAAGGTGAGCGCGCGCTGGCGACCGAGCTGTTCGACCAGCTGCGTCGCGATGGGCTGGATGAGCCGGGAGTTTCGCGCGATCCGTATGGCGCCGGCGAGCAACGAGGCCATGCCACGGTCGCCGCCGCTGCCGAGCGGATGGGCCTGCGCATCGGGCGTGACGAGGCAGCCAACCTGTATATGACATTGCCTGGACGCGATCCGGACGCGCCGCAGGTGATCGTGGGATCGCATCTCGACTCCGTTCCGCATGGCGGGAACTTCGATGGCGCGGCCGGCGTGGTGGCAGGCCTGGTTGCCGCGTCGGCGTTGCAGCGCGGCGGCATCACGCTGGACCGCGACCTGGTGGTGATGGGCATCCGTGCCGAGGAGAGCATCTGGTTCCAGGTGTCCTATATCGGCTCGCGCGGCGCGTTGGGGACGCTGCCGGATGGCGCTCTGGATGTACGGCGGATCGACACCAACCGCACGCTTGCCGAACACATCGCGGAGTGTGGCGGTGATCCGGATGCGCTGCGGGTGGGGAAGCGCCACCTCGATCCGGCGCGGATCGCCGCGTACCTGGAACTGCATATCGAACAGGCTCCGAGCCTGGTGGAGGCCGGCAAGCCGGTGGCGATCTGCACAGGGATCCCGGGCAATTTCCGCTATCCTGAGGCGTCGATCGAAGGAAGCCACGACCATGTCGGGCTGCCTCGACGGTTCCGGCGCGATGCCGCGGTCGCGGGTGCCGAGTTTGCCATGGCGATGGACCGGCTGTGGGAGGAGTACGATGCGCGCGGCATCCCGATGGCGTGCACGATAGGACGTTTCTACACCGATCCGGCGGCGCATGGATTGACGATCGTGCCGGGTTCGTTCCATTTCAGCCTGGATGTGCGCGCCTATGACGAAGCGGTGCTGGCGGAGCTCGACCAGAAGGTCGATGCGATCATTGCCGGGATCGAGCAGCGCCGGGGCGTACGGTTCCACCGGGGCTCGAAGGCGCGCGCAGCGATCGGGGCAGTGGATCCGGCAATCCGCGAAGCGCTGACGGTGGGCGCCGCGGCGCTGGGTATTCCAACTCTCGACCTGGGCAGTCCGGCTTCCCATGACGCGGCAGCGTTTGCAGCGGTGGGCGTGCCGATGGGCATGATCTTCGTCCGCAACGCCAACGGCAGCCACAATCCGCGCGAGGCCATGGAGATCGACGATTTCCTGGCGGGGACGGCGCTGCTTGCCAAATATCTTGTGGACACATACGCGAAGACATCCGGATAACGATCAGCGGCGCGACCTGATACTGCTTGCACTGATGCGGCGCGGTTCGGCATTCTGCTGTTTCTCCGAGCGCGCGCGAGGATCGCTCCCTGGCAGAGATCGTGCAGTCGCCGGTACGTGCGTGGAGCCGGACGCTGCGGCTGTTGATCTACGCTGTGTGCCTGGGAGCCTTCATCGTCGATCTGACCGTGGATGCGCCGGTGGTGTTTGGCGTGTTCTACATTCCACTGGTCACCACCGCCGTGTACCACCGGCAGCAGTCGGCCGGGTGGTGGCTGGCCGCGCTGGCCTCCATCATGGTGATCATCGGGCTTTTTCTGCCGTCGATCAGCCGCGAGTCTGGCATCAGCCTGGTGAACCGGATCCTCTCCATCGTTGCCATCGTGATGACCGGCTACCTGATCCATCATGAACGGAAGATCCTCAAGCGGCTGGCCGAGCAGACGGCGCGTGCCGAAGCCGCCGATCGGGCGAAGAGTGAGCTGTTCAACAACCTGAGCCACGAACTGCGCACGCCGCTCGCGGCGATCCTGGGGTTTGCCGAGTTGCTGTCGGCGCGTGCAGGGCCCGACCAGGTTGCCGCACTGGGACACATCAAAAGCGGCGGCAAGCGGCTGCTGGCAACGCTGGATAACCTCTTCGACTTGACGCAGATCGACGATCGCACGCTGCGGGTTCGTTCGATCGACCTTGGAGCGACGTTGCAACAGGCGGTGGAGGACAGCCGTCCGTTGGCGGTCGGCAAGGAGATATCGCTGATCCTGGCACCGGCGGTCCCGCCGCCGCCGCGCGTGCTGGCTGACGGTTGGGCGCTGCGACGGATCATCGACAACCTGGTGGGCAACGCCATCAAGTTCACCGAGGCTGGCGGCACGGTCGAAGTATCGCTGCGGGAAGCGCCGGAAGGTTTGGTGGTTGCCGTGCGTGATACCGGCGCGGGGATGCCGCCCGAGGTGCTGGAACAGATCGGGCGGCAATTCTACCAGGCGGATTCAGGGTTTTCTCGACGGTATGAAGGGATGGGCACTGGCCTGGCGCTCAGCCTGCGGCTGGCGGATGCGATGGGAGCGGCGCTGCATTTCGACAGCGCGCCGGGGGAGGGAACCACGGCGACGCTGGTGTTGCCGGTGGGCGGGTAGGACGGCGAACGACCCGGAGCCGATGAGGCAAACATCCAAGACAGTGCAATGCGGCACGATGAGTGTGGGCGCGATTGAGGCTGAGCAAGGGGGACGGCGTGACGTCTCGAGGGTTTGCAGCACCCGCCCGCGGCGATGGTTCGCAGACACATCGGCTGGCGTCGACGTCGGCCACGACGACCTATCACCGCGCGATGATCGACGGTGTGGGGGTGTTTTACCGCGAGGCCGGTCCGAGGGAGGCGCCAACGATCGTGCTGCTGCACGGATATCCCTCGTCGTCGCGCGAGTTCGATACGCTGATTCCTCTGCTGGCCACACGGCTCCATGTGGTCGCTCCGGACTTTCCGGGGTTCGGTCATAGTGATGCGCCGTCGCCTGTGTCGTACGCCTATACGTTCGACCATCTGGCACAGACGATGGACGGGCTGTTGCAGCAGCTGAAGATCGAGACGTGCAGCTTCTTCCTGCATGACTACGGTGGCCCGGTCGGTTTCCGCATGATGTTGGCGAAACCGGAGCGGGTGCGCGCGCTGATCGTCCAGAATGCGAATGTCTATACGGAGGGCCTGGGCGCCAAATGGACCGATATCGCCCGGTACTGGGCTGATCCGACGGCTCATCCGGACGTGGTCGATACATTCATGTCGTTGGCGGCGACCGAACAGCGGCATACGGGCGGCACGTCGCATCCGGAGCGCTACAATCCGGACACATGGACCGATGAGTTCGCGCATCTGTCGCGGCCCGGCCAGCGCGCGATCCAGGCGGATCTGCTGTACGACTATCGGACGAATGTCGCCGCGTATCCGGCGTGGCAGGCGTGGCTGCGCGAGCGCAAGCCACCGACGCTGGTGGTGTGGGGACGGAACGATCCCTCGTTCATCGCAGCCGGTGGGGATGCGTTCAGACGCGATCTGCCGGATGCCGAAATTCATCAGCTCGATGCCGGGCATTTCGCGCTCGACGAGCAGAACGACGAGATCACCCGGCTGGTGCTGGAGTTCGTGGCGCGACACGTGGTTTGACGAGTTGGTCAGGGTGGCCCGGTGGCGATCGCCGCTGCGGGTTCGAGCGGATAGACCGGCGGCTCGCCGATGAAGAAGCCGAGGATCTGGCGGAGCTGATCTCGCGTCAGACGCAACCAATCCCAGTTGCCGTCGGGCAAGCGGTCCTGTTCTTGCGAGAATGCCTGCTGGCGGCGGGCTTTCTGGTGCATCAGCCGGCCAACGCTGCCGCCGAAGTAGTTCATGATGTCGAACAGCTCGTTCCAGAACTGGCCGTGACAGAAGCCGGGGACGACGGCGAGATCGAGGCAGATGTCGAGGACGGTGCGGCCGATGGGGCGACGGCGTACCTGGCGTTCCAGGTCTTGCAAGGTGGGCATGAAGAGTTCGGGATCATCCCAGCCGGCGGGGCGGGATGGGCGCGTTGGGCGCCTGCGCGCGGCGGGGGGCGCGGCGGCGGGCTGCTCGGGCTCGGTGCCTGATGGCACGGGCTCTGTTTCCGGCGTGCGGATGCGGCGCTCGATGAAGTCGATGTCGCGGCCGGTGGCGGCGCGGGCGAGCAGCACGCGCTCCAGTGCCGCGGCACGCAGGATGCCGCGATTGAGGTGGGCGAGGATGGTTGCGAGGTTGCCGGTGCCGAAGCAGGCGGCGATGGCGTTGAAGTTGGGGGCGGTGGCGCGGTGCCGCACGGTGTCGATCAGATGGCGGCCGTAGCCGAGCAGGGTGCGGGCGGCGTGGAGCAGGACCGCGATGTTGTTGGGGAGGGCGGAGGCGCACTGATCCTGGAGGGGTTCGGGAGGGACGGCGGACGGTGTGGTGCCTGCGATGGGTTCCATGTCGGTAGTATATCTAACCGATGTTGGGGGCGGAGGCAAGGATTATTTTCCGATGGCAGCTTCGGTGGGTAGTATCACGGTTTGAGGGCTCGCCGTGACCCGGAGAATCGGTTGTGGTCGGTTCTGGCCGATTCACATCCCGGCAGCAGGTTTTGCAAGATGCGATCACAAGGTTGCAGGCGGGACCAAGAAGAGATCGGCGATATGGCTCAAGAAGTGACGCGCCTGAGGCATGCGATACGACTAGACAATCATCTATACACGATGGCCAAGACTTAGCCGTAGTCGTGGGCGGCCAGTATGATACAGCGACAAGAACCTTGAGATTTCAAATCGTCGCTGTGCCATCAGGAGTGGATCTCACGCACGAGCTGGAATTTCAGTGGGCAAGGGTCTCGACCATCGGCACAGTGCAAGCCGCTGATACGCCGTGTAGTACCCGCCCGGTTTAGTCTCGAGTGGCCGGAGAATTTTCGGCGGGAACAGTCAGTGGATCAGTCAATTCCAATGGTGCTTAAGGTCGGGTCATGTGGCTGCGGGGATACGATACAGCCGGCCCGTCGCCTGCAATCCTTCCAGAGTCCATGGCTCTCCCACGCCCTCGATCATCCAACCAAGGATCGCCCAGAGGTCCTGATCGATCGTCACATCGTCCAGCGGCTCCAATGCCGGGACGATTGCGTAGATCTCGATGCCCGCCGGAAATGGCTCCCCGCTGCGGCCGACAAACACCAGCGCGTAAGCCAGTCCTGATGGCGCTTGAACGTACCCCGGTTCGGACAGGCCGACCCGGTTGAGATCGAAGATTCGCACAAAGAAGGCGCGGAACTCAGGATAGTGCCCAACGCGGTCGTCCGTAAGCACCAGAGCCTGGCGCGTGTCGATGTCCGCCGGCCTGCGAATGACGGCGACGCCAGCCATCACGAAGCTCCCTGTTCGTCGAGACGGTCCAGGAAGGCGGCGACCAACGCCGCGATTTCCGGGCCGGAATCTTCCTGCAAGAAATGTCGGCCTGTCACCAAGTGCGGCCCTTCGGCATGCGGCATCAGACGTTTGAACCGTTCGGCGAATGTCGCGGCGTCGAACACCTCGTCCTCGCGTCCCCAAATGATGAGCGTCGGCAATTTGGACTTGGCCAACTCCGCCTCTAACCAGGTGAAGCGCGCCCTGGCGCGAGCCGTGTCGTCAAGCGGTATCCACCGTGGCCAGACCCAGGTCAGCAGGCGGGTCTCGGCATCTGGAAGGACGGCCTGGTAGACGGCCTGCGCCTCGCGCCTGAACCTGTCGCGGTCGACAACGGAAAGGTACACCCCGCGCCGCGCCAGAACATTGTGGCGGCCGAGCAGATAGGGCCCGATCAGCGGCGCGTGCATCGTGCGCCAGGGGAACAGCCGCGTATGAAATTCCGCCGGGGGCGTTGGCCAGGCCCAGGTGCTCATCACGGTCAGCGCGCGCACCCGCTCCGGATTGCTCATCGCGAAGCCCAGGCCAGTCGGGCCGCCCCAGTCGTGGCAGACTACCATCAGGCGCTGCAAATCGAGCTGGCGGACCAGGCCCGTCAGATTCGCGATATGACCGTCGAGGCTGTGGGCCTGCTCCCGGGCCGGTTTCTCGGACAGGCCAAACCCGATCATGTCGGGGACAACCACACGGTAGCCTGCGTTCACCAGCGGCGGGATCACATCGCGATAGAGGAATCCCCAGGTCGGATTGCCGTGCAGCAGCAGGATCGGATCGCCGGAACCCTCATCGACGTAATGCATCCGCCAGCCATTGACCCGCGCGTAGCGGGCCGTGAAATGCCACTTCTCATGAAACCCTTCAAGACCTTCCAGCACGTTCGCGTTCATTGAAACCATCATAGGCACCACGAAGATCATCGGTGAAGGCGTAGACGACCCCGAATGCCTTTCCCACCGGCCGACATCGCTAAGGACGGGAAAGCTCAGGGCGTTTTTCTCGCCGGTAGAATGTGACGAGAACGGGCCGCTTGGCCAGCAAGGTCGCGACATCGAAGGTCCGGCGCGTTTTCCTGGTTCCAGGTCCAACTCTTGGGTGGCGTGAATTCAACGCGATCTGTCATATCCGATGCTCCAGCGGTTCACGAGCCAGTGGCTGTCCAACTTGCACGATATTGGATCAGGCGTTATAAAACGTCATCATCGAAGGCAACGCCTTTATCGGGAGACACGATGGCAAGACTTGAGGACATACCGCAGCCGACTCGAGATGCTGTCGCCGCTGCGCCCTGCCCTAGCTTTGATACCCAACCGTTTGTCGTCGGGCCGGCGCTGGCGCAGCGACGCCTGGCAATCGTCTCCAGCGCTGCATTGATCCGGCGCGGTGACCAGCCTTTCCACTTCGGTAGTGCCGAGTGTCGCTTCGTCCCGGCTTCCGCGCCGGCGGGCGACATCCTGATGAGTCATGTCTCGATCAACTTCGATCGTGCGGGATTTCAACGCGACCTCAACGTCGTCTACCCAGTGGATCGGCTGCGGGAGTTGGCGGCCGAGGGCGTGATTGGCGGCATCGCTGAAACCAACTTCACAGTGATGGGATCTACCGATCC
>DATJJM010000363.1:0-2464 GCA_035492535.1 Acetobacteraceae bacterium | reverse complement strand
AAGTAGTCGCCCCGCGCAAGCGGGGTTCCAGGACGCAGTCAGCGTCATCGTAGCCGACCCAGCCTGGCGTCGGCTGATTGCGCGTGCCGAATCCGTGGCCGCCCGCGCCGCCCACGCCGCCGGCGCCCATGCCACCGTTGTTCTGGCCTCCGACCGCGCCGTCCGCCGCCTGAACGCGCGCCATCGCAACCGCAACAAGCCCACCAACGTGCTGACCTACGCCGCCCCGGCCCCCGAAATGCTGCTGGCGCTCGGCGTCATCCGCCGCGAGGCCGCCGCCGCCGGCCGCCGCCCCGCCCACCATCTGGCACACCTCGTGGTTCATGGCGCCCTGCACCTCGCCGGCCACGACCACCACCATCCCGGTGACGCGCGCCGCATGGAACTCGCCGAGGCCCGCATCCTCCACCGATTGCGCGTCCCCAACCCCTGGAAGCGCACATGAGCGGCGGGAACAACGGACACGGCCGCGCGACCCTGCTCGATCGGCTGCGCCAGATGCTCGGCCGCCAGCCGGAACACTCGCTGCGCGAGTCTATCGCCGAACTGGTGCAGGAGGCCGCGGACGAGCAGGTGGTCGCCGGCGAGCAGCCCGAGCTCGATCGCCAGGAGCGCGCGCTGATCGCCAATGTGCTGCGCCTGCGCGAGACCACCGCCGACGACGTGATGGTGCCCCGCGCCGACATCGTCGCCATGCGCGTCGACGTGACGCTCGAGCAGGCGCTGCAACAGATCCGCGCCGAGGGTCATTCGCGCCTGCCGGTCTACCGCGAGCAGCTCGATGACATCATCGGCATGGTGCACATCAAGGACGTGATCGCCTATGTCGGCCGCCCCGACGCATTCTCGCTCGAGGCGATCCTGCGCAAGCCGTTGCTGGTGGCGCCGCAGATGCCGGTGCTCGACCTGTTGTTGCAGATGCGGCAGGCACACATCCACCTGGCGCTGGTGATCGACGAATATGGCGGCGTCGATGGCCTGGTGACGATCGAGGACCTAGTCGAAACCATCGTCGGCGACATCTCCGATGAGCACGACGAGGTGCAGGCAGCGATGGTGGTGGAACGCGCCGACGGCACGCTGGATGTAAACGCGCGCCTGCCGGTGGAGGAGTTCGAGCACCGCATGGGCCCGGTGCTGTCCGAGGACGAGCGCGAGGCCGACATCGACACGGTGGGCGGCCTGGTGTTCACCCTCGCCGGCCGCGTCCCGACCAAGGGCGAGGTAATCAGCCATCCAAGCGGCATCGAGTTCCGCGTGCTGGACGCCGACCCGCGAAGAATCCGTCGCGTCCGCGTACGCCGTGCCGCCGAACCAACCGAGGCCGAGGCCGCGGAGTAGCCATACTCCCTCCCCCGCGCTATGCGCGGGGGAGGGTGGGGAGGGGGTGCCGCCCGCGCGGAGTAAGTGGAAGGCCAGGATGGAGGGGGCTACGGCGGCGGAGTGATAACGGAGTCAATAGTGAGGATCCCGGGGATGAAATTGGATGCCGCCGTGTCTACAGCAACCGCAGGTTTTCCGAACCGTGCCCGTCTCGACTGCATTGTCCCGACCTGCCGTCGCGCCACGGCTCTTTCAATTTCAACGTGTGCGCGACGACGCACCATACTCCGGTAGTTTCTGAGCTGATGCAGGATACAGTGACTAAGCGGGTCGAACACTTCCTTAGCCCGGGTGGCGTATGTCCAAAATGTCCAATTCCTATAGTCATGTTGTTTCTCGTCGAAGTCTTCGACTCTACCAAATTTCTTGGTCATCCGCTCGTAGTTAAATAGAAGCTTAAGCTCTTCAGCATTTTTGTCTGGATACCGTCTCGACAAGGCATTGGCCTCTCGACGAGCAGCGCGTGCCATTTTCCGAAGTTGTGAGGTGGCCCCCCTCCGTTGGACAGGAAACGGGGTGAGCTAAGAGAGACTCCCACCGGTTGCAAATCCCCCTACCCGTGCAATGGGGGCAGCGAAGTTACATAACACGTTTTGACTGTCGATTGAATCCTTTTGTTGCTGTTGTGGTGCCTGTGGGGATGTGGTCAACGCGCTTGCGTTGTCCACATATCCACAGGTCGGAGCGGCCTCGAACGTTTCGCGCGGCGTTCGATACCCGAGGGCCTGGTGCGGTCGCACATCGTTGTAAAACGCCAGCCACCGACCGATGCCGCCACGTGCCTCGCCAACCGAGGCATAGGCCTTGATGAACACCTCTTCGTACTTCAGGCTGCGCCACAGGCGTTCGATGAAGATGTTGTCGTGAAACCGCCCCTTGCCGTCCATGCTGATCCGCACGCCGCGGGCCGCCAGCTCATCAATGAAATCTCCGCTCGTGAACTGCACACCTTGATCGGTGTTGAATATGTCCGGCTGCCCGTGGCGATCCATCGCATCCTGCAAAGCTTCGACGCAGAACGCCATGTCCATCCCAATCGATAATCGCCATGCCAGTACGCGCCGGCTGAACCAGTCCATCA
>DATJJM010000362.1:0-83335 GCA_035492535.1 Acetobacteraceae bacterium | reverse complement strand
ACCTGCTGTGCAGCCAGCGCATCCTTGAGGTCAGCGAGGGTACGAGTCGTTCCGGACATTGCGGGATCAGCCTCGCTTGTTCTTCGGGTTCAGGGCAGCGACGTCGAGGGTCACGGGCTGCTGCGCCTCGTGCTTGTGCGTAGGGCCGGCATAGACGTACAGGTGCTTCATCTGCCTCCGCTGGAGCGGGCCGCGAGTGATCATGCGCTCCACCGCCTTTTCCAGCACACGCTCGGGGTGCTGGCTCTCCAGGCGCTGGCGAATGCTGCGACCCTTGATGCCGCCGGGATAGCCGGTGTGGTAGTAGAACACCGACTGATCGGGCTTGTTGCCGGTCACCCGCACCTTCCCAGCGTTCACCACGACAACGTTGTCGCCGCAATCGACATGCGGGGTGAACTGCGGCTTGTGCTTGCCGCGCAGCCGGTTGGCGATGATCGCGGCGAGGCGACCGAGCACGACGCCCTCGGCGTCGATCAGCACCCAGGCCGTATTCACCTCCGCAGGTTTCAGCGAGAGGGTGGTCTTCAGCATTGGCGTGGAGATCCTGTGATTTGGCGGCGGCATATGGCTGGAAAGCCCCGTCCGGTCAAGGTTCTCGCAATGTGGTACTCCAATACCACACGAATTACGGGCATGAGGGACAGATAATTCGCGTGAGTTCGCCCGGGCAGCATCGATCTTTCTGGCGCTCGGCTGGCGGAGATAATTTTCGCTTTTTGCGCGCCCTATCTTGCCGATAGGGAGAATTTCTTCTCTTTTGCCCTTCTAATCGCCATCTGCTTCGCGCTCGTGACTGAGCAACCACTGAGGGTTACGAATGGCTAAAGATGCCGCACACCGTTCGCGCGGTTCATCGCGATGATCGCCATCGCCCTTGATCCCGCGGTTGCCGCGGTCGCTGTTGCCGGCCGCGGCCCTGATGCGTTGCGACGCTTCGCTGCGTTGCAGGCGGGCGGCGTGCACTGCCCCCTTCTGTATTGCGATCGACCGGACGGCGTGGACCACATACCTGCCGAGGCACTGCGGAGCAGGCTGCCGGACGCGTCCGACCTGGCTGGCCTGCGCGCGCTCTGGATCGCCGGACTGCCTGATGACGAGGCCGCGTCGCTGGCGGCCCTGGCGCGGTCGATGCGCGTGCTGGTGAACGTCGAGGACCGCCCTGCCCTCTGCGACTTCCACAGCGTCGCGGAAGTCCGCCGCGGCGACCTGCTGCTGACCGTTTCGACCAACGGCGCCAGTCCACGTCTTGCCGCGCGCATCCGGGCCCGTCTCGCCGCGGAGTACAGCACTGACTGGGCGGATCGCCTTGGCGTGCTGCGCGCCCGGCGGGCCGCGTGGCGGCGGGACGGCGGTGATTTGTCGGCGCTGACCGACGCCTTGCTGGAGGCCAACGGATGGCTGGCATGACGGTCGAGCCCGGCACCGTCTGGCTGGTTGGCGCAGGACCGGGCGATCCTGACTTGCTAACGCTGAAGGCGGCGCGAGCGCTCGCGCAGGCGGACATCGTCCTGCATGACGCACTGGTCTCGCCCGAGATCCTGGCCCTGGCGCCGCAGGCCCAGCTGGAGCCGGTGGGCAAGCGCGCCGGCGGCAAGCGAACGCCGCAGATGCGGATCAACCAGCGCCTGATCGAACTGGCGCGCGCCGGCCAGCGGGT
Source organism: Acetobacteraceae bacterium (assembly GCA_035492535.1). Taxonomy (GTDB): domain Bacteria; phylum Pseudomonadota; class Alphaproteobacteria; order Acetobacterales; family Acetobacteraceae; genus JAMXLO01. The sequence continues at coordinate 81,675 of DATJJM010000362.1, read as the reverse complement.
GGTGCGGCTGAAGGGTGGCGATCCTCTCGTTTTCGGCCGTGGTGGCGAGGAAGCTCTGGCGCTCGCGGCAGCCGGCATCCGCTTTCACATCGTACCGGGTGTCAGCGCGGGCATCGGCGGCGCCGCTGCTGCCGGCATCCCGGTCACGCATCGCGGTGTGGCGCAGAGCGTGGCTTTCGTGACCGGCCATGATGCGACCGGCGCGGTCCCCGCTATCGACTGGGATTCGCTGGCGCGAGGCGCCGACGTGCTCGTACTTTACATGGCCCTGCGCCAGGTTGGCGCGATCACGGCGCATCTGCGCGCAGCGGGGCGCGCCGCATCGGAGCCTGTCGCCTTCGTTACAGAGGCCACCACTCCGCGCCAAAGTGTCAGGCTCACCACCCTGGCGGACGCGGAAGGCATCGCCGCCACCGTCCCGCGGCATGTGCCGACACTCATCATCGTCGGGCCGGTTGTCGCATTGCGGCCGCTGATTGCACGCCACGCCACCCAATCCTCGCCGGAGAGAGAACGTCATGCTGCCTGAGACAGCCCCCTTCCCTGCCGATCAGATCGTCGCGCTTGACCGCATCATTTCCGGGAGCAGCGCGGAGCAGCGAACCTGGTTGAGTGGTTTTCTCGCCGGCTACCAGGCAGCTACCACGCCCCAGCCCACCGCCGTCGCACCGCCGGCACGCCGCGTGCCTCTGACCGTGCTGTTCGGCACCGAATCAGGCAATGCAGAGGCGTTGGCCGATGCTGCCCGCAAGGCCGCGGGTAAACTGGGCTTCGCCGCACGCGTGCTGGATATGGCCGATGCGACGCCAGCCCAGATCGCTGGGGCCCAGAACGTGCTGGTGATCGCCAGCACCTGGGGCGAGGGCGACCCACCGCAACGCGCGATCGATTTCTTCTCCGCTCTCACGGCGGCCGATGCACCACGTCTGGACGGTTTGCGCTACGCGGTGCTTGCGCTCGGCGACCGTGCCTATGCGAAATTCTGCGAGACGGGACGGATATTCGATGAGCGTTTCGCCGCACTCGGGGCGACGCGGGTTGCCGAGCGCATCGAATGCGACCTGGATTACGAGGCATCGGCCGCCACCTGGATCGACGGCGCATTGGGCGTGCTGCAGGCAGAAGCGGGCGAGCCCCAGGCGGGGGCTGTCATCCACGTGGACTTCGCCCGGGCGGCGACAGAGGGTTCCGCCTGGACACGAACGCGTCCCTTCGAGGCGGAGATCACCGAGCGCGTGCGTCTATCAGGCAGCCGTTCCACGTCCGACACCTGGCACGTGGAACTGTCCCTGGCCGGATCGGGCATCGAGTATGAGCCGGGCGATTCGCTTGGCTTCGTGCCAAAGAACGATCCGGCACTGGTGGACGCGGTGCTGCACTCATCTGGCCTCAGCGAGAATGCACAACTCCGCGCGAAGCTGCTGGATCAGTACGACATCACCACGCTGACCCGCGAGCCGCGGCGCGAAGGCTGGCAGGTGATCGACATGCTTGAGGCGGAACGCCGGCAGTGGTCCGAGGACGAATTGCTGTCGCAGCTGCGCCCATTGGCGCCGCGCTACTACTCGATTGCGTCCAGCCGGAAAGCGGTACCGGATGAGGCGCACTTGCTGGTAGCCGCTGTACGGTACGAGGCGCTGGGGCGGGAACGGAAGGGCGTCGCCTCGGTCGACGTGGCGGAGCGGCGAAAGGCAGCCGACCGGCTGCGGGTCTTCCTGAAGCCCAATATGCATTTCCGCCTGCCGGGTGACGCGGACCGTCCGATCATCATGATCGGCCCCGGCACGGGCGTTGCCCCGTTCCGTGCCTTCATGCAGGAGCGTGATGCGCTCGGCGCGCGTGGCCGCAACTGGCTGGTCTTCGGCCACCGCAACTACACCCACGACTTCCTGTATCAGCTGGAATGGCAGGACCTGCTCAAGCGCGGTGTGCTGACGCGGCTGGATGCGGCGTTCTCCCGCGACCAGCCGGAAAAGCATTATGTGCAGCACGCGCTGTGGGAGGCGCGGCATGATCTGCATGCCTGGGTGCAGGACGGCGCCGTGGTCTATGTGTGTGGCGACGCCAACGCAATGGCGAAGGACGTGCATGCGACGCTGCAACGCATCCTTGGCGAGCATGGAAAAGACGGTGTGGCCGCGCTCGATGCGCTGCGCCGCGAAGGAAGGTATCTGCGCGATGTCTACTGACGTTCGTCCTCCTTCGGCCAACGAACGCATCAAGTCGGAAAGCCGTTTCCTGCGGGGCACGATCGCCGACGGCCTGACCCGGGGCGAAACCGGGTCGCTGGCCGACGACGATCAGCAACTGACGAAGTTCCACGGTATCTACCTGCAGGACGATCGCGACCTGCGCCCCGAACGCGGTCGCCAGAAGATGGAGAAGGCCTTCATCTTCATGGCACGTCTGCGCGTGCCCGGTGGCGTGCTGACGCCGCAGCAGTGGCTCGCCGCTGAACGCGTCGCGCGCGAACGCGGCAATGGCACGTTGCGCCTGACCACCCGCCAGACGATTCAGTTCCATGGCATCATCAAGAGCAACCTGCGTATCGCGATCCAGGGCATCAACGACGCGATGCTGGATACGATTGCGGCTTGCGGCGATGTGAACCGCAACGTCACGGCGCGGGTCAATCCGTGGCAGAGTGCATCGCACGCGACGGTCGCGGGTTTGGCACGCGCGATCGGGACCCATCTACTGCCGAAGAGCCGGGCCTGGCACGAGATCTGGATCGACGGGGAGCAGCAGGTGGGCGGCGAGGTGGAAGACGAACCGATCTACGGTCGCACCTACATGCCGCGCAAATTCAAGATCGGCGTGGCGTTGCCGCCGGACAACGACGTGGACGTTTTCTCGCAGGACCTCGGGTTCATCGCCATTGAAGAAGGCGGCCATATCGTCGGCTACAATGTCGTGGCCGGCGGAGGCATGGGCATGACACATGGTGAGCCGGATACCTTCCCTCGGACTGGCGACGTGATCGGTTTCTGCACACCTGACCAGGCGGTGGATGTCGCGGAAAAGGTCGTGACGGTGCAACGCGATTTCGGCGATCGCTCGGACCGCAAGCACGCACGGCTGAAATACACCATGGAGCGGATGGGAGTGGCCGGCTTCCGTGCCGAGGTCGAACGCCGCCTTGGCTATGCACTGCCGGACGCGCGCCCGTTCGTCTTCACCAGCAATGGCGATCGGTTCGGCTGGGCGCAGGGCGACAACGGCGCCTGGCACTACACGCTGTTCGTCGAGAACGGACGCGTCGGCGCGCAGCTTCCCGGCCTCCATGCGATTGCCGAACTCGACATCGGCCGCTTCATCATCACGCCGAATCAGAACCTTGTGCTTGCTGACATCCCGGCTGGTCGCAAGGCCGAGGTCGAGGCGCTGTTGCAGTCACATGATCTGGGTGCGGCGGTCAGCGGGTTGCGACGCAACGCGCTGGCATGCGTGGCACTGCCGACCTGTGGGCTGGCCCTGGCGGAGAGCGAGCGCTACCTGCCGGACCTGATCACGCGCCTGGAGCACGGCCTGGAAGATGCTGGCTTGGCGCAGGACGACATCACGATCCGGATGACCGGCTGCCCGAACGGCTGCGCGCGGCCCTATCTCTCCGAGATCGGTCTGGTCGGTCGCACGCCTGGTATATACCATCTGTATATTGGTGGTGCGTTCGACGGCAGTCGCATGAACAAGCTGTATCGCCGGGATGTCGATGGCGATGCCATCGTTGCCGCGCTGACACCGCTATTCCATGCCTATGCCGAGCAGCGGGCGGCGGGCGAGACGTTCGGGGACTTCGTGATCCGTACCGGTTACATCAATCCGACCACAGCCGGAAACCGGTTTCACGAGGACCTCGCCCCTGAGCTGCTAGCCTGACTTCGCGGGCTGTCCGTCAATCGGATAAGCGCGCGCGCGTGACAGGTCGAGGCCGCATGTCTGGCCTTCATACGGCGTCCACACTGCTTCCGGCGACAGTACTTCGAATGCGAGGTCGCCGAGCGTGATGCGTATGCGGTAGAGCGCACCGGTGGTGTGCCGGCTCACCACGCGGGCTGGGCCCACTCCCGGTCGCAGGCCGATCTCGTGCGGCCGGATGAGTGCAATTGCCGGCCCGGAGGGACAGGGTGTCGAAAAAGCCACGCCCGGCAGACCAACAACATGCGCCTGGCCATCGGTAATGCGGCACTGGAAGCGTACCGACTCGCCCAGGAACTCGTGGACGAACGCGCTTGCCGGTTCGCCATACACCCGGTCGGGCGCAGCCACCTGCTCGATCCGTCCCGCCCGCATTACGGCTATGCGGTCGGCCATCTCCAGTGCCTCGGCCTGATCATGCGTGACAAAGACGCTGGTCAATTTCATGCGGTCATGCAGCTCGCGCAGCCAGATGCGCAGGCTCTTGCGAACCCTGGCATCCAGCGCGCCGAATGGTTCATCCAGCAGCAGGAGCCCAGGCTCGATCGCCAATGCACGCGCCAATGCCACACGCTGTCGCTGCCCACCGGATACCTGGTCCGGATAGCGCGAGCCGAGCTCGCCAATCTGCATCAGCTCCAACAGCGACTGCACGCGACGACGGATGTCGTCCGCCGATGGACGTCGGCCGCGCGGCATCACCTCCAGCCCGAACGCCACGTTCCTCGCAATGGTCATGTGCCGGAACAGCGCATAATGCTGGAACACGAAGCCGACGCCACGTTCACGCGCCGGCACGCTCTGCATCGAACGCCCGTCGATCACCACATCGCCGGTATCGAGGAACTCCAAGCCGGCCAACACCCGCAGCAACGTGGTCTTGCCAGACCCGGAAGGTCCGAGCAGCGCCAGGAACTCGCCGCGCTCGATCGTGAGGCTGACATCGTCCAATGCCGCCACGCCGCCAAACGATTTGCGGAGGCCGCGCAGTTCGACAGTCACAACAGCGGGCCGGCGCGCTCGCCGAGGCGCCACTCCAGTACGGCCTTCACCGCCAGCGTCAGCAACGCCAGCAGCGACAGCAAACCAGCGATCGTGAAGGCGCTGACCCAGTCGTAGTCATTGAACAATGCCTCGATCTGCAACGGCATGGTCATGGTCTGGCCGCGTATATGCCCTGACACCACGGACACGGCTCCGAACTCGCCCATGGCCCGTGCGTTGCACAACAGCACGCCATACAGCAAGCCCCAGCGAATGTTGGGCAGAGTCACATGCCAGAAGGTCTGCCAGCCGGTTGCACCGAGCGTCAGCGCAGCTTCTTCCTCGGCCACGCCCTGCTGCTCCATCAACGGGATCAGGATGCGAGCGACGAACGGGAAGGTGACGAACGTCGTGGCGAGGATCAGTCCCGGCACGGCGAAGACCACCTGGATGCCGGCATGGGACAATGCGGGCCCGAACCAGCCATTGGCACCGAACAGCAGCACCCAAACCAGGCCGGAGATCACCGGCGAGACGGTCAGAGGGAGCTCGATCAGTGTCACAAGCATGCCGCGTCCAGGGAATCGGAAGCGCCCGATGCACCACGCTGCTGCCACGCCACACACCGCGTTCAGTGGCACGCTGACGGCGGCAACCAGCAGCGTCAATCGAATGGAGGCAAGCGCATCCGGATCGGCGAACGTCTCGAACACCCCATCGAGACCATGCTGCAATGCCTCGGTGAACACCACCACCAGAGGCAACAGCAGCAGCGCGACCAGCAGCAAGATCGCCAGTGCCGTCAGCGCCGCACGCGTTGCCGGCGCCTCACGCGTCGCGGCCTGGTTCACGCGTGGCGCCTGCTGGCGTAACGCTGCAACCCGTTCAGCAGCAGCAGAATGGCGAACGACACCAACAACATGACCAGTCCCAGCGCCGCTGCACCGGCATAATCAAGCTGCTCAAGTCGAATGACGATCAATAGTGGTGCGATCTCACTGATCATCGGCATGTTGCCGGCAATGAAGATGACCGAGCCATATTCACCGACACCGCGCGCGAGCGCAGCGCCGAAGCCTGCCAGCAACGCCGGCATCAGCGCCGGAAGCACCACGCGACGGACAATCTGTGCGCGTGTCGCACCGAGCGTGGCCGCGGCTTCCTCGGCTTCCAGCGGCAGTTCCATGATGACGGGTTCCAGCGTGCGCACCACGAACGGGAGGCCGACGAACACCAGTGCGACCAGGATGCCGAGCGGTGTATAGGCAACCTTGATGCCGAGCGGCGCCAGCAGTGCGCCGGCCCACCCGTTTGGTGCGAACAGCGCAGTAAGCGAGATGCCGGCCACCGCGGTGGGCAATGCCAGCGGCATGTCGATCAGCGAGTCGGCGAGATTGCGGCCCGGAAATCGATATCTGACCATCACCCAGGCAACCAGCAGGCCGAACGGAACATTCAGCACGGCAGCCAGTGCCGCCGTCCCGAAGCTCAGTCGCAACGCAGCCACGACGCGCGGCGCACTGACCGACTGCCAGACACCCACGAACCCGAGTTCCCATGGCCGAACCACCAAGGCGGCCAGTGGCACCAGCACAATCAGCGACAGCCAAAGCAGCGTGATGCCAAGCGCCGGCGCGAAACCCGGCAGCGCCGACTGCCGCATCACTCGGCGGCGACTGCCCGGCTGGCCTCGCGCGCACCGATCAGGGCGCGGACGCGCGGCAGCAGTTCCCGGCCGTATTGGATCGCATCCACCAGTGGATCGAAGCCACGGATCAGGAACGTCGAGATGCCGAGATCGTAGTAGTCGAGCATGGCTTCCGCGACCTGATCCGGTGTCCCGACGAGGCCAGTGGAGTTGCCCTGTGCACCGGTCAGCGCGGCGATCCCGGTCCACAGCCGCTTATCCAGCCGCCGCCCTTTCGCGGCAGCATCCAGCAGGCGACGCGAACCCTCGTTCGCGGGGCCGGCGCCATCAACGCGGGCCTGTCGCGCGTTGTGCGGCGATCGTCCACTGCCTCCACGCTCGCGCAGCGCGATGGCCTGGGCCAGGATGCGATCTGCCTTCGCCCAGGCCTCGTCCTCGGTATTCGCCAGCACGGGCCGCAGCGACAGGCTGAAACTTGGCGTGCGACCGAATGGAGCAGCCGCGGCACGGACTCGGCCGACCAGATCCCGGACCTGGTCGTAGGTTTCGCCCCACAACGCGTAAACGTCGGCATGTTTGCCGGCCACTTTGATGGCAGCGTCGGACGCGCCGCCGAAATAGACCGGGATACCGGATGGATAATATGGCTTGATGTCGCCGTACCCACGGTCAACGCGATAATGGTTTCCGGCGTAATCAAACGGCGAGGACGACGTCCATTCCTGGCGCACGATATCCAGATATTCGCTGGTGCGCGCGTAGCGTTCGTCCTTGGTCAGATGGTCGCCGTCCTGTGCCAGTTCAGTATCGTTGCCGCCGGTGATGATATGAACGGCGACGCGCCCGCGTGAGATCTGGTCGAGCGTGGCGAGCTGGCGCGCCGCCAGCGTAGGTGCCGTGAACCCAGGCCGGTGTGCGATCATCAGCTTCAGCCGCTGCGTGACGTTCGCGATATGCTGGGCGATCAGGATGCTTTCCGCCGAGGTGGAGTTGAATGCAATGAGGACGCGGTCGAAGCCGACGTACTCATGCGTTTTCGCCGCCGCCTCGATATGCTCGACGTCGATGGCTGGGCCTTCCCGCCGCATCGTCTCCGACGAGTTGAAGTGTCCGACATAGCCGATGAACTCCACACTCATGTTCCTGTTCCCCTGAGATCGATGTTTAGACGGTGGCGACGCAGTCTGCGATGTGGACCTGTCCGGGTAGGACCTTCCGCGCGGACAGCCAATCCGCCGCCCGCTGCAGCCGGGTCACGAACCCCTGATCGTCGGTGTGACGAATGTGGTACTGACGCTTCTGCGCGATGAAGGTGTCCCGGATCTCATCACTGTAGTGATCCTGCATCTGGGCGATGGCCTCAGCCTCACGACTATTGGCACTGGCCCAGGCAGCCTCGGCGGTGAACGCGGCATTCACGGCAGCGACGAGTGCGTGGTTCCGCTCGGAGAAGTCCTTCGTGATCAGCCACGAATTGAAGTCGATCTGGAAGTCGAGGTCGCGTCCTTCAATGAAGATGTCATGACCTTTGTATTGGCTGCGGGCGATGTCGACGCCGGGGCTCCACATCGCCCAGGCATCGACCTGCCCAGACCCGAACGCCGGGGCGGCTTCGGGTGGATTCAGGTACACGACTTTCACCTTGCTGCGGTCCACGTGATGCTTCTCCAGCGCAGCGACCAGCAGGAATTCTGCCACACCGGAGCGGTTGACGGCGACAGATTTGCCGACCAGGTCGGGCACGCTGTTGATGCCTGAACCATTCTTGGCGATGATTGCCGTGGTTCTCGGCTCGACCACTGCGAACAGCGAGAAGACCAGCGGAGAGCCGGCCAGGATCGCCGCCAAGGCAGGCGTTGTGCTACCACCAAAGCCGAAGTCGGCGCTCCCTCCGACGACAGCCTGGATGGATGGTGCGTGATTGGGGAACGGCCCGACCCATTCCACCCGGATGCGATCCTTCGCCAGTGTCTTCCTGAACTCGCCACGTTCCTTCGCGATCAGTGGCAAACCGCCAAATCCCCAGGTCAACCGTACTGTGTCGGTATCGCGACCAGGTCCCACGGCATACGTCGGGCGCACAGCGGCAAGCAAACCTGTTGCCGCCAACGATGATTGTAGAAATCGTCGGCGCGACTGAGGCGCGGTCGTGGGCAACGACATGTTGTTCTCCGTGCTCAGGCGATCAGGCGGCCATCTGGCCTTCGCCGACGCCGAGTTCGCTCAGGAGTTGGTCACGCAGGCCGATGGCGTCCGGGTGGGATCGGTGGGAGCGGGCGGCAGCCGACACGGTGAATTCGCAGGCAATGGCTCCATTCCGCATGACCATCGCACGGTCGCCCAGGACGATCGCCTCATCGACGTCGTGCGTGACGAGCAACACGCCAGGCTGGTGCTCCGCGACCAATTGCTTGACGAGAGACTGCATATTGATACGCGTCAGTGCGTCAAGTGCTGCGAACGGTTCATCCAGCAGGAGCAATCTCGGCTCCTGCACCAGGGCGCGCGCCAGGGCGACCCGCTGCGCCTGACCGCCTGAGAGATTGCGCGGCCAATCATCCAGCCGATCGCCCAGTCCCACTTCGGCCAACGCTGCACTGGCGCGTGTCCGATTGTCGTTCTGTTCGAGGCCTAATGCCACGTTGCGCCACAACGAGTCCCAGGGCAGCAACCGATGTTCCTGGAAGACCACCGCTGGACGCGACGGACCCTCGATGCGACCGCCATCGATCGGATCGAGGCCAGCCAGAGCGCGCAACAGCGTGGTCTTGCCGCATCCGCTTTCGCCGAGCAGCACGACGAACTCGCCGCGCTCGATCCGCAGATCAAGGTCGCGAATGACAGTGCGCAGACCATAGGTTCGTTTCAGTCCGTGCACGACGACCGCGGGTCCGCATGCACTGACGTTCTGTTGCTGTGTCATCGCTGGACCTCCGTGGCGTAGTTGGGATGCCAGGCCAGCAGCCGCCGCTCCATCAGCCGAGCCAGCGAGTCAGCGGCCACACCGATAACGGCATAGATGAGAATGACCAGCACGATGACGTCGGTGCGCAGGAACTCCCGTGCATCCATTGCCAGGAACCCGATGCCGGAGCTGGCGGCGATCGTTTCAGCAACAACGAGTGCCAGCCAAGCGGTGGCAAGCGCATAACGGACCCCGTTGAGGATCGACGGCAGCGCACCAGGCAGGATGATGCGACGGACCAAGTTCCAGTTCGACAGACCTGTGACACGACCAAGTTCCACCAACTTGGGATCAACCTGCCTGATTCCCAGCACGGTATTCATGTAGATCGGGAAGATGACGCCGAACGCGACGAGAAAGATCTTCGCGCTTTCGCCGATGCCGAGCCAGACGATGACCAGCGGCAGTACGGCCAGGAACGGTATCGCCCGCAGCATCAGGATCGTGCGGTCCAGCAATACGCCGGCGATGCGCGAGAATCCGACAGCGGTGCCGAATGCGAAGCCGATAAAGCCGCCGATGGCGAAGCCGGCCGCGGCGCGCAGCAGGCTGATTCCCATATCGGGAAGCAACGTACCGTCCTGGATCAACGCGATGCCGGTCGCGACGACCTTGCTGGGTGCCGGCAGGATATACGGCGGAATTTTCCCCAGGCGCGCCAACAATTCCCAGCCAACCACCAGCAACGCGGGCACCAGCCACGACAGGAACCGTGTCTGGTGCCAGGTGAACGGCCTGCGTGGCTGGGCAACGGCACCGGCACGGACGGTCACCTGCTCGGACGGTGACGCCAATACAGCCATGGATACGTCAGGCATGGCTCACCTCTCCTTCTGCCCACCTGGCAGCAATACGCTGCGTCCGGCAGCAACATGGGCAGCATCTGACTGCGGTGCCTGGACCCGCCCGGACCGCACATCGCGGATATGGCGTTCAATGGAATTTGCGCGCGCATGAGCATGGTTGCCTGCCAGCGACGCGGCGAGTTCCACGGCACGGATGGCATTTTCGACGGCCATGATCTTGATCAGCGCGCTTTCGTTCGGGCTGGTCGGTGATCCGTAATCGGTTTCGGCGGCGACGGACGCGATCAGCCTTGCGTTGGCGGCCAGAAGCATCTCGATCTCGCCGACCTTCTCCTGGGCACGGGGCAGAGTGGCGAGCGGAGCGCCCAGACCGCTCGGTACGCGCCGACGAAGGAAGTCCACGATCCAGTCGCGCGCGGCCCGCGCGATGCCGGTGTAAATGGCAGCCATGCCAGCAGCGTTCCATGCAGCCTGCGCCGTGTCGACATGCTGCCAGTTCGCCAATGGCCGCATGACCACATGGCCCTCGTCCACGGCAACATCCTCGAACAGAACATCGTGGCTGCACGTGGCTCGCATGCCGATATGGTCCCAGGTCTCGACGATGCGGATCCCGGGGGTGTCGCCGCGCACCAGGACGTGGCCGACCTGCGCAGGTTCATCGTCGGTGCGTGCCCAGACATCCATCCAGCGCAGGCCCGGCGCACCGGTTGCGAAGATCTTGTGGCCGGACAGCCTCCAGCCATCGCGCGTACGGCGGATCGTCGTTGCCGGCAATCCGCCACGTGTCGGCGATCCGAGTTCCGGTTCCACGCGCAGTGCATTGACCAACGCACCGTGCTCGACCGCTTCTGCCGAGACGTGGGCTCGCACCTGCTCAGGCCACAGATCACCGCGGTTCAGCGCAGCCTGCTTGAACAGTTGCATGGCGAGGATCAGCGTGGTGGACGCGCAACCCTCGGCCAGGATGCCGAGCACGCGCGTTGTTTCGGACAAGCCTGCGCCACCGCCGCCGTATCGCTTGGGCACTGTCAGTGCGAAGAACCCTGCCTGGCGCAACCGGGCGATATTGTCAGCCGGAAAGCAGCCTTCGCTGTCATAGCGCGCAGCGTGGGCCGCGAGCGCGCAGCTCAGTTCGCGCAAGCTGGCGTCATCGATGGCATGTGGTGCGACGTGGTTCATGTGAAATCTTGCATGGGTCGAAACGACGGCCGCCGCATTCTGCGGTGCGAGCGGCCGTCGTTGGATCAGGTCAGTAGAACACCAGCGTGCGAGCCTCGATGCTCTCACGGGGAGGCGCACCGGGAGCGGCAGGGTTCTCGAACGAAGTGTGGAAGGACAGCCGCGCACGGCCATCGTTCGCACTGTCATGCACGCGGATCAGCAGGGCCTCGTCCCGCTGCATCTCCGAGAAGTAGAACCAGCGGTGCTCCGGTTTGAACTCCACCGACGACGTCTCGCCGCGGACATGCGGATAGACCAAGTCGCTGGCGATCAGGTCGGCATCGGTGAAAGTGCGCGCATCGCACAGCGCCAGCGGTGAATCGAGCACCGGCCCACGGATCGGCCGCCACACGTTGATCACGCCGAAGCGGCCCCTCAGAAGTTCCTCGGCTGCATCACCCAGATGATCGCGCACGCGCCGCGGGGCGGAGTTCACCGTGTGGTCGTTGTGCACCCGGCGCGACGGCGTGCGTCCACCTTCGACGCCAGCATTGCGGACGCCATGGTCGAACACGACGACGCGCGACGCACCGAGCGTATCGCGCAGCAGGCGCTCGACCTCCGGGTAATAGACGGCCTTCACCTCTTCCGGATTGTAGAAGTCGCGCACCTGCGTCGGTGCGTGCAGCAAGGTGAAGCCGTTGCGATCAAGCGTGAATTCGGCCTCATGACCACGGCCATCCTGGATCAGCACATCCCGTGGATCGTCGATGCCGTCCCACGAGACTTCGCCCGGCGGTGGCTCGCCGACATAGCGCACTGGCCGACGCTCTGTGCGCTGCAGGTAGTGCAACGTGGCCGTCACGTTCTTTGGAGATACGGAGATATCGAGTGGCATGACAGTCCTCCTTTCGATCAGTCTTGTGGCTGGGCGACGCTTATCGACCCCTGCATCGTCTCGGCGGTGAAGTTGGGTGCCTCGGCGTTGATCCGCAGTGACATGATGCGCTCCTGGTCTTGGTAGGAATGTTATTTTCCAGGCGTGAAGATGCGGTCGAACATGCCGCCATCAGCGAAGTACGCAGCTTGCGCCGTATCCCAGCCGCCAAAGTCCTGGATCGTGGCTAACTTCAACGCCGGATAGCGCTCTGCGTACTTCGCCGCGACGGTCGTATCGCGCGGGCGATAATAGTTCCGCGCCGCGATCTCCTGACTCTCCGGCGTATATAGGAAGTTCAGATACGCTTCGGCCAGCGCACGCGTGCCACGCTTGTCCACCACGCTGTCCACCACCGCGACCGGTGGTTCGGCAAGTACGCTGATCGACGGATAGACGATGGCAAAGGTGTCCGCGCCGAATTCCTTTCGCGCCAACCACGCTTCGTTCTCCCACGCGATCAACACGTCGCCCAAGCCGCGTTGCACGAAGCTGTTGGTCGCGCCGCGCGCGCCGGTGTCCAAGACGGGCACATGGTGGAACAGGCCTCGCATGAAATCTTCAGCCGACGCTGCCGTGGCATTCGGCTGCGCCTTCGCCCAGGCGAGCGCTGCCAAAAAGTTCCAGCGCGCGCCTCCCGAAGTCTTCGGGTTCGGCGTGATCACCGACACGTTCGGGCGGATCAAGTCAGGCCAGTCATGGATTCCTTTCGGATTTCCCTGGCGCACCAGCAGCACGATCGTGCTGGTCGTGGGAGATGAATTGTTTGGCAGCCGCTTCTGCCAATCCGCCGCGAGCAACCCACGCTTCGCCAGCGCGTCGATATCGGCGGCGAGCGCCAGCGTGACCACGTCCGCCTGCAGCCCATCCAGCACCGCGCGCGCCTGCGCACCGGAGCCGCCATGCGATTGGTTGATGGTGGCCTGCTGTCCGGTCTTCTTCTTCCAGGCAGCAATGAACGCGCGATTGATGTCGCGGTACAGTTCGCGCGTGGGATCATAGGAGACATTCAGCAGCGTGGTCTCCGCCGCGCGGACGCGACCGATCGCCAGCATGGAGAGGGTCGCGGCAGTGGCGGTTCGTCGTGTGAAGAGGGAACGATTCATCCGATGCCTCCGATCAGATGTGTGCGGCCGTGATCATCGCGACGTAGAATGCCAAATCGTCGTCTTGGACGCTGTGGCTGACGTCGTCATCGACCCAACACCAGACATCCTCGTGCTGGGGGAACAAGGACGCGCAGAGCAACACCGCGAAAGGCCATATCGTCGATGACGCATAAGTCCAGAGCCACTTGTCCATGTCACGACTCCGTCTGGCCGCGGCGGATCGCGGCGTTGAAACTCGCATCGAATGCCGACGCCGCCGTGAATTTCGTGCGCAACAGGCCGGCACCCGAGTACAGGTCGATCACCGTCTGCTCGTCGCTGATCGCCCGGTCGTCGATCAGCACCACTTCCTCCGAGGTACGCGCGAACCAATGCTGCGGCACGCTCGCGGGGAAGTTCATCAGCTTCGCCCAGATCTCTGCGTAGCGACCAACGTGAGCATTGGCCCAGCGACGTGCGAATGTCAGGCGTGTGAGAAAGTCGGCGAGCTGGTCGTGCTTCGAGGCGATCGCTGCAAGCGAGGCGATCTGAAACCCCTGCCCCGGCGCGATACCGACACCGTTGACGATCTGCCGCCCGCCGTCGATGACCTCGACCTGCGAGGTATAGGGTTCCCACGTGGACCACGCATCGACTGAACCCGATGCCAGCGCCGCCTTCGCATCGGCGGGCAGCAGGAACACGAGCTTCACCGCATCGACCGGCAAGCCCGCATGCTTCAGCGCAGCAAGCACCAGGAAGTGCCCGATGGAGCCACGACCGGTCGCGATCCGCTTACCCTCCAGGTCTGCCAGCGTGTGGGCGGGTGAATTGCCGGGCACCACGATCGCCAGTCCCTGTTGCGTCGAGCGGCGTGCCGCGATCACGCGCATCGGCACGCCGGCAGCGAAGCCGAAGGTGAATGGCGCATCGCCGACCACGCCAAGCTCGATGGCTTCCGCGTTCATTGCCTCGATCAGCGGTGCGGCGGCGGGAAACTCGACCCAGGAGATGTCGTAGGGCACACCGCGCAACGCATCGGCCGCCTCCAGCACCGCGCGCATGTTGCCGCGCTGGTCGCCGATACGCAGCGTGGTCGCGGCGCGCCCGGTGCGGGCGATGACAAGCGACGAGGCACCCAACAACAGCGAACGGCGGGTCGGACGCATCAGGCCGCTGAGTTCAACAGTCATGGCGTACGCTCCCGGCTAACGTTGCAGCAGGCGTTCGAGGATCCGGCCTTCGATGGCGGCCGCCTCGCGGTCGCCGCGCCGGCGCGGACGCGGCAGATCGACGGTCACGTCCAGCGCGACGGCACCGTTCTCGAGCAGCAGGATGCGGTCCGCGAGCATCACCGCCTCGGACACGTCATGCGTCACCACGATCGCGGTGAAGCCCTTCGTCTGCCAGACCCGCTCGATCAGGTCCTGCATCTCGATCCGGGTCAGCGCGTCCAGGGCGCCCAGCGGTTCATCGAGCAACAGCAACCTTGGATGGCTCACCAGCGCACGCGCCAGGGCGACACGCTGCTTCTGACCGCCGGACAGCACCGACGGCCACGCACCGTCGCGTCCGGCGAGGCCTACCTCGCGCAGTGCTGCCGCCGCCTGCGCGTGCCGCGCCTGCCGATCGGGCGTACGCGTCAGGCCGACCGCGACATTCGCCACAACGCGCTGCCAGGGCAGCAGGCGAGGCTCCTGGAACATCAGCCGGACGGAGTCGCGCCAGCCGCTGCTCGCATCGTCCACGGCAAGCCGGCCGCCGGTCGGTTGGTCCAGTCCGGCGATCAGCCGCAGCAATGTGGACTTGCCGCAGCCGCTGCGCCCGACCACCGCGACGAACTGTCCCGGCTCGACGGTGAGATCGATCCCGTGCAGCACGTGATGATCGCCAAACTGCTTGGTCACATCGTTCAGATGGACATAAGCGCCAGTCACGCTGCTGAGCGGCTCGCGGCTGACAACACGCTCGAGAACATCGATCGTCATGGCTCAAGCCTTCACGTATGCAGGGTTCCAGGAAAGGCAGGTGCGCTCCAGCAGCCGCGCCGTGCTGTCGGCAAGCTTGCCGAGCGCCGCGTAGACCAGGATCGACAGCACCACGACATCCACCATCATGAATTCGCGTGCGTTCATCGCCATGAAGCCGATGCCAGACGATGCCGAGATGGTTTCAGCGACAATCAGCGTCAGCCACATGATGCCGAGCCCGTAGCGCAGCCCGACGAAGATCGACGGCAGCGCTCCCGGCAACACGATGCGCAGGAACAGCGTCGAGCTCGACATGCCGTAGGCGCGCCCCATCTCGATGAGCTGCGGATCGACCGAGCGTACGCCGTGCTGCGTGTTGACGTAGATCGGGAAGAACACGCCAAGCGCCACGAGAAAGATCTTGGCTTCCTCGTCGATGCCAAACCACAGGATGACCAGCGGGATCAGCGCGAGGTGCGGGATGTTGCGGACCATCTGCAACGTGCTGTCGGTCAGCGTCTCGCTGAGCGAAGACAGGCCGTTGGCCATGCCAAGCACGAAGCCGATGCCACCGCCGATGGCGAAGCCAACGAGCGCGCGCCAGGCACTGACTTCGATGTTGGTCCAGAGCTCCCCGGAGCGTGCGACGCGCCAGAAGGCGTCGGCGACGGCGAACGGCGCCGGCAGCACATTGGCCTGGATGAACCCCAGCTGCGAGCCAGCTTGCCATGCCAGCAGGATCGCGATCGGCACCAGCCAGGGAAGGATGCGTTTCATGCCAGCTCCCTTGTCATTCAGCCGCAATGCGGGGGGCGTAATCGGCGACAAGGTCGCGACCTGGTTCGTATGCCTGTTTGCCGATACCAAGTTCAGGGAACAGCAGTTCCGCCACGCGATAGGATTCCTCGAGGTGCGGATAGCCGGACGCGATCACCGTGCGGATGCCTAGCGCCTGATATTCGCGCAGTCGCGCTGCGACGGTTTGCGGACTGCCGACAAGCGCGGTCCCAACGCCGTGCCGCACCAAACCGATGCCTGCCCACAGATTTGGACTGACCTCCAGCTTGTCGCGACGGCCACCATGCAGTTCGAATTGCCGGCGTTGGCCAACGGAATCCGATTTCTCCAGCAACTGGCGCTTAGCCGATGCGATGGTCGCGTCGGACAGGCGGCTGATCAGCCGGTCGGCGGCCTGCCAGGCCTCCTCGTCTGTTTCACGCACAATCAGATGAACGCGCAGGCCATACTCCAAGGTACGGCCGCGCGCGGCTGCCCTTTCGCGCACGATGGCCAACTTGTCGGCCACCATGGCCGGCGGCTCTGCCCAGGTGAGGTAGGTATCGACATGCTCCGCAGCGACCTCGATGCCGGCAGGCGACGAACCGCCGAACCACAAAGGTGGATACGGCTTCTGCACGCTACCGAACGAGCCGAGCCGAGCCTTGCGTGCCGTCAGATGGCGCCCCGTGAAGTCGATGCCGCCATTGAACAGACCGCGCCAGATCGTCAGGAATTCGCTGGTCTGCTGGTAGCGTTGGTCATGGTCCAACAGCAGACCGTCACCCGCGAGTTCGTTCGGCAATCCGCCGGTGACGATGTTCAGCAGCAGTCTGCCATCGCTGATGCGATCGAACGCGGCTGACTGCCGCGCGGCGAGCGCCGGTGACAGAATACCGGGCCGCAGCGCGAGCAGAAACTTGAGCGTCCGTGTGGCGGGCGCGAGCGCCGAACCGAGCGTCCAGCCGTCGAGGCAGTTATTCCCCGTGGGCAGCAGGACGCCGCCGAAGCCGAGCCGATCGGCTGCCACCGCAATGTCACGCAGATAGCCGAAGTCGGCAGGGCGATGGCCGAGTGTTGAACCGAGATAGGGACCATCGCCACCGGTCGGCAGGAACCAGAAGAGGTTCAGCGGTTGAACGCTCATGTGCTGGCCCTCCACACTTCATCGCTCACCTTGATGTCGATCGGGAGTAAGCCCAGCGAACGGAACCGGTTGGCGACGATCTGCTGGTTGCGCACGATCTCATCGTTCATCGGCAACACGATGAATGGCGCTCGGTCTGCTGCGCGCTGCACTGCCTCGACCGGCATGCCGGTCTCTTGCGAGATCAACGCGGCAAGCTCAGGCCGATGCGAACGTGCCCAGCCGGCAATCTGCGTCAGTTCGCTGACGATCTTCCGTGTGGTCGCGGTGTTGGCTTCGACATAGGCGCGGCTGGCCATGAAGAACGAGTTCTGCTCGGTGATGTCGGTCCACTTCGCCAGCACACGCACACCGGGCCGGTTCTCGAACAGGGCGTAGTACGGGTCCCAGATCGTCCAGGCATCGATCGCACCGCGCTCCAACGCCGCACCTGCGTCTGCCGGGCCAAGGTAGATCGGCTGGATATCGGCGTAGCTCAGTCCGGCCTTTTCCAGCGCGGCGATGGTCAGATTGTGCGCGCTGGAACCGCGCCCGAACGCGACCTTCTTGCCCTTCAGGTCTTGCAGCGTCTCCAGCCTGGAGCCAGGCGGCACCAGGATCGCCTGGCCACCGGCACGTTGCGCGGCGATATACAGCAGATCGCCATGCGCGGCCTGTGCGAACACCGGCGGCGTGTCGCCGACCGCACCGATATCGATGGAGTTGACCCGCATCGCTTCCAGCAGGGGTGGCCCGAACTGGAACTCGACCCACTGCACGTCGATGCCGAGAGGGTTCAGCAACGTCTCGAAGGCGCGGTTCCGCTTGCTCGCCACCAGCATCGGCTCGCCTTTCTGGAAGCCGACGCGCAGCAGCTTGCTGGGTTCCGCGGATGCGGCGGCGGCAATGCCGAACGCCGGCAGCACGGCGAGCAGATGTCGTCGTGAAATCATCGGCGTTTGCTCCTCACCAGTTCGCATCGAGGCCGAGCAGGCCGAGCACTTCGCGCCGCAGTTCAGCGAGACGCGGATCACCGCGGTGCCGCGGATAGGGCAGGTCGACCGGCACATCGGCCTTGATGGCGGCCGGCCGATCACTCAGCACGATGACGCGCTGGGCGAGGAACAGCGCCTCCTCGACGTCGTGTGTCACCAGCAGCGCGGTGAAACCGGAGCTCTGCCAAAGCGAGACCAGCTCACCCTGCATGGTGATGCGCGTCATGGAGTCGAGCTTGCCCAGCGGCTCATCGAGCAGCAGCACCGAGGGATCGTTCACCAGGGCGCGGGCGAGCGCCGCACGCTGTGCCATGCCGCCGGACAGATGGTGTGGATACGCGTCGGCGAAGTTGGTCAGGCCGACGAGCCGCAGCGCCTGATCGACACGTGGTCCGCGCTGCAGGCCGCGGGCCTCCAGGCCAAGCGCCGCGTTCTTGCGAACAGTGCGCCAGGGATACAGCGTCGGGTCCTGGAACACGAGCACGCGCGACGGATGCGGCCTGGTGATCGGCGCACCGTCTACCAGCAGCGTGCCAACGGATGGCGGCTCCAGGCCAGCGATCAGCCGCAGCAGCGTGGACTTGCCGCAGCCGCTCGGGCCCAGTAGCGCGACGAACTCGCCCGGTTCGGCGCGGAAGCTCACATCGTTCAGCACCGGCAGTGGGCGTCCGTGCAGGTCGAAGTGATGGCTGACGCCCAGGATGTCGAGCGACGCACCGGCCGCGACAACAGGCTGAAGAGCTGCGGCCGTTACCATTGGACGAGTCCCTTCTGCCAAGCGAGCAGGTGATCGCGAACACGGAACAGCAGCGTGATCAGCCCGGTGCACATCAGCGCCATGACGAGCAGCGCGGCGTACATGTTGGCGTAGGCGGCCCAGCCCTGGGCCCACTGCATGTACCACCCCAGGCCGGACTTCACCCCCATCATCTCGGCGACCACGAGCACCGAGAACGACGCGCCAAGCCCCATGAACAGGCCGACGAACACCGATGGCATTGCGGCCGGGATGGCGACCTTCAGCACCAGGAAGCGCTGCGAGGCACCCATCGTGCGGGCCACGTCGTAATAGGCGCGGTTCACGCCGGCGACACCCGACCAGGTGAGCACGGTGACCGGAAATCCGGTGGCGAGCGCGATCAGGAATGTGCTGGCGCTGTGGCTGGTCGGGAAGGCGAAGAAGGCGATCGGCAGCCAGGCGGTTGCCGGCAGAGGGCCGATCAGGCGCAACACCGGATGCGCCCAGTAGCCGACGACGCGCGACCAGCCGATGGCGACGCCGGCGATGAAGCCGAGTACGGCGCCGATGACGTAGCCACCTGAGAGCAGCGACAGCGAGTGCCACACGCTGTCGCCGAGCTTCGGGTAGTCATCGGTGAAGACTTCCAGCAGCGATTGGGGGGCAGCAAAGAACGGGCGAGGGAGGACCGCGAACTTTGCCGTCACCAGTTCCCAGGCGGTGAAGAAGGTCGCGAGCGCGATCAGCCATGGACCGGCCCGGCGAATCCGCTGCGGCGGCGCGATGGTGAGCACCGCGAGAGCGATGCCTAGGCCAGCCATGAGCTCGGCGAGTAGTTTCGTTCGCTCGAAGTCGTCGTTGTCGGGAAGGAAGTGGGTGACGGCAGCGGCGGCGAGCCACGCCGCAGCGGCGACAGCGCCAATCCTCCAGAGGGACCAGGAAGGGCGCGCGGTACGATCCGCTGACCCTCGTCCCTGACCCTCCCCCGCTTCGCGGGAGAGGGGAAGTGTGGCGGTTCTAGCTGAGGACATTGGCGTACACCTTGTCGGAGAAGCGATCGGCATTGGTGCTCGGCTTGATCACCGATATCGCCTTCAGTTCGTCCACGTAGGCGGCGATCTCCGTACGGAGATCGGCACCCACCGGATGGTGGTTGTGCGTGTGGCTGCGCAGCATCGCTGCCAGCTGCTCGGGCTTCGCCGCCGGCGCATACGGCGCAAAGATCGCCGCCGACGCGTCCGGATCGGCGGAGACAAATTCCTGCGCTTCGAGCAACGCCTCGGTGACTGCTGCCGCGGCCGGCTTGTCGTCGCGGATCAGGCTGCCGCGCACACCCAGCACACAGCAGGCACGATGCGCGTATTCGCCGGTGAGGTTGGTGGCGACCTCGGTCAGGCCGTCACGGTCGCGCACCACCCAGCCGAGCGGATCACCCAAGGTGAACGCCTGGATCTCGCCCTTCTGCAACGCCACCGACAGCATATCGGCCGGATAGACCTTCCACTGCACATCGCTCAGCGGATCGATGCCGAGCTTGGCCAGGCGGATGGAGAAGAAGTTCTTGTCGGGCGCGCCCATGTCGTTGGCGCCGATGGTCTTGCCCTTCAGGTCCTCCAGCTTCGTGATGCCGCCCGCCTTGGCGGCCAGCAGCCGCATGCAGCCACCATGGATCGCGGCGGTGATGCGCACGTCAAAGCCCTGCTCCAGCGGCTTGAGCCAACGCAGCGCCATGCCGACGCCGGCGTCCGCCTTGCCGGTGGCGATCGCCTCCAGCAACTGGTCGGTGGAGCCACCGAAGTTGATCAGCTCGACGGCGACGTTGCGCTTCTCGAAGTAGCCCTTGGTCTGCGCCACGGGTACGCCGACGGTGCAGATCGCGCTGGCGTTCCAGGTCAGGCGCAATGTGCGGCGCTGGCCCGGCACCACTGTCAGCGGCACCTCCGCCGAGGCATGACAGATCGGTGGTGCCGCGATTGGATCCAGCGAGGCGGCCGGCCGGCTGACTGCGAAGACGCGCGGCGCGAGAATGGCGGAAGGCACAGCAATCCCGGCAGCGCGCAACAGGGCGCGGCGGGTGGAGCTTGCCATGATCAATGGTCCTTGCTGGCTGCGAGATGCGCGTGCGCGTGAAGCGCGGGCGAGATCGGGCCGGCCGACATCGCGGCCTGCAGCGAGCGGCGCGCCAGGCGCCGGACATCGTCGAGGCTGGGCCAGATCGAGGTATCCAGCTCCTCGAGGCGGAAGTCGGTGGCGACGAAGCGATAGCCGCGGTCGATGCGAACGGCCACGCCAACGAACGCGCCATCCACTTCGATGATGTGCGATTGCAACATCGATTGGTTTCCTTTGAAACGACTGCAGGGATGTGTTGCCGGCGAACGGCCGGACCTGACGTGCGCGTCAGCTACATCGCGATGCGCTCGCGTCGGAGCGCAGCGGCATCGTCATGAACATGGCTCCTGCCATGGTCGTCCCTTTCGTGCGGCGCGCCGCCGGGAAGGCAGCATTCCACCAACTAAAAGAATATTTTTTCTGGAGAAAGCAATATGGGCGATCAAAAAAGATTCCCATCCTTCGATTGCGCCATATTGGATGAAAACCATTCTCCCTAGGGCATGGTTCTTGGCAGCCGTGTCGCCGACCCCGGAGGCTGGCCCCATCGATGCTGTTCGCGGCAAAGGTCATTGGCTTAATTCCTACTTTGCACATAGGATTAAGGGGGTATTGGTGGAGCGCTGTCAACCACAAAATCGGCATTCGCGACGCGGGGGTTGACCGGCTGGTGCGGATGCCTCACCAGCCGCGCCATGTTATCCAGCAAGGCGAAATACGCGCTGCGCGCGGTTCTCCGGCTCGCCGAGGGTGCGTCCTCGGGCGAATGGCTCCAGACCGGCGACGTAGCGGAACACGAACAGGTGCCGCGCAAATTCCTCGAGGCGATCTTTGTGCAGTTGCGCGATCATGGGATCATCGAGAGTCGGCGCGGTGCGCAGGGCGGTCATCGCTTCCTGCGTGATCCGGCGACAATTTCGGTCGCGGACATCATCCGAATCCTCGACGGCCCGCTTGCGCTGACGCCGTGCGCCAGCCGCACACGGTTCCGCCAGTGCGCCGACTGCGTCGATATCAGCGAATGCCGGTTGCAGCCGCTGATGCAGCAGGCGCGCGATGCAATCGCCGGAGTACTGGAGAATTGCTCGCTGGCCGAACTCGCCCGCACCCATCAGACCAGCAAGAAGCGGCAGCGCAAGCGCCGAGAGACAGCCAGCAAAATTGATTCCGGCAGCCACGGTCTGGCCGCCTTGCTGCCGCATCCACCGATGTCGGCGCCGGCGACAAGCCCAGCCATCATCCGGCGCAGGACCGCTGGTCGATCCGGAAAATGAGCGAATTGGACGGGCCCGTGCCGCGGCATGCCTCCGCGGAAGTGATCATCGCGTCGTACGGTGTGACGGAGATCAGGCGGAGAGGATCTCGCCTTCGCTCACACGGATGACCACGGCCCGTGGCCCTTGCGAGATGAACTTGCCGCGGCAACCACCACCGAGCTGCCTCGCCGCACCCCACCGACAAGCGCACGTGGCAGGTGGTTACAGCTCCCCGGCATCGCGCAGCACCTGACGCGCGCGCCACTCGTCCTCGGTGGCCACCATCAGTCGGCGGGGGATGGCACCGATACTGCCCTCCACCGCGCTCGTGTACCCGTCCAGCACGACCGCCCCAATGCCGGCATCCGCCAGCAGCGCTGTCAGAAACGACAGCCGCACCGGATCATTCGACGTCACGAGCACCTGCACCTTGCTTGACCCTGTTTCTGGGGCACCGATATGGTGCCTGTGTCCACCCGACATGCAAGTGAGGAGAGGAGCTTGGACGTCGCGCTCAGCCCGACGCATGCCGGCCCGGCGCCTACCCCGCGCCCTGACGCGCTGAGCGCGCTGGTCACCTTGCTCGAGCCCGATCTGGAGGCCTGTAACCGAACCATCGTCGCCCGCATGGACAGCCCGGTGACGCTGATCCCGCAGCTCGCAGCTCACATCGTCGCGGCCGGTGGGAAGCGGCTGCGTCCCCTGCTCACGTTGGCCACAGCCCGGCTGTGCGGCTACCCGGGTGACCGCCACATCGCGCTCGCGGCTTGCGTCGAGTTCATCCACACCGCGACGCTGCTGCACGACGATGTGGTGGACGAGAGCGTGCTGCGCCGTGGCCTCGCGTCAGCCAACGCGGTGTTCGGCAATCAGGCCTCGGTGCTGGTGGGCGACTTCCTGTTTGCCCGTGCCTTCCAGTTGATGGTGGAGGACGGCTCGCTGGCGGTGCTGGCGATCCTGTCGCGTGCCGCGGCAACCATCGCCGAGGGTGAGGTCCTGCAGCTCGTCACCCAGAATGACCTGTCAACCAGCGAGGCCCGCTATCTTGAGGTCATTCGGGGCAAGACTGCTGCGCTGTTTGCCGCCGCCTGCGAAGTGGGCGGGATTGTGGCCGACCGCCCTGAGACCGAGGTTGCCGCGCTGGCCGAGTTCGGCATGAACCTGGGCGTCGCCTTCCAATTGGTGGACGACGCACTCGACTACGCGGCCGATCAGGCGCTGCTAGGCAAGACCGTCGGCGACGACTTCCGCGAGGGTAAGATTACATTGCCCGTGCTGGCCGCCTATCAGGCAGGGGATGCGGAGGAACGCGCATTCTGGCAACGCACGATCGAAGCCACCGAGCAAACTGATGTCGATCTGGACCACGCCCTGCACCTGATGGCGCGGCGGGATGCCATCGGCGCCACGCTGCAGCGCGCCTGCGGCTTCGCCGCGGCCGCGAAGGCTGCGCTCGCCGCGTTCCCGGACAATGCCCTGCGGGGCGCGCTGCTGGATGTCGCGGACTATACGGTCAGCCGGGCACGCTGACGGGCTGTGGCCGGCCGTGGCGCACGATGAAAGCAGACACCTCGGCACGCGTACCGAGTGACGGTTGCGCACCAAGCCTCGTTACCGCCAGCCCTGCCGCGGCCGCGGCAAAGCCCAGGCCCTGTTCCAGGCTCTGCCCCTCCGCGAGTGCCGCGGCCAGTGCGCCAAGATAGGCGTCGCCAGCGGCGGTGGTGTCGACTGCCTGCACTGGCAGCGCCGGGCAATGCAGCGCGCGCGAAGCGTCGCGATACAATGCGCCGTCGCGGCCCAACGTAACCAGCACCGCCGCAGCACCTTGTTGCAGCAGGTCGCCGGCCGCCGCGAGTGCATCGGCTTGGCTACCGATCGACCGGCCGGTGAGCGCCGCGGCTTCCGTTTCGTTTGGCGCGATGATGTCGATCAGTGGCAGCAGGTCCTGCGGCAGCGCACGCGCGGGCGCCGGATTGAGCACGATGAACCATCCCGCCGCCTTGGCCGCCCGGATAGCATGGGTATTGGTCTCGGGTGGTATTTCCTGCTGCACCAGCAGCAGGCCAGGTGCTGCCGCTCCGGCGAGTGCACGATCGACCAGCGCCACGTCGCATGCCATGTTGGCGCCGCTTATGACCACGATTGTATTGGCACCGGCGGCGTCCACCGTGATGAGCGCAGTGCCGGTCGGACGGTCGACCGCGAGCACCGAATCCGTCTGTACGCCGGCTGCTGTCAGGGCCGCGACCATATCCGTGCCAAACTGATCATGTCCGACACAACCCGCCATCGTCACGTGGGCGCCGATCCGCGCCGCCGCCACCGCCTGATTGCCGCCCTTGCCGCCAAACGCAGTGAAAAAATCAGTGCCGAACAGCGTCTCGCCCTCACGCGGCAGTCGCTCGCAGCGCGCCACCAGATCCATGTTGAGGCTGCCGACGACCAGCACTGGGCGCGACGCGTCCATCAAGCGGAACGCGCACTATCACGCGGGCGTGAGAAGCTGAATGTGTGCATCTGGCGGCGCATTCCGTACTATGACATCACATCGTTGGGCAACATGGTTGCGAAGGCTTGGGAACGCCGCCCCGTATGAGTGAAGCTAGCAGAGAGACCGGCAACCCGTGGGCTCTGCGCGGCATGATCATTGCCTCGGTCATCGTGCCATTGCTGGTGTTCGGCGCAGGCAGCTGGCTCGCCTGGCGCAGCACCTTATGGGAAGCCGACGCCGACGTGCGTGGCGCGCTTGCCGTGTCCAGTGAGCAGATAACGCGCGTGCTCGATACACATGTTCTTTTAGGACATCGTATCAATGATGCGCTTGCCGGCCTGACGGACGCCGAAGTGACCCTGCGCGAACAGGCACTGCACGAGAAGCTGCTGGCGATGATCGCAGGCTACAGCCAGGTGACAGCTGCGGTCGTGTTGAGTGCCGACGGCCATCCTCTGGTTGCATCGTCCCGCTACCCGGTCGATCGAACGGCGACCTTTGCCGACCGCGACTATTTTCGTGCGTTGCGCAATGCGGGAGAGACCTTGCAGATCGGTGGCGTGGTTTATGGCCGCCTGACTCATGAGGAATTGTTCAGCGTGGCGGTCCGCCGCGGTGCACCCGGCCCGACATTCGCGGGGGCAATCCTCATTGGTGTGTCACCGAACTATTTCAGGGATTTCGACGAGACTCTATTCGCTGGTGATACCAACTACACTGCCGCCGTCCTCCGCAGCGATGGAACCGTGCTGGCAAGTTATCCCGAGCTTCCCAACTCCAGCGACGCGCCGCAGCGAGACCAGTGGCTACTCGACGCCATCGCCCGCAACCCGTTGGGCGGCCGCGCCGAAGGCCGCTCATCGCTTGACGATACGAGCCGGCTGATCGCGTACAAGGCACTCAGCAGCTACCCTGTCATTGTCATGGTCGGGCGGAGCTGGTCGTCGGTGGTCCTTCAATGGCGCGACCTTATGGCGACGCATCTGATCTTTGGCATTCCGGCAACCTTGTCACTGCTTCTGCTGAGCCTCCTGGCGACGCAGCAATGGCGGCGCCAGCACGCCACGCTGGCGCAGTTGCGAACCGAGGTGGAGCGCCGCGAGCTGGCCGAGGAAGCGCTTCGCCAGTCGCAGAAGATGGAGGCGGTTGGCCGGCTTACCGGCGGCATCGCGCATGACTTCAACAACCACTTGACGGTGATCAGCAGCAATATCGAGCTGATGCAGCGGAGGATGCCACCGGGCAGCGAGGCGCTGTTCAAACTGGCCGACGCGGCCATGTCCGGCGTGCAGCGCGCCGCCACATTGACGCATCGTTTGCTGGCGTTCGCGCGTCAGCAGCCATTGGATCCAGAACCGCTTGACCTCGGGCGCATGGTGACAGGCTTGTCCGATCTGCTGCGCCGCACGCTGGGCGAGGACGTCGCGATCGAAACCGTGCTGGCCGGCGGTCTGTGGCAGACACGCGTGGATGCCAACCAGCTGGAGAATGTGCTGCTGAACCTCGCGGTGAACGCAC
The DNA here is from genome assembly GCA_035492535.1 of Acetobacteraceae bacterium. Lineage (GTDB taxonomy): Bacteria > Pseudomonadota > Alphaproteobacteria > Acetobacterales > Acetobacteraceae > JAMXLO01. Next base: position 55,181 of record DATJJM010000362.1, on the reverse strand, counting down.
GTGATGCGATGCCGCACGGCGGCAAACTGACGATCGAAACCGCCAATGCTCACCTCGATGACGCTTATGCCGCGTCGCGTGCGGAAGTGACCGCGGGTCAGTATGTCATGCTCGCAGTGACCGACACGGGCATGGGCATGACGCCGGAGGTCATCGAGAGGGCGTTTGAGCCATTCTTCACCACCAAGCCGCTTGGCCAGGGCACCGGGCTCGGTCTGTCCATGGTGTATGGGTTCATCAAGCAATCCGGCGGTCACGTCGCGATCTACAGTGAGCCTGGCCACGGCAGTACCGTGAAGGTGTATCTGCCGCGCTTCATCCGAACGGAAGAGAAGCCGCCAGCCAGTCGGGGCGTCGTGCGGGCACGGCCGCGTGGCACTGGCGAAACGATCCTGGTGGTGGAGGACGACGAGGATGTTCGTCACTCCTCGGTCGAGGCACTGCGTGACATGGGTTACGAGGTGCTGGAGGCCGGCGATGCCATGGATGGCGTGCGCCTGATCGTGGACCATGGCGGCATTGATCTGTTGTTCACCGATGTCGGCCTGCCGGGCGGCGTTAACGGTCGCGCCCTGGCGGATGCCGCACGGTCGGCGCAACCGGGGCTGCGCGTGCTGTTCACCACCGGCTATACGCGCAACGCGATCCTGCACAACGGAGTGCTCGATCACGACGTGCATTTCATTGCGAAGCCGTTCAATCTGACTGCGCTCGCTGCCAAAATACGCGAGGTGCTGGACACGCCAGTGGACGCGCCGGAGGGGCACGTTTTGTAATACCTCGCCTGTATGCGATCCGGCTGCCACCCGGCTTCACTTCGCGTATGCTGGAAGCGCGGGCCAGTGCGCCACGGGTGGTCTCTTGCCCGCTCTTCGACGAGGCCCGCCGCAGCTGCCGTTGACGCGCCCGCATGCGGAGGCTACATCGCGCGCCCTATCGCTGCTCCACCCATGCCCAGGTGGCGGAATTGGTAGACGCGCAGGTTTCAGGTACCTGTGGCCGCAAGGTCGTGGAAGTTCGAGTCTTCTCCTGGGCACCAGGCGGCAGGTAAACTCCCAGCCCGTGAGCACCACGCAATTCATGCCCGGCGGCACCATTCATCTGCATCGCCACGACCTGCCCGACGGCCTGTCGCTAGGCCCGGTGGTCGCCGTCGATACTGAGACGATGGGGCTGAACCCCCATCGAGACCGGCTCTGCCTGGTGCAGCTGTCGGCGGGCGACGGACATGCACACCTGGTGCAGATCATCCCGCCCTCGCTCGGCGGGCACGGCTATGACTGTCCGAACCTGGGTCGCCTGATGGCCGACCCTGCCATCGTGAAGCTGATGCACTTCGCTCGCTTCGACGTGGCGATGCTTCAGCACGCGCTGGGAATCACGGTGGCACCGGTGCGCTGCACCAAGATTGCGGCGCGGCTGACGCGCACGTTCACCGACAGGCATGGGCTGAAGGATCTGTGCAAGGAGTTGCTCGGCGTCGATCTATCGAAGCAGCAGCAGTCCTCGGATTGGGGGGCGGTGGAACTAACTCCGGAACAGTTGGCCTATGCGGCGTCGGACGTGTTACATTTGCACGCCCTCTGGACGAAGCTGGAGGCACTGTTGATCCGCGAGGCCCGGCGGGAACTCGCGGAAGCCTGTTTCAGTTTCCTTCCTGCCCGGGCCCGGCTCGACCTGCTTGGCTACGAACAGCCGGACATTTTTTCACACTGACGTTGCGGCAACCTTAAGAATTGGCACGATTCTTGTCGGAGCCGTGCGCGATGGTTGACCCGGCGCGTTGCAAAGGTGAAAAAAGACAAAGCATGACGCAGGACGCCACGACACCATGACAGGCGCCGTTGCCGACACCCGAACCGTTCCCACCCCCCTCGCGGGCGCGGATGATCTGTCTGTGGCTCGCCGGGTACTGCGAATCGAGGCAGCCGGGCTGCAAGCGCTCGCCGGAAGCCTGGGCAGCAGCTTCGCCAAGGCCGTGGAACTGATGGCGAGCGCCAGTGGCCGGGTTGCAGTCTCCGGCATGGGCAAATCAGGCCATGTCGGGCGCAAGATCGCCGCCACACTGGCTTCGACTGGCACGCCGGCGCTGTTCGTCCATCCGGCCGAGGCGTCGCACGGCGATCTCGGCATGATCGTGCCGGGTGACGCCGTGCTCGCCCTCTCCAACTCTGGCGAGACCGTGGAACTGGCTGACCTCGTGGCCCACTCGCGCCGCTTTGCGCTGCCTCTGGTGGCGGTTACCGCGCGGGCCGGTTCTGCCCTGGCACAGGCAGCCGACGTCGCCCTGACGTTGCCGGTGGCAGATGAGGCATGCCCGATGGGACTGGCGCCCACGACGTCCACTACCATGCAGATGGCGCTCGGCGACGCGCTGGCGGTGGCTCTTCTGACGCGACGTGGCTTCACGGAGGCCGATTTCCGGCAGATTCATCCTGGTGGACGGCTGGGGACGCGGCTGCGGCGGGTGAGCGACCTGATGCACGGGGGGGATGACGTTCCTCTGGCGCCGCCAGACACGGCCATGGACCGTGCGCTGCTGCTGATGACGGAGAAGCGCTTCGGCTGCCTGGGCGTCATCGATGGTTCCAGACGGCTGATCGGCATCGTCACCGACGGCGACCTGCGCCGCGCTATGGGACCGGACCTGCTGGCGCGGCGGGTCGGCAATGTGATGACGCGTTCGCCGCGCACGATCGCGCCCGACGCGCTGGCAGCGGAAGCCTTGCATGTGATGAATTCCAGGGAACGCCCGATCACGTCACTGTTCGTGGTGGACGCGGCGGGCCGTCCGCTCGGCATCTTGCATATTCACGACCTGTTGCGCGCGGGGGTGGCATGAGCGTGACACCCATTCCGGCCCGTTCGGCGCCGATACGGCGTCCTGGTCACCAGCTTATCTCCGCCGCGGCAGCACGGGTTCGCAAGGTGCCGGACCCAAGCGGGTTGGCTCGCCGGCATCTGACGATCGTGCTGATCAAATGGCTGCTGCCGGTTGGCGCCCTGCTGCTGCTGGCCAGCATCGCCCTGTGGCCGGAGCTCGGCCGCGTGCGAGACACGGTCCGCATGACCATCGAACACACCGCTGCCGGCGCCGCCACGATGACCGATGCGCGCTATCGCGGGATCGACGACCATGGACGGCCCTACACGGTAACCGCTGCGACCGCACAGCAGGACGGTCCAGACCGCATCAACCTGACGATGCCCAAGGCTGACATCACGCTGACCAACGGCACCTGGCTGATGGTACAGGCCAGGCGCGGCGTGTATCTACAGAACAGCGGCCAGCTCGACCTGTCCCGCGACGTGACGCTGTATCGCGATGACGGCACCACGTTGAAAACGGCGAGTGCGTCCATCGACGTCAAGGCAGGTGCCGCGGCGAGCGACCAGCCCACCCACGCCGAGGGTCCATTCGGCACGCTTGACGCGCAAGGCTTCATGGTCACCGACAAGGGCACTGCCATCCAGTTCGATGGCCCGGCGAAGCTCATCCTGAATGGCTCTCAGCCGTGAAAAAGAGCTTCCTCGCGTTGACTCTGCTGGTGTCGGTTCTGGCGGCGCCTGTGCGCGCGCAGCAGCTCGATCTGTCGCATGGCGGTCCCGTCGCGATTACCGCAACCGATGGGATCGAGTGGCGGCAAGATCAGCGCAAGGTCATCGCCCGTGGCAACGCCCGTGCGGTACGGGGGAATGTGACCGTCACGGCAGACCAGTTGATCGCCTATTATCGCCCCAAGGATGGCGCGACACCCGCGGCACCCGCGACGCCGCAGCCCACTGCCAACCTGCCAGGCACCGACGCCGATACCGGGGGCAACGAAATCTATCGTCTCGAGGCGTTGGGCAATGTGCACATCTTCACCCCGACGGATCAGGCACAAGGTGACCGCGCAATCTACGATATCGATCAGGCCGTGCTGGTGATGACCGGACACGACCTCAAGCTCACCACGCCGAGCGACGTGCTCACCGCGCGCGACACAATGGAATACTGGTCGCAGAAGCATATGGCGGTCGCACGCGGCGATGCAGTGGTCGTGACCAACGATGGCAAGCGGATGACGGCCGATACGCTGGTCGCCTACACCACCGATGCGCAACAGCCGCCCGCGGGCGCGACGCCAGTGGCCGCAAAGGCTCCAGCGACACCAGCGGATAGCGATGATCCGCTTGCGGCGTCGGGCAAGCTGCAGAAGGTCGATGCGTTCGGCAACGTCACCGTGCGCACACCGACAGATACCGCCGTTGGCGATCGGGCCGTGTATGTGCCGGATACGGGCATCGCCCGGCTCGCGGGGAAGGTACGCATCACGCGCGGCCAGAACCAGCTCGATGGCACCGAGGCGGAGGTCAACATGAAGACCGGCATTTCGCGGCTGCTGTCACAGGCGAGCGGAGGCGTCCACGGTCTCGTCGTGCCGAACGACTCAACCAATAAGCAGCTAGGCGCACCGGGCAGTCCGACGGCTGCTCCGGCGGGGAAATCGAAATGAACGACATGCGTCCGGACTCGCGTTTGATCTCGGACCTTCGGGTGGTTCCCGGCGATGGTGGCCTGGCGGCGCGCGGCGTCGGAAAGACCTACAAGAAGCGGCCGGTCGTACGGAACGTATCGATCCATCTGCGCCGTGGCGAGGCAGTCGGACTGTTAGGTCCGAATGGCGCCGGCAAGACGACGACCTTCTACATGATGATCGGGCTGGTGAAGCCAGACACGGGTTCCATTAGTCTCGATGGTGCCGATATCACCAGCCTGCCGATGTATCGCCGCGCGCGTCTCGGCATCGGCTACCTGCCGCAGGAGGCCAGCGTGTTCCGCGGCCTGAATGTCGAGCAGAATGTGATGGCGGTACTGGAAGTCGTCGAGCCTGATCCCGACAGGCGGGACCTGATGCTTGATGAGTTGCTCGCGGAATTCGGCATTGGCCATCTTCGCCGAACGCCGGCGCTGGCACTGTCAGGCGGCGAGCGCCGGCGTGTTGAGATCGCGCGTGCGCTGGCCACGCAGCCCGCCTACATCCTGCTGGATGAGCCGCTCGCTGGTATCGATCCGATCGCGGTCAACGAAATCCGTGACCTTGTGTCGCATCTGAAGGACCGTGGCATCGGCGTGCTGATCACCGACCACAATGTGCGCGAGACGCTCGGCATCATCGATCGCGCCTACATCCTGCATGATGGCCAGGTGCTGATGGAGGGACGTCCTGACGAGGTGGTAGCACACGAAGATGTTCGCCGCGTCTATCTCGGCGAGAGGTTCAGCCTTTGATGGCACGTGTGAACGATTTGTTTGCGACGACGCCGTAGAATGTCGCTTTGCATGACTGACCTGAGCAGAGCGCGGTGACATGGCGTTAGGCCCGCGTCTCGATCTTCGCCAGACCCAGACTCTCGTCATGACGCCGCAACTGCGTCAGGCGATCAAGCTGCTGCAATACTCGAACCTTGAAGTTGCGACCTTCGTCGAGGAAGAGCTTGAGCGGAATCCGCTGCTCGAGCGGGATGAAACGGCTGAAGTGCCCAACACCGAGCGGGCCGCGCCTGATCAGGGGCCGGAGCGCGTCAGTGAAGTGGCCGATACGGCGCGGCTCGCGGATGCCGAGACGCTGCCGAGCGAGACAGCGGCGCCGCTCGACGCGGACATGAGCGACACGTTCGATGCTGGCGGCGTCGCCGATGGCGCGCCGATGCATACGGCAATCACCGGGCGCGGCGGCGCGAGCGATTTCGAGAGTGACGATCGTGGCATCGAGGATATGGCGGATGAACGGCGTCCGCTGCGCGAATATCTTGGCGAACAGCTGCGGCTGTCATTCGCCGATCCTGTGGATCGGATCATCGGCGCACATCTGATCGCACTGCTGTGTCCAGCAGGGCGTTTGACAGCCGAACCATCGGCGATCGCAGCGGCGATGGTGCTGCCGTTGGAACGTGTCGAGTCGGTACGCGTCCGCATGATGCGGTTCGATCCCGTGGGGCTGTTCGCGCGGGACCTGAAGGAGTGCCTGGCAGCTCAGCTTGCCGAGAAGAACCGACTGGATCCGGCGATGCAGGCGCTGCTCGATAATCTCGATCTGCTGGCGCGCCGCGAACTGCGGCGGTTGTCGTTGATTTGTGGCGTCGATGCGGACGATCTGACGGACATGATTGCCGAAATCCGCGCGCTCGATCCGAAACCGGCGGCGAGCTACGACTCGGCCCCGCCGCAACTCGTGGTGCCGGACATTCTGATGCGGCCCGGTCCGGGCGAGACGTGGCTGATCGAGCTCAATCCAGACACGATGCCGCGCCTGCTGGTGAACGAGCGGTTTTATGCGCGCGTTGCGCCACGGGCACGCAAAGAGGATCGCCCGTTCCTCGCCGAACAGCTTGCCAGCGCCAACTGGCTAGTGCGTTCTTTGCAGCAAAGAGCGCAGACCATCCTGAAGGTGGCGGCAGAGATCATCCGCCAGCAGGATGGTTTCATGCGGCACGGCGTGGCTCATCTGCGTCCGCTGATCCTGCGCGATATCGCCGAGACGGTGGAGATGCACGAGAGCACCGTCAGCCGAGTGACTGCCAATAAGTACATCGCCACGCCACGTGGCACGTTCGAGCTTAAGTATTTCTTCACCACGGCGATCCCAGGAACGGATGGCGAGAGCCACAGCGCGGAAGCTGTGCGTTATCGCATTCGCACCATGATTGGCGCGGAGACGGCGGAGAGTGTCTTATCTGACGATGCGCTTGTTGTCGCACTGCGGGACGAGGGCGTGGACATCGCTCGGCGAACCGTGGCCAAATATCGAGAGGCGCTGCGCATCCCCAACTCAGTGCAGCGTCGGCGGGAGAAGGCAGCGCTGGTATAAGGGCGCCTCCCGCGGTCCACAGCGGGGAGAGGCATGATGCAGATCACGGTGTCCGGTAAGCAGGTTGATTTGTCCGACGCGCTGCGGACGCGCGTCTCCGATCATCTCGACGTTATCGCCAGCAAGTATTTTGACCACGCGATGGAGGCGCAGGTCACGTTCAGCCGGGCACGCAGCTTCTTCACCTGCGATATCAACGTGCATGCGGGACGCGGGCTGCGGCTCCGTGGCGAAGGCGAGGCGGCCGACGCCAACACGGCATTCGACGATGCAGCCGAGCACATCGCCAAGCGGTTGCGCCGCTATCGCCGGCGGGTGAATGAGCATGCGCGCGATAGCGCCAACCGCGACCGGCCCGAGGCAGCGCGGCAGTATATCCTGCGACAGGAGGATACGTCATCCGAAGAGGACGGCGAAGGCAAGTCTGCGACGCACGCGACAGTGATCGCTGAGCAGGTCACCGAAATCAGCATGTTGTCGGTAAGCGAAGCGGTAATGCGGATGGATCTTGCCGATCAACCGGTACTGATGTTCCGCAACAGTACGACCGGTGAGTTGAACGTGGTGTATCGCCGGAGCGACGGGAATATTGGCTGGATCGACCCGGGCGAGTAGACCCTCACCCTACCCCTCCCCGCCTCACGACGGAGAGGGGACATGCACGATCCCCTAGTGAACCTGCGTCGCGACCATTTCGTGCTGCTGGATCGCGGCGATCGCAACGTCGCGGTCGTCCGCAATCGCCATCGGCGTACCATCAGCGGCGTGGATCGCGAAAGCCGCGGTCCCATTCACCATCACCGGCTTCACATAGGCAATCTGCTGTAGGCCAAGCTGCGCCAACTGCTCGGTCGAAATGTGCCGAATATCGCCTATCGCTGCCACGGCCGCCTGGCCCTCGGCTGATTGAATGCTGTTCGTGTCCATTGCCTTGCTCCTTCCGGGCACCGGCCTGCCGTCTGCAGCCCCGGTACCTTTTTCCGGTTCGGCCCGCCTTCTGCGGCGCCGTCAGCAACTCAGCCTTCCGAATCGCCTTCCACCATCTTGACCCGGCCGCCCCCGCCATTGGATGCGGCGCGGTTGATCTGGATGGTCTTCACGCGTGACTCTGGCTGCGGCCGGATCAGGTCAATGTGCAGCAACCCGTTATCGAGCCATGCACCCTTCACCTCGATCCCTTCGGCGAGCACGAATGCCCGCTGAAACTGCCGTGCCGCGATCCCGCGATGCAGGAAGACACGTCCTTGGCTGTCGTCATTCTGCCTGCCCCGGATTACCAACTGGTTGTCTTCCTGCGTTATTTGCAGGTCCTCCATGGTAAACCCTGCAACAGCGAGCGTGATCCGCAACCCTGCCGGACCTGTCTGCTCGATGTTGTAAGGGGGGTAGCCGTCCGACGAGTTCTTCGATGCCCGCTCGAGCATTTGCTCGAGATGGTCGAAGCCCAGGAACAACGGTGAGGTGAACATCCTCGTCGTCATGGCCCCCTCCTGAGAGCGAAGCAATGCCGGAACCCGCAACGGCATTCCGACGCGAGGGAATCTTGGCAGGATCGATGCGACTTACAAGGGGGCAGCCGTTGATCGCCTGTGGGGCCGCCGCTACATGCGTGGCATGAACGAAACGGTAGAGACGCTGCCGATCCTGGTGGTGCCCGATCCGGTCCTGAAGGCGCGCGCCAGGCCGGTCAAGCCAGAGGATATGGGGCGGGTGCAGGCCCTGATTCCCCGAATGTTCGCCACAATGTACAGGGCGCCAGGGATCGGCCTGGCCGCGCCGCAAGTCGGTGTTGGGCTGCGCTGCGCTGTGGTCGACCTGATGGCGGACAACGTGTCGAAGCCGATAGCACTGATCAACCCCGAGGTGATCGCGCGCAGCGATGAACTCGCGACGCGCGAGGAGGGTTGCCTGTCATTGCCTGGCCAGTATGCCGAGGTGACGCGACCGGCACGGGTGACGGTGCGACACCTGGACCTGGAGGGCGTGCGGCGGCAGATCGAGGCCGAGGGGCTGCTTTCCGCCTGTCTGCAACACGAGATCGACCACCTTGATGGCGTGCTGTTCGTCGACCATCTGTCCGCGCTCAAGCGCAACATGATCCTTCGCCGGCTTGCCAAGGAACTCCGCCAGAAGCGCGCCGAGGCCATGTAGAGCGATGCGCCTGGCATTCATGGGCAGTCCGGATTTCGCCGTCCCGGCGCTACAGGCACTGCACCGCGCAGGGCACGAGATCGTTGCCGTGTACTGCCAGCCGCCGAAGCCAGCCGGTCGAGGCTACAATCTGCGGCCCTGTGCCGTTCAGGTGGCGGGCGAGTCCCTGGGTCTGACCGTCCGGACGCCGCGCCGCCTGCGGACCGATCCGGCCGAACAAGCAGGCTTCGCGGCCCTGGGCCTGGATGCGGCCGTGGTAGCGGCCTACGGGCTGATCCTGCCGCCTGCCATGCTGACGGCGCCAGCGCGCGGCTGCCTGAACATCCATGCCAGCCTCCTGCCTCGCTGGCGCGGGGCAGCGCCAATCCAGGCGGCCGTTCTGGCCGGCGATGCCGAGACCGGCGTGACAATCATGCAGATGGACGCGGGGCTGGATACCGGGCCGATGCTCCTGCGTGAGGCAGTCCCAATCGGGCCGCACACCACAGCCGCGATGTTGCACGACACGTTGTCCAGGCTGGGCGCCCGGCTGATACTCCGGGCATTGGCGGAGGCTCCCCATCCGGTGTCACAGCCGAACGATGGCGCCGTGTACGCCCCGAAGCTGACCCGTGAGGCCGGCCGGATCGATTGGACCCTGGACGCTGGCTCCCTCGAACGGCAGGTCCGCGCGTTTGATCCATGGCCAGGGACGTTCACGACCCTACGAGGACAGATGCTCAAGGTCCTCCGGGCGGAACTGCTCGATGTGAGCGGGCCGCCGGGCACGGCCCTTGACGACCATCTGGCAATTGGATGCGGGACTGCTGGGCTTCGGTTGACCCGTGTCCAGCTGGCGGGACGTCCAGCAATGGATGCGGCGACCTTCCTGCGCGGACATCCCGTGGCCGCTGGAACGATACTGGCGTCCTAGCCCGGCGAGGAGCCGAACGCTGGAGCTATGCTCTGGTGGAGACACCGGATCTTGATGCGCTGGCGCGATGGCCGGCAGGGGCATTAAGTGTGGTCGCATGACGCGCTGGGGCCTCCTGCTGGAGTACGACGGCAACCCGTTCGTTGGATGGCAGCGACAGGCGACAGGATTATCGGTGCAGGAGGTGCTGGAGACGGCCGCGGCGAATCTCAACCATGGTGCACCGGTCGCCAGCACAGTCGCAGGGCGCACTGACGCAGGAGTGCACGCTTCAGGTCAGGTCGCCCACATCGAACTGCCTGACGGTTTCACGGCGTACAAGCTGCGCGACGCGCTGAATTTTCACATGAAGCCTCATCCCGTGGTAGTTCTGGAAGCGTCCGCTGTGCCAGAGGGGTGGAGTGCTCGCTTCTCGGCGATCGGCAGGGCCTACCGCTATCGCATCCTGAACCGCCGTGCCCGCCCTGCCCTGCTTGCCGGCCGTGTCTGGCACGTGCCTGCGCCGCTCGACGCCACCGCGATGCATGAGGCAGCGAAGACGTTGCTTGGCAGGCACGACTTCTCTTCGTTCCGTGCAGCCGCGTGCCAGGCGAAAAGTCCCTTGCGCACGCTGGATCGACTGGATGTGCGGCGCGACGGTGCGTTCGTGGAGATCAGAGCCGAAGCGCGCAGCTTCCTGCACCACCAAGTGCGGAACATGGTCGGTACCCTGAAACTGGTTGGTGATGGAAGCTGGTCAGCCGAACGTGTTGCTGCCGCGCTCACGGCGCGTGATCGTTCCGCCGGCGGACCCACGGCCCCCCCTGATGGGCTGTGCCTGATTGCAGTACGATACAATGTGCCGCCGTTCGGCGAGGTTGGTCCCCCGGCATGAACGACCCACATGGAGATGGTCGCCATGGCCAACGTGCTTGTCATAGAAGATGATGATGGTACCGCCGAGGAAATCGTAACGGCGCTCGACAACCGAGGTTACGCCCTCGATCGCGCCGCGGACGGAATCGAAGGTCTGGAAAGGGCGCGCGCCGGTGGCTGGGATGTGCTGGTGGTGGATCGGATGCTGCCAGGACTCGATGGGCTAACCGTCGTCGAGACCCTGCGACACGAAGGCATCAGGACACCGGTCCTTGTGCTGAGCGCCCTCAATGCGGTGAATGATCGTGTCCGCGGGCTGCGTGCAGGTGGCGACGATTATCTCGCCAAGCCGTTCGCCCTGTCGGAACTGGCTGCGAGGCTGGAGGCATTGTTGCGCCGGCCGGCGGATCCGCGTGAGACCGTGCTGCACGTGGGGCCTCTGGAACTCGATCTCCTGGCGCGAGCGGCGCATCGTGGCCGGCGCGTTCTCGACCTGCTGCCTCGCGAATTCCTGTTGCTGGAATACATGATGCGTCGCGAAGGTCAGGTGCTGACCCGCGCCATGCTTTTGGAGAACGTATGGAACTATCGGTTCGTGCCACAGACGAACCTCGTGGATGTGCATATCGGCCGGTTGCGCCGCAAGGTCGATGGGCCCGATGAGCCGCCGATGATCCTGAGCGTGCGCGGCGCTGGATTCATGCTTCGTGCGCCTGGCTGACGTTTTCTATTCGACGACGGTCCGCTGGGCGCTCGCCGTTGCCGGAGCGTTCGGTGTCTGCACAGTGCTACTGTTCGGCTTCGTCTACTGGCAAACGGCGATGTATATCACCGGCAATGTCGATACGATCGTTCGTGCCAACTCACACTTTGATGCGAACCTGCCGCGGACACAGGCGCTGCATTTCGTTGCCACCCATCTGGCGGACGATCCTCGCCGCGTGAAACTGGCGGAACTGTTCGCACCGGACGGCGCGCCAATTGCCGGCAACGTTGCATCTCTGCCACCGGGCTTACCACTGGACGAGTCACCACGAGCCGTGGAGGTGGTGCGCGTGGACACGCGCGGTCGCGAGGCACAGGCTGCTCGCGTTGTCGCCCGCCGCCTGGCATCGGGCGACATACTTCTGGTCGGACACGATACCGGCGATCTGCGACAGGTGGCGCCTCTGGTGGCGCGCGCGTTGATGATGGGGCTGCTGCCAGCCGTGTGCCTTGCTCTGATCACAGGCGCGTGGCTGACACGGCGTGCGCAGCGCCGGATCGATGCGATGAACCGCCAGGTGCAGCGTGTCATGGCCGGCGCATTGAACGAACGGCTGCCGGTCAGACTCTACGACGATCCGCTTAACCGGTTGGCGAAGATCGTCAACGCGATGCTGGACCAGATTGAGCGGCTGGTCACCGAGCTGGCGAGCGTCGGGGATGACATCGCACATGATCTTCGCACCCCCCTGACCCGAGTGCGCGCACTTCTGGAACGGGGACGCGACAGCGCGAGGACATTGCCCGAGCTGTCAGCGGCAACAGAACGAGCGATCGCAGGACTGGACCAGTCACTGTCGATCATCACTGCGCTCTTGCGGATTGCTGAAATCGACCACGGCCGACGCATTGCCGGCATGGCGACCGTCCGGCTTGCCGAGGTCCTTCAGGCCGTACACGAGCTCTATCAGCCGATCGCCGAGGACAAAGGCGTTTCTCTCTTGCTGGACGTACACGACGCACAGTCTGTGGCCGGCGATCATGACCTGTTGCTGGAGGCAGTCGCGAATCTGGTGGACAATGCGGTGAAGTTCACGCCGGCGAGCGGTTCAGTTTCGCTCCGGCTGTTGCAACGACCTGCTGGTCCCGCCGTGCGCGTCGAGGATACCGGCCCCGGCATCACGGACACGGAACGTGAGGCCGTGTTTACGCGGTTCTATCGATCAGACAAAAGTCGGCATGCTGTTGGTGTGGGACTGGGCCTCAGCCTTGTCGCAGCCATCGTGAAGCTGCACGGCTTCAGCCTGACGATTCTGGATGGACCAGGTTGCCGTATTGAGATCGGCTGTCACGCCGCGTGAATCGGGCCGGCGCTCGGCCGGCCCGTCCGGAAACCTCAGCTTCCGTTGCCTGACACGGAGCGCGGAGCAACGACGGCCGCAGCGGAGTGCGTTGGCGCGGTGGGTGCGTTGACTGCGACATTGTTGGGCTGCTCGCCCTGCTGCGCATCAACACCGGGAAGCTCCGTGAAATATGTGTTGGGGATCGTTCCCCCGTCCTCGCCACTGCCGCCTTCGCTATCGGCGTAGGCCGCGCCCACGCCGAGGGAGAGCACGGCAGCAGCGGCCAGAAGCATCGTCTTCATCGGTTTATCCTTTGCAGTAGACACTGCCAGAGTCCGCGTGGACCCTCGCAGCGCGGCCGATGTATGGTGCGCATGACGCGTCTTCGATTAAAGACGGATTTAATTCTCTAAATTCGGCGTTATGCGGCGCGGCTATCCGTTACGAAACGTGTAGCTGTAGCCATTCAATGCTGGCGCACCGCCGAGATGGGCATAAAGCACTTTTGATCCAGCGGGGAAGAAGCCCTTGCGCACGAGGTCGACCAGGGCCTGCATGGATTTTCCTTCATAGACCGGATCGGTGATCATGCCTTCCAGACGCGCAGAGAGTCGTATGGCCTCCAGCGTCTCTTTCGATGGGACGCCGTAACAGGGATACGCATAGTCCTCCAACAGCACGATGTCGTCAGCGGTGATGGCGCGCACGCCTACCAGCTCCGCCGTGTTCCGCGCAATCTCGAGCACCTGCGCCTTCGTTTGGGCGGGCGTCGCCGACGCATCGATGCCGATGACGTTCCGTGTACGCCCGTCCGGCGCGAAGCCTGCGACCATGCCGGCATGGGTCGATCCGGTGACCGTGCAGACGATGATGTAGTCGAAGCGCAGGCCCGTCTGCGCCTCCTGGGCGCGGACCTCCTCGGCGAAGCCGACATAGCCGAGGCCGCCGAACTTGTGTACGGACGCACCAGCTGGAATGGCATATGGCTTGCCGCCCCGCGCGCGTACTTCGTCCAGCGCAGCAGTCCAGCTTGCGCGAATGCCGATGTCGAAGCCTTCATCGACCAGCCGTGTCTCCGCGCCCATAAGGCGCGATAGCAGGATGTTGCCGACGCGATCGTAAACGGCGTCCTCGTGCGGCACCCAGCTCTCCTGGATCAGCAGGCACTTCATGCCGAGCCTGGCGGCGACCGCCGCGACCATCCGCGTGTGGTTGGATTGCACGCCGCCGATCGAAACGAGTGTATCCGCATTGGAGGCGATCGCGTCTGGCACGATGTATTCCAGCTTGCGCAGCTTGTTGCCACCGAAGGCGAGGCCGGAATTGCAGTCCTCGCGTTTCGCGAAAATCTCGACTGCGCCGCCGAGATGGTTGGTCAGGCGCGGCAGTGGCTCGATCGGCGTCGGGCCGAAGGTCAGCTTGTAGCGTGGAAACTTCGCGAGCATGGTGCGTCCTTCAGGTGCTTCTGCGCCGGAAGATCCGGTTTTCGCCTGATCTCGGCAACTATTCGACGACATTGCGGGCCACAGGCCGTCAGTCTGCGCGGCGGCCAGCCGCGTCGATCAGCGCAACCCTGGCCCATTCCTTGATCAATTCCCACAGTGATGGAAGATTGCGGTGGGGTGACGCAGGAAATGCGTCGGGTTCACAACTGTCATGGAATGCGGGGTGAGCTCCGTGCAATCGACTGAGCCATCTGACGGGCCCGGCGCCGATAACAGGCCTGACGACTTCAGGCAGCCTGCGTTCGATCGGGCAGCGGGACGTGTGCTGCAACAGGACGAACGCAAGAACGCGACGATTCTGTTCGCCGATATCGTCGGTTCGACGTCGCTGGTGAGCAGGAGCGACCCTGAGGTCGCGCTCGACATCTTGCGCCCGGCGCTCAACCTGCTTTCGGAGGCTGTGCAGCGCTACGGTGGCACGGTGAACCGGGTCACCGGGGACGGGCTGATGGCACTGTTCGGCGCGCCGTTCTCCGATGAGGAACACGCTTTGGGCGCATGCTGTGCAGCATTGGAGATGCACACCGCGCTCGGACGGTCCGGCCTGGGGGTAGAGTTGCGCGTCGGGGTCAACTCCGGCGAAATCGTGGTCCACCCGCTGCGTGTCGGCAATCTGGAGACGGTGGATGCGGCGGGAGAGGCTGTGCATTTCGCCGCGCGCCTCCAGCAGGCTGCTGCGGCAGGCAGCACCTGGATCAGCGATACGACCTTTGCCCTCGCGCGTGGTCGGGTCGAGACCAGAATTGTCGGACCGCAACCATTCCGCGGTTTCGATAGGCCTATGGGCGTGCACGTGCTTCAGGCAGCCGACGCGTCGCTGACCCGGCTTGACGTCGCCGGAAGGAGGGGACTGTCCCCGTTCGTTAACCGCTCACGCGAGTTGCATCTGCTGGAGACAGCGTTTGGTCGAGCGGCGGCAGGACATGGGTGCGCCATAGCGCTTGAAGGCGACGCCGGTGTCGGGAAATCGCGGCTGATCCGCGAGTTCGTCGCGGCGCGCAGCGGCGTCCGGGTGCTGGAGGCAACATGCAGCCGTTGGCGTGACGATAGCGGCTTCCACTCGATGCGCGTGCTGACACGGCGCCTGATCGGACTTGACGCGACCGAGGAGGCGCAAGCGACCCGCGCGAGGCTGGAAATGGTGGCAGCGGCGCCGGACGCGCCGCCGGCGGAAGCGTTGGATGCCATTGCAGCGTTGCAAGGCATCAGTGCCCCATCTGCCGGAATCGAGCTCAGTCCAGCCGGGCAGCCATATCGTCCAGGCAGGGTGGCTGTGTCAGGCCTGGCGGCGCTTGCTCCCAATGTACGACGCCGCAGGATCATCGAGGGGTGCCTTTCGGCACTGCTGCAGGCGGCGCTCGACAAGCCGCTGCTGGTGGTGCTCGACGACGTCCACTGGACCGATTCCGGGACCTACGAAGTGATCGAACGGCTGCTCGGTGCGCTCGAAGGATCACGCCTGCTGCTGCTGTTGGGATGGCGCTCGGGGTATCGGTTCGCATGGGCTGGGCATCCCGCGCTGACCAATGTCTCTCTGTCTCCTCTTTTACCGGCCGAGGCGCGGCAACTCGCACGCAGCGTGCTGGGACAACGGGCGATCAGCGATGCGACCGTGGCTGATCTGGCGGATCGTACCGCCGGAAATCCCTTTTTCATTGAGGAAGCCGCGGCCATTCCCGATCCTGCCCAGGTGCCGCCGACGGTGACGTCCATTCTCAGCGCGAGAGTCGACGCCCTTAGACCAGACGAGAAGCAATTCATCGAGGCCCTGGTGACGGTGGGCGAACCGACAACGGCCGAGTTGCTCTCGTCAGTGATCGACACCGGTTCCGACAGCAGCCAGGCACGCTTGGCGGCTGCCGAACTCGAACGCACAGGACTCGTACGCATTGACGGTGCAGGTGGCTCGGCGCGCATCGCATGCCGACATCCGCTTCTGCAAGAGGTGGTCTATCGTGGGTTGACTCGCCCGCGGCGGCGCGCCCTGCATGCGCGGATCGCGGCCGAGATGGAGCGCCTTGCACGTGACCGGGCTGCCGATGAAGCAGCGGTCCTGGCACGGCATGCCCGCCTTGGAGAAGCCTGGGAGGCGGCGCTGCGACATGCTCGGGCCGCCGGCGAGCGTGCCGCGTCGCATCATGCGAACCGCGAGGCAGTTCGCTTCTTTGAAGAGGCTCTGGAAGCGCTTGGCCGTCTCCCGGAAGATGACGCGTCACTGTCCATCGGGATGGACCTTCGCCTGGCCTTGCGAGACCCGCTGTTCCGGCTGGGACGGATGACACATTTGCAGGCCAGGCTGCATGAGGCTGCGGCGCTGGCGGAACGGCTCGAAGATAACAACAGGCTTGGACAGCTCTACATTTTTCAGAGCCACCACGCATGGCTTGCGGGAGATTATGTGGCCACCATAGCGGCAGCCAGGCGCGCAGAGGCTTTGGCAGAAACGCAGAACGATGCGGCATTGAAGCTGCGCGCCGTGTTCGAGCGTGCGCTTGGTCAGTTTGGCCAAGGCGCACTTGCCGATTCGGCGGCATCGATGGCCGACGTCGCTGCACACGCCGAGGACCCGGAACTCGGCGGCCGGTTTGGGCTCGACGATCGGCTCGCCGTCGTGGCACTTGGCTATCAGACACGTGCGCTGACCGATCTCGAACAATTCGACGCGGCCAATGCGATAGCGCAGGTGTGCAACGCGCGTGCCGAGAAGGTCTCCCGCCCGTTCAACTTCATCTTTTCGACTTTGGCCGAGGGATATCTGCTGCTGAGCCTCGGTGCCGCAACCGAGGCGGTCTTGCGGCTCACGGAAGCCGTGGCGCTTTGCGATCGGGCAGAGGCGGACTTGATGCGGCCGGTTGCACAAAGCCTGCTCGGCGCCGCTGAGCTGGCGTCGGGGCGGGTGGACGCCGGCCTGGAGTGGCTGGAATTGGCCGTAAAAGGTGCTGCCGGTATGGGACTCATGTTCCAGCAACCGCTGCGACTGGCACTGCTTGCCGAGGCGCTATCGGCGGCTGGACGTCCAACGGAAGCCGCAGGCCGCCGTGCGGAAGCCGAGGAACTCGCCGCGTTGCAGGGCGATACGGCATCGCTGCGAACTGCCGCTCGATTGGCATCACGCGCTGCTGGGTGACGCCGCACGGCGCTTATCTGGGCGAAATGGGATCCTTGTCGAAGAAGATGGGCGCAGAGCCGGCATTCCTGACGATTTGGTTCGTGCCGGCACGTCGCAAGACGGGCTCATGCGCTTTGACGCGTTCGATATAGGTGAACGGTTGGTCTTTCTTTCCGTCCTCCCACACAGTCCTCTCGATGGTCCCATCGCAGTGGAAGGTGACCCAGTGGTCATGCTTGTGCTCGACTGCGCGCGTGCTCTTGCCGGGCTCGAGCGGCTGCCGCGCGCCTGGACGGCGACACTTGCCTGCGTGCTCGTGCATGAGCGAGCCCATCACCGAATCTGAATATGAGCGAAGGTTGGGCGTATCCGCAGTGATATTGACGGCGGATTTTTCGGAGAGGACTGGCGTATCGGTACCGAGCCAGGTCATCTGATGCATGAATGCCTGCTTGCGCTCAGTCTGAACCCAGGTGATGTAGCCTCCGCGCAAGATGCGGCGCGGCGCTTTTATGTTGTGCCTGAAAGTGTAGTGAGTACCGGGAACTTCCCTCGGGGCGTAGAAGTCGGGAGTGACAAAATCGGACACCCAGGTCGTATCGTTGATACGGTAGGCGCAGTCACGCGCCGCGCAGGGATCGCAGATTTCAAGGATGTATTCGACGTGTGCCGTGCCATCCGTGATGGCGTTCGCGCCATCGAGCCCGATCGCGCGCCCGACCTGGAGTCTGTTGCCACTCGGATCGAGCAGCATTTCCAGCATTTCGTGGCTGGCAGCTATTGTCCAATCATCGTCGTGCACTGCGACCTTCGCGTACGGCCGATAATGCGCGGTGGTATGGAAGCCGTTGCCAGGTCCACCGAGATCGTCGACCAGGACAATCGGCCATACGCCGGGTGGACCGCTTTCGATGTCCCTCAGATCATCCAATTCTAAAACGATTGCCGGGGGGGTCGTCGTCCAGCATCTGCGCAGTTGCGCCGCCTGGATGTTGAGTGCCGCTACGGTGGCTTTTATTTTGTTCCCGACGAAATGCTTGCTCTTTTCCGTGTGATCAACCAGAGCGATTTCGACTGGTCTCATTCGCCTTCTCCCCCGGGTTCACCTGGCTCATCGCAATGCGTTAATTTCATACCGCACGTCGAACATACGCGCGCAGCCCGTCCGCGGGCAACGGTCCCCACTCACGACGGGCGACCATTAAGCACTCCGCACCGTTCGGATATGTGAAGTAGTTCACACCCCGTCGCGATATCCCCTTAGTGCGGCAGCATCGCGAAAGGGCTTACCGGTGGACAGCCAGGGCTAGCCGACATCTACGATGGCTTGGCTCGCTATCGCCCCAGCCATTTCGGCGCCCGCTTCTCCATGAACGCCGTCCGTCCTTCCTTGTAGTCTGCGCTGTTGAAGCAGATTTCCGACATGCGTTTCATCGCCGCCATGTCGCGCTGGCTCTCGTCCTTCAGCATCTCGTTGATCGTCAGCTTGCTCGCCGCCACCGACAGAGGCGCGTTGTCGGCGATCGTCCGCGCAATATCCAGCACATGGTCGTTCAGGTCCTCATCGGCGACCATCTTGTTGATCAATCCGATCCGTTCCGCCTCCGCCGCGTCGATCCGCTGCGCCGTATACAGGATCATGCGCGCATGCGCCGGGCCTACCAGATCGATCAGCCGCTTCACCGAGTCAGGAGCGTAGGCGATCGACAGCTTCGCCGCCGGAATGCCGAACTGGCTGTCCACGGCAGCGATCCGAAGATCCGCCTGCATCGCGATCGCCAGGCCGCCGCCCAGGCAGAAGCCGCGGATGCGTGCGATGATCGGCTTGGGGAACGCGGCGTATTTCGCGCGCCCCACGCCAGCCTGACGCTCATACTCCTGCTGCGCGTCGGCATTCGAGCGGTTCTTCTCGAACTGGCTGATGTCCGCCCCGGACACAAACGCCTTGTTGCCGGCCCCGGTCAGGATCACCACGCGCACTGACGCATCCTCGGCGAATTCATCGAGGATCTCGCCCAGGCCAGTCCACATCTCCAGCGACATGGCATTGCGCTTCTCGGGCTGGTTGAATGTCACCAGCCCAACGCCATCATCCTTCGCCGACAGCATCTTGCCGCCCGCATAGTCACGCGTGGCCACGCCCATCGGGACGTCGTTCATCTCAGATCGCTCCCTTCTTGCGCATCGCGGCGATGTCGTCCGCCGAATAACCGACCGAAGCCAGCACCTCGTCGGTGCTGGAGCTCATCTCCGGCGTCGCCATGCGGATGCCCTTGTCGAAGCCGGTGATGCTGATGGCAGAGGCCACGACCTCGGCGTCACCGATCACCGGCGAATGCATCGGCGTCGCCATTTTCAGGTGCTTCACCTGAGGATCAGCGAATACCTGATCGATGGAATAGATCGGCCCGCAAGGCACGCCGGCCCCCTCGAGCAGCTCGATCCAATACTCGGACGGCTTGTGCTTCGTGACTTCGCCGATCGCGGCGTTGATCTCCTTGCGGTGGCCGCTGCGTGCCTTCTGGTCCTTCCATTCCGGCTTGTCCTTCCACTCCGGCTTGCCGATAGCGTCGCAGAAGCGGGCGAACACGCGGCCGGAACTGGCAGCGATGTTGATGTGGCCATCACTGGTCGGGAACACGCCGGTGGGAATGCCGGTGGGATGGTCGTTGCCGGCCTGCGGTGCCACTTCCTTGGCGATCAGCCAGCGGCTGGCCTGGAAGTCGAGCATGAAGATCTGCGCTTCCAGCAGCGACGTGGTGACCCAGCGGCCGACGCCCGTGCGTTCGCGATCAAAGATCGCCATCATGATGCCAAGCGCGAGCAGATTGCCGGCAGTGAGGTCGTCGATTGGAATACCGACGCGCACCGGGCCCTGGCCCGGCAGGCCGGTGATCGACATCAGGCCGCCCATGCCCTGCGCAATCTGATCGACACCGGCGCGATGCCCGTACGGGCCCGTCTGGCCGAAGCCGCTGATGCTGCCGTAGACGATACGCGGATTCACTTCCTTGACGGTGTCGTAGTCCACCTTCAGGCGGTGCTTCACTTGGGCCCGCATGTTCTCGACGATGATGTCAGCGGTCTTCACCAGGCGCATGAACGCGGCGTGGCCTTCCGGCGACTTCAGGTTCAGCGTCACCGCACGCTTGTTGCGATGCAGGTTCTGGAAGTCGAAGCCGTGACGATTGCCGGCAACATCCTCGCCATCACTGGCGGGTGGCTCGATCTTGATCACGTCGGCACCCCAGTCGGCGAGGTGGCGCACACATGTCGGTCCGGCGCGTGCGAGCGTCAGATCCAATACGCGCAGGCCGTTCAGCGGCATCCGTGTCTGCGCCTGCGCCAGCATGGTCTTGTCGACGGGGCTCTCCGGCATCCCTGGGTCTCCTCTTGGCTCCAGGGCGGATACTCGGCTTCATTCTGCGATCGCTCAAGAGCCCTCGCATTGCGCGAGGCTTCCCATGGTGAGCGGCCAGGAGCATCGAGACCGTATCGCCCATGAATGCCGTCGATCTTGCACTTGTCCTCGCCGTCGATGGGTCCGCCAGCGTCACCTATGATGAGTTCGGCCTGATCGCCGGCGGCATGGCCGCAGCGCTTCGGGAACCGCCCATCATCGCCGCCCTGATCGGCGGCCCGGCCAGGTCGAGCCTGCTGTCACTCTTGCTGTGGTCCGGCACCGGGGCACAGGAGGTTATCACCAATTGGACCCTGATCGCCTCGGAGGCGGACGCCCGCACCTTTGCAGACGGCGTGGACAACATGCCGCGTGTCGTGAAGCCGGGCCAGACCGCCATTGGCGAGGCGCTGCTCGCGTCACTCACCCTGCTCGCCCACATCCCCGACACGCCGTCCCGCCAGATCGTCAACGTCATCGGCGACGGGCGCTCCAATGACGGCATCGCCCCAGGCCCGATCCGCGACCGCATGGCGGCAGCCAGCATCACCATCAACGGCCTCTGCATCCTGCATGAGGAACCCGACCTGCTGACCTCGTACACCAACGAGGTGATCGGCGGCCCCGGCGCCTTCGCCGAGATCTGTCCCGACTATCCGGCGTTTGCCGCTGCCATGCATCGCAAGCTGGCACGAGAGCTCAACGCGCCGATCGTCTGATTCGGCCGCGCGCTCAAACGACACTTTCCCGCCGAACCGATGCCCCAATCGTGTGATGAACCGGCGCACTGCTCGACCCGTTGTGGGGGATAGGCCTGGGCTCGGAAGGAACCGCGACATGAGTGCTCCGGCGGCGGCGAAAGCGATCGAGGAAACGGTCGACAACGCCACCGAGACCGTCCGGGCGCCAGAGCCTGCAGTCGCGCACGAAGGGCGTGAGGCGATGCCGCTGCCCACCGAGCCGCGAACCATCTTCCTCGGCGGACTGTTCATTCTCGCCCTGCTGGCCGCGCTCTACGTTGCCTCGCCGATCGTATTGCCGGTCGTACTCGCGATCGTGTTGAAGCTGTTCCTTCAGCCAGTGGTGCGACTCACTGACCGGCTCGGCGTGCCGCACGGGGTGGGGGCGGCGCTGGCAATCGCGTTGCTCGTTCTGGGGCTGGCTGCGCTGATCAGTGGAGTGGCCGGTCCGGCGGCATCCTGGGCCGGCAAGCTGCCGGAGGCCATCCCGAAGATTCAGCAGCAGCTTGCATTTCTGACGCGGCCTATCGAGTCGCTGGGATGGATGCTGGGTCAGCTACAGGACGTGACGGGGGTCAATGGCGGATTGCCCCAGGGTCCGTCCCACTCGGTCAACGTGATGGGCGCGCTGTTCAGCGGCACCACCACCGCCGCCGCCGGATTGTTCACCACGCTGGTGGTGTTGTTCTTCCTGCTGGTTTCGGGCGAAACCTTCATGCGCCGTTTCGTCGAGATCCTTCCGTCGTTCGCGGAGAAGCGGCAGGCAGTGGAGATCACGCTCGATATCGAGCGGAACATCTCCGCCTATCTCATCACCGTGACGCTGATCAACCTAGTGGTCGGCACGCTGACGTTCTGCGTGATGTGGGCGACCGGCGTGGCCAATCCCCTGCTATGGGGATTGATCGCGTTCGCGGTGAATTTCGTGCCGATCCTGGGGCCTATGGTAGCGATGGTGATCTTTCTGATGGCTGGCGTGCTGTCGCTCGGGGTTACCTGGTGGGCGCTGCTGCCTGTCGGCCTCTACGTCCTGATCCACGTGATCGAGGGGGAAATCGTCACGCCGATGCTGCTGGCACGGCGCTTCACGATCAATCCGGTGGCCGTCATCCTGGCGCTGCTGTTCTGGTATTGGATGTGGGGTGTGCCAGGCGCCATCCTTGCAGTGCCCATGCTGGCGATCACCAAGATTGTCTGCGACGATCTGACGCCGTTGCGTGCCTTTGGGCATTTCCTGGAAGGGTGACGCCGCACGGCCTTGCCTGCATGCGGCGGCGCGGTCAATGTCCCGGCCGGAGCCCCGGATACCAACATGGCCGCAAACATCTCGCCAGCGATCCCGCGTGCCGCGCTCGTGACTGGGGGCGCGCGTCGAATTGGACGCGCCATCTCGCTGGCACTTGCGGAAGCAGGCTTCGACGTTGCTGTGCATTATCACATCAGTGGCGAGGACGCCGACGCCACCTGTGCCGCGATTCGCCGGTGTGACCGCCGGTCAATCGCTCTGCGCGCCGACCTTGCGGACGAAGGCCAGACCGCTGATCTGCTTCGCCGCGCAACTGAGGCACTCGGCCCGATTGGCGTATTGGTCAACAATGCCAGCCCGTTCGAGCGTGACGAATGGCACGACGCCACGCGAGCCTCTTGGGACGCGCATATCGAGCCGGGGCTGCGAGCCCCGTTCGTGCTGATGCAGGGCTTCGCCCACGCACTGGAGGGCACTGCCGAGGGCGTGGTGATCAACATGCTGGACCAGAGGGTCTGGTCGCTGACGCCGCATTTTGTGTCCTACAGCGTCGCCAAGGCGGGACTTTGGGCGCTGACGCAGTCGATGGCCCTGGCGCTGGCGCCACGGATCCGGGTGAACGGCATTGGCCCCGGTCCAACGCTCCCCAGTCCGCGCCAGACAGCCGAGCAGTTTGCCTACCAGAATGCCTCCACGCCGCTTCGACGCGGTACCAGTCCGGAGGAGATCGCCAGCGCTGTGCTAGCCATCCTTTCGTTGCCGGCGATGACCGGGCAGATGCTGGCTCTTGACGGCGGCCAGCATATGCAATGGCAGTCTGGGCGCCACAGCCTGCCGCCGCAGGAATAACGCTCATGCAAACCCCGCCGCTTGCGACCAGCGCCAGAGCACTCCGCCACATGTTCCTGCGCGACATGGTTCTGACCACCAGTATTGGCGTGCACCCGCACGAGCACTCCGCACCGCAGCGTGTGCGGATCAACGTGGACCTGGGGGTCGAGGATGACGGTGCGCGCCCGCTCTCACGGACCCCGATCGGCCGGGACGAGCTGGCGCGAGTGGTGGATTACGAGAAGGTGGCCAACCAGGTTCGGGCGATCGTGGCGGCTGGCCATGTTCGGCTCGTGGAGACCTTGGCCGAACGGATCGCCGAGGCCTGCCTGACCGACCATCGGGTCCACCTCGCCCGCGTGCGGGTGGAAAAGCTCGACATCTTCCCAGACGCGGCCTCGGCGGGTGTGGAGATCGAACGCCGGCGAAGGGATTTGTCCACTTCGGCGGAAACCGGGCTTTAGCACAGGCGGCGTGGCTCAAAGTGTTAACAGAATGGTAATGGCTCTTTAAAGAACGCTTGGAAAATCAATGAGTTGGGTTTGACTAAATATTAGGCAATGAAGCTATGGCCTAGGGAATCCGCCAGTTTCACAAGGTTGCGACCGCTCCTGCCCACACACTTATCCACAGACAGGCGGATCACGCTGCTCTCACGGCAGCTGCCTCTGGCCGAACGGCACGGAACAGGCCAAGTAAGCCTGTCATGAGCGAGATTTCGCCAGTACCAGCGGCGACCGGCGCCGCGGCAATCGAGGCCGCGCTGCAGACCATGCCGCTGAGCCCGGGCGTCTACCGGATGCTCGATGCGAAGGGAGACGCGCTTTACGTCGGCAAGGCGCGCAGCCTGAAAAAGCGGGTCACGTCGTATATCCAGCTCGGGCGGCTGGATGAACGGCTGCGGCGAATGGTCAACGAAACCGTCGCCATGGAGGTGATCACCACTCACACCGAGGCCGAGGCGCTTCTCCTGGAAGCGAACCTGATCAAGCGCCTGAAGCCGCGCTTCAACATCGTGCTGCGGGATGACAAGTCATATCCGTGGCTGATGCTGACCGAAGACCACCCTTTTCCGCAGATCGCCAAGCATCGCGGGGCCCATGTGCGGAAGGGAAGCTATTGGGGGCCGTTCGCCTCTGCGTGGGCGGTGAACCAGACGGTGACCGCCATGCAGCGCGTTTTTCTCCTCCGCGCCTGCGCGGATACAGTGTTCGCGAACCGGACACGGCCTTGTCTGCTGTATCAGATCCGGCGCTGTTCCGCGCCGTGCGTGGGGCGGATCAGCGAGGAGGATTATGGACGGCTGGTTGGCCAGGCCAAGGCGTTCCTGGCTGGAAAGCTGGCAACCGTGCAGCGGGAGCTGGCGACCGAGATGGAGGAGGCCGCCGGAGCATTGGAATTCGAGCATGCCGCGGCAGTGCGTGATCGTATCCGGGCACTGACCTTCGTGCAGGGCAACGATGTGGTGAACCCTGCGAGCCTGCAGGACGCGGACGTGATCGCTGCGTGGCAGATCGGTGGGCAGACCTGCGTGCAGGTGTTTTTCGTGCGTGGCGGGCGGAACAACGGGAATCGTGCGTTCTTCCCCAGCCATGCGAGAGCGGAGGAGGCGCCGGAGGTGCTCGCGGCGTTCATCGCGCAGTTCTACGACGACAAGCCGCCGCCACCCTGCCTGCTGCTGAACCACGCGCTGCCGGAGCAGGAACTGGTGGCCGAAGCACTCTCGCTGAAGGCTGAGCGGAAGGTGGAGATCCTGGTGCCGCAACGCGGGGAGAAGCGCGCGGTGGTGCAGCACGCGGAGACCAACGCGCGCGAGGCGCTGGAGCGGAAACTGGCGGAGAGCGCCGGGCAGGCGAAGTTGCTGGAAGGGGTCGCGCAGGTGTTCGGATTGCCCTCGGCACCGGAACGGATCGAGGTATACGACAACTCGCACATCATGGGGACGAACCCATACGGTGTGATGATCGTCTCGGGGCCTGATGGGTTCCACAAGGCGGCGTACCGGAAGTTCGGCATCCGCGGGCCGGTCACTCCGGGCGACGATTTCGGGATGATGCGGGAGGTGCTGCAGCGGCGGTTCACCCGTGCACTGAAAGAGCAGGAGGAAGGAGCACCGGCGGCCGATTGGCCCGATGTGGTGCTGATCGATGGCGGCGCGGGACAGTTGTCTGCAGCTCGCGAGGTGTTGGTCGATCTGGGCGTGCAGGACGTGAAGCTGGTAGCGATCGCCAAGGGACCGGATCGCGATGCAGGGCGCGAATGGTTCTACACAGATGGGATGGAGCCATTCCAACTGCCTCCGCGCGATCCGGTGCTGTACTTCCTGCAGCGACTGCGCGATGAGGCGCATCGCTTCGCGATCACCACTCACCGGGCGGGACGGTCGAAGAACATCCGGCAGAGTGAACTGGACGAGATCGCCGGGATCGGCGCCGCTCGGAAGAGGGCGCTGCTGAACCACTTTGGCTCGGCGCGCGGAGTGAAGATGGCGGGGCTGGCGGACCTGGAGGCCGCGCCGGGGATCAGCCACGAGATCGCTCGGCGGGTCTATGTGCACTTCCATCCGGGGGCGCAGGTGGCGGGATCCACTGGGTAGGCCGCGCGGAGGCCGTTCGCTTGCTTAGTGTTAATGACAATCTGACTGATTAGAAAATGGCAGGTGCGCAGTGACAATTGCAATCAATGGCATGGCCCACGTGGTGCTGACGGTCAGCCGGTTCGACCTTGCACGTGCCTTCTATGGCGCGCTGCTGCCGCGGCTTGGGATGAAGGTCGTGTTTGACGGTGAAAAATTCTTCTACTGCGTTGGCGCGCGGACCGCGATTGGCATCGAGCCGTGCGATCCCACTTATGCCGGCGAACGGTTCGTACAGCAGAGAGTTGGCTTGCACCATCTGTGCCTGCGGGCCCGCGAACGCGAGGACGTGGACCGAGTGGCCGCTGTGGTGCGTGAGCTTGGCGCGCCCATCCTGCGCGGGCCGGAGGAAAGCACGTGGGCGCCTGGATACTACTCGGTGCTGTTCGAGGACCCTGACGGCATCAGACTGGAGGTGAATTACGTGCCCGGCGCCGGGCTTCTGGACCGAGGGCAATCGCTGGACCCGACGGATGGCTATGGGCAGCCGCGCTCATCTGAGGCTTGACGCAGAGGCGCGGCCGCGACCATTTCTGTCATGTCAGACGGCCGGACGGCCGCCAACAGCGGTGACGCTGATGGAGGAAAGTCCGGGCTCCACGGGAA
This sequence comes from Acetobacteraceae bacterium, assembly GCA_035492535.1. Lineage (GTDB taxonomy): Bacteria > Pseudomonadota > Alphaproteobacteria > Acetobacterales > Acetobacteraceae > JAMXLO01. Next base: position 28,288 of record DATJJM010000362.1, on the reverse strand, counting down.
TACGGTGCCGGTTAACGGCCGGCGGGGGCGACCCCAGGGAAAGTGCCACAGAAATCACACCGCCCGCGCAAGCGTCGCGAGACAGCCCGCGGGCAAGGGCGAAACGGCGCGGCAAGAGCGCACCGCGTCCCTGGCAACAGGGATGGCAAGGTAAACCCCACCGGGAGCAAGACCGAATAGGGATGGTGGCGCCGCGAGGCGCAGGGGCATTCCCGCCTTGCCGTCCGGGTTGGTCGCGTGAGGCGCATCGCGAGGTGCGTCCCAGATGAATGGTCGTCCCGCACGCGAGTGCGGACAGAACCCGGCTTACAGGCCGTCTGGCGTCTTCGCTGGAAGAAGCGGCGCTACCTGGTACCGCTCGTATTCTGCCAGGATTATTTCGCTGCGGCTTTCAGTAACGCCCCTGCGGTTCTTGCGCTTGCTCCGAACGTAGCCGAGGTTGAAACCGTGCGGACTGCCGGCATTCTTGTGGCAGACGATTCGGCTCCTCTTGCCTCCGAGAAGGGGCTCCGGGTCGTTCACGCATTGGTATTCCCGGGCGTCGGCACGGCCGTTCTCCTATCAGAGTGCTTTTTGCAGTTCTGGCCCGGATTCCGCAGCGACGGGCATCATACTCGATTTTGCGAACGAAACGGGAATCAGATCGAGCGTAAGCCCTTGATGTGGCCCCCAATATCCGGCGCAGAGCGCGGAATTGACTTTGACGCCCAGATTTTCCCATGCTAACCCATGAATTCCCAAGCGCAGTCACGCAGCGAGGCATTTTCCCGGAGGGGCACCCAGGGGACGGATGGCCAATTTCCTCGGCACCCACCAGAACCGGTTGGACGCCAAGGGCCGCGTGTCCGTTCCTGCGCCGTTTCGAAACGCACTTCGGTCCAAAGATGAAGCCAACGGCACGCAGCTTGTGCTGCGTCCTTCGCACCAGCACCGTTGCATCGAAGCATGGCCCTCGGCCGAGTTTGAGGCGTTGTCCGAGCCATTGAACCGACTCGATTTGTTCAGTCAGGCTCACGATGATTTAGCAGCATCGCTGTATTCCGATGCTTTTGCAGTCGAGGCTGATAAGGAAGGTCGCATCGTTCTGCCTGATTCACTCATCAGTTTTGCCGGACTGAATGAGACCGTCGTTTTCATGGGTCTCGGCCGCATCTTCCAGATTTGGGAACCGGCGGCGGCGGAACAGCGCCGCTCGGAAGCGCGTGAGAGGGCGAGGGTGCACGGATTCACGCTGCCGGGCAGCGGTCCAAAATGAGCGAGGCCACATTTTCACATGTGCCCGTGATGCTGTCCGAGGTCATTGGATTGCTCGCGCTGCGCGACGGCGGCCGCTACCTGGATGGGACTTTTGGCGGTGGTGGCTACGCCGAAGCAATCCTCCGGGCGGGGTCCTGCACGCTGTGGGCTATCGACCGCGATCCGGATGCGATCGCGCGCGGGGCAAGCCTTGCCGCTCGTTATCCGGGACTGCACCTGATCCATGGGCAATTCGGCAACATGCTCGAGCTGCTGGTGGAGCGCGGTGCCACCGAACTGGACGGCGTGGTGCTGGACCTGGGCGTTTCGTCGTTCCAGCTCGATCAGGTTGAGCGTGGCTTTTCGTTCCGGTCCGATGGTCCGCTCGATATGCGCATGGAGCGCAGTGGCACGACGGCGGCCTACCTCGTGAACACGCTGCCCGAGCGCGAACTGGCCGACACGTTGTTTCAGCTCGGCGAGGAACGCGCATCGCGGCGGATCGCACGCGCTATCGTCAGGGCGCGGGCACTGGGCCCGATCAGGACCACTGCGCAACTGGCTGAGATCATCCGCGGCACGTTGCCATTCGATCGTTCCGGTATCGATCCCGCGACGCGGTCGTTTCAGGCGCTGCGCATCAGGGTGAATGATGAGCTTGGCGAGATCGAGCGCGGCCTGGTCCAGGCAAGCGCGCTGCTGGCACCCGGAGGCCGGCTCGTCGTCGTGTCATTCCATTCGCTGGAAGATCGGCTGGTAAAGCGTTTCATGACTGATGCGACCGGCCATGCGCCGGCGCCTTCGCGGCATGATCCGCGCGGCCTCGCGGCGCGAGAGGCGCCACGGTTCCGGCTGCTCACGGCGCGGCCGCTGCGTCCAGGCGCGGCGGAGATCGCGGCCAATCCTCGCTCGCGCAGCGCGCGGCTTCGTGCCCTCGAACGTTTGGCGGTGCCGTCATGATCCGGCCAATCACCTGCATCTGCTTTCTGCTCGCGTGTGGCTCTGGCCTTTATCTCTACCAGGCCAAGCATCGTGTGCAGTTGCTCGACCGCAAGATCGAGGACACGGTGCAGGCGACCGACAAGTTGCGCGAGCAGACGCGCGTGCTGCATGCCGAGTGGACGCTGTTGAATGATCCGCAGCGTTTGCAGACGCTGGCGGAGCAGTTCCTGGCGTTGAAGACGGTGCAGCCGAACCAGTTCACGAGCATGGCGGATCTGGACAGTCGCCTGCCGGCAGTTCCCCCTCCGGCGCCACCGCCGCAAGCGCCGGCGGAGACCGCGTTGCCGCCGATCGCACAAGATCAGCCACAGCCCGATCAGGCTGCGACCCCGAAAGTTGCTGAGCTGCCAAAGCCGCCGCAGGCGCTGCCCGAGCAAAGATCGACGCCCGCGGCCTCCCCGGAGCAAGCACCGAAGCCGGTCGCCGTGGCTGCCGCGCCGCCATCGGTGGCGAAGCTCCCGGAGCCTAAGCCGGTCGAGCACAAGCCCCCGCCCCCACCGCGCCCGGTTCTTGCCGAGGTGCGTCCAGAATCCCACGCCATTGCGCGTCCGGTGATCGCAGCCGCGGCAGCGCGGACGGTGGTGCCGCAGTCCACGCCATACACGGGTTCCGCGCTCGGCATGGCGCGCAGTGCGGCGCCCCTGCCGGCGCCGACACCGGTCAGCGCCACGCAGTGGGTTGGAAATGGCAACGGGGGCGGTTGAGGCATGAGCGACGCGCCGCCGCCCAATTCGACACCAGCATTTCGCGTCGGCGCAGCGCGTGAAGATGCTGTGCCGCGCATGGAAAACGTGCGAGTCACGAGGCCGGACCTGCAACGCCGGGGTGCACTGGAGAAGACCCGCTCGCGCCTGGTGTTCACCGCATTCGGTTTCGGTGTGTTGTTTCTGGCGGTGGTCGGCAAGCTGACCGTTGCGACCGTCATCCAGCCACTGATGCCGCACCGGCCAGAGCGTCCGATCGCGCAGCTCCTCCAAGCGCCTAAGGAGATCGATGCGACCACGCTGGCGCAGCGTGCGATGATCACGGACCGCAACGGCCAGATCCTGGCGATCTCGCTGCCGACTGTCGCGGTGTTCGCCGATCCGCGGCAGATTGTCGATCCGGCGGACTCGGCGCGGAAACTGAAGTCGGTGCTGCCTCGGTTGAATGAGGACGAGACAAAGGCGCGCCTCTCACAATCGAACAAGCAGTTCGTATGGCTGGAACGGCAGATCACGCCGCGCGAGGAACTGAAGATCAATGCGCTCGGCATTCCGGGCATCGACTTCCGGCCTACCGAGGAGCGGCATTACCCGATGGGTCGCGTCGCGGCGCAGGTGTTGGGTGGGGTGGACATCGATGAGCATGGCGTTGCCGGGGTCGAAAAGTTTTTCGACAAGCGTCTATTCGCTGACCGCTCGCCGCTGAAGCTGTCGATCGACGCGCGCATCGAAGGGGTCGTGCGCGACGAACTCTCCAGGTCGATGGACGAGTTCCAGGCGATCGGCGGCTGCGGCATCGTGATGGACGTGCGTACGGGCGAGGTGCTGGCGATGGTGAGCCTGCCCGATTATGACACCAATAATTTCCGCAGTGCGCCAGAGGACGACAGGTTCAACCGGGCGGTGACCGGCAATTATGAGCCAGGCAGCACATTCAAGCTTCAAACCGCGTCGATGGCGCTGGATAACAGCGTTGTTCACATCTGGGACCAGTTCGATGCGGCACACAATATCCACATCGGCCGGTACACGATCTCGGACTTCGAGGGCAAGCATCGCTGGCTCTATCTGCCGGAGGTGCTGGCATACTCGTCCAACCTTGGCGCGGCGCACATCGCGCTTAACGTTGGTGCCGAACGCCAGCGCGCCTGGTTGAAGCACATGGGCATGTTTGGTCGCACCGGTATCGAGTTGCCGGAAGCGTCGATGCCGATCATTCAGCCGGCGGCGGCGTGGAAGGAGATCGTGACGATGACTGTGGGGTTCGGCCACGGCATCTCGGTCTCGCCACTGCATGTGGTGCGCGGGACGGCCGCGGTTGCAACCGGCACACTGGTGCGTCCCACCATACTGGCGCTGGCGCCTGATCAGCAGCCGGACGCGGTGCAGGTGATGCAACCCTCCACGGTCGAGATCATGCATAAGCTGATGCGGCTTATCGTGACCGACGGATTTGGCAAGCAGGCGGAGGTCGCCGGCTATTATCCAGGTGGCAAGACGGGTACTGCCGAGAAGGTCGGCAAGCACGGCTACCATCGCGGGTTCAAGGAGAGCTTCAACGTGGCGGCCTTCACCAGCGTGTTCCCGATGAACGCGCCGCGATACGCCGTCTACATGATGCTCGACGAACCGCACGGCACCAAAGCCACTTACGGCTACTCGACGGCAGGTTGGGTCGCGGCGCCGGAGACTGGACGGGTGATCGCACGGATCGGGCCGATGCTCGGGATGCTGCCGGACATTCAAAATGCGGCGACAATCAACCAGCAGCTTGCCATCCCGTTGGAGCCTGCGCGGCCGACCGGTGCGGTGGCGCGCGGGCCTGGCTCGGATAGAGAGGTCAAGCTGGCGCCGACGGTGCCGGCGACGGCGCTGCCACCAGCCAGGCCCGTGGTGACGCGCACGGGACCGCGCGAGGCTGTGGTCCTGCCTGCGAAATCTGACTCGCTTGCGGCTCGCTGACCTCATGTCCCGTCTGCCCCCTTTGTGGCGAAATGCCGCCGGCATGGAGATCGCCGGGATCACGGCGGACAGTCGGCAGGTGATACCTGGCTTCCTGTTCGCGGCGCTGCCCGGGAGCCGGGCTGACGGCCGCGCGTTCATCGCGGAAGCGGTATCGCGTGGCGCGGTCGCCGTTCTGGCGCCGCAGGGAACACCTTGGCCACCCGGGGTGCCGCCACGTCCGCTGTTGGAGGATCCGGAACCGCGACGGCGTCTGGCGCTGCTGGCCGCCGGGCTGGCGGGGCCGCAGCCACGGACCGTGGTCGCGGTCACCGGTACCAATGGCAAGACGAGCACGGTGGAATTCCTGCGGCAGATCTGGGCCGCGGGTGGGAAGCCGGCGGCCAGTCTCGGAACCCTCGGGCTGATGGCGCCCGGATTCGAGCCAGGACCCGGGCTGACGACTTCGGACCCTGTCACGCTGGCGGAAACGCTGTCGCGGCTGGCGCGTAGCGGAGTGCAGCATGCCGCGATGGAGGCGTCGTCGCACGGGCTGGATCAGTTCCGGCTGGATGGGGTGCGCCTGGCGGCAGGGGCGTTTACCAACCTGACGCGAGACCATCTCGATTACCATGGGTCCGAGGCGGCATATCGGGCGGCCAAGCTGCGGCTGTTCGATGAGCTGCTGCCCGCCGGGGCGCCGGTGGTTGCGAGCAGTGACATGGACCCGGTGACATTGGCTGAGTTGGCGGAGATTGCCGCGCGGCGGCGGCTATCGCTGCGCACGGTGGGCGAGGCCGGGACGGCAATGCGGCTGCTGGCAGCGGAGCCGAGGCCCGATGGGCAAGTGCTGCGAGTGCAAATCGGGAGCGCGACGCGGGAGTTGGCGCTGTCGCTGCCGGGGCGCTTCCAGGCTGATAATGCGCTGTTGGCGGCGGCGCTGGCGATGGTGACTGGAGAGCCTGAGGCGCTTGACCGGATGACTGCGCTGCATGGAGTGCGGGGGCGGCTGGAACTGGCAGCCCGCCTGCCAAACGGGGCGGCTGTCTACGTGGACTACGCGCATACCCCGGATGCGCTGGAGCGGTTGCTCGCCGCGCTCCGCCCGCATACGGCAGGACGGCTTCACGTTGTGTTCGGTGCCGGCGGCGACCGCGACCGCGGCAAGCGGCCATTGATGGGAGCCGCGGCGTCACGGCTTGCGGACGTGGCGATCGTCACCGACGACAATCCGCGAAGCGAGGATCCGGCGGTGATCCGGGCAGCCGTGGTGGCGGGGTGCCCAGGCGGCCTCGAGGTTGGCGACCGGGAGCAGGCGATCGCCGAGGCGATGAACGGGCTTGGGCCCGGCGACGTGCTGGCGGTTGCCGGCAAGGGGCATGAGCAGGGGCAGAGTATCGGAAGCGTGGTTATTCCGTTCGATGATGTGAGCGTGGTGCGCCGGCTGGCGGGAACCGCCGCGCCCCAATCCGCTCCCACCATGGGAGCGAGCCCCGTGCAATGACTGCGCTCTGGACCCCGCATGACCTGGTGGAAGCGACGGGCGGCGCAATGGATACGCCGTTCGCGGCTGACGATGTCTCCATTGATACGAGGACGCTGGCAGGAGGCGATCTGTTCGTCGCGCTGCACGGCGACAACGGCGATGGGCATGCCTTCGTGGCTGACGCCATGGCGAAGAGCGCGGCGGGAGCGATGGTGCATCGGGACGTGCCGGACTCGAGCCGCCTGCTGCTGGTGGACGATACGCTGGCCGGGCTGCACCGGCTTGGCGGGTTCGCGCGGATGCGGTTTGGCGGCCGGCTGATCGCAGTGACCGGCAGCGTCGGCAAGACCACAACCAAGGAAATGCTGCGCGCGATTCTGGCGGCGTTCGGCCAAACGCATGCCGCGGTCGCATCCTACAACAATCACTGGGGCTTGCCGCTGACACTGGCACGCTTGCCGCCTGGCGCCGCGTTCTGCGTCGCCGAGATCGGCATGAACCATCCTGGCGAAATCGCACCGCTGGCCAATCTTGCCAGGCCGCATGTTGCCGTGATCACCGCGGTGGAGAAGGCGCATATCGGGTATCTCGGCTCCATCGAGGCGATCGCCGATGAGAAGGCGCAGCTCCTGCGCGGGCTGGAGCCAGGCGGGGTCGCCGTACTGCCAGCCGACTCACCGCTGTTGCCGCGGTTGCGTGCAGCGGCTGGGAAAGCGCGCATCGTCACCTTCGGCGCTGCGGCCGGGGCGGATGCGCGGCTGACGGCGATCGCCTCCGACGCAGATGGCAGCGACGTGGCGGCGGAGGTTCGTGGCCGGGCGATACGGTTCCGATTGAATGCGCCGGGGCGGCACATGGCTATCAACGCACTCGCGGCAATCGCGGGCGCGATCGAACTGACGATGTGTCCGCCGGAGGTCGCCAGCCGCATTGCCCGGACCCTCGAGGATTTCGCTCCGGTAGCGGGCCGCGGGGTCCGTCGGCTGATCCAGGTGCCAGGTGGCACGGCGCTGCTGCTGGACGAAAGTTACAATGGCAACCCGGCTTCGATCCGGGCCGCGCTTGCCGTCCTGCGTTTACAGCCGGCACCGCGGCGGATCGCGGTGTTGGGCGACATGCTCGAACTGGGCGATGCAGCGCGCGAGGAACACCGGGCGCTTGGCGCCGACGTGGCCGCAGCGGCCGATCAGCTTTTCGCGTGTGGGCCGTTGATGGCCGAGTTGTTTGCGGCGGTGCCAGAGTCGATGCGCACCGCCCATGCGGCCGACGCCGCTTCGTTGGCACCGCTGTTGGCCAGGGCAGTGAGTCCGGGCGATGCGATCCTGGTGAAAGGTAGCCTCGGCAGCCGGATGAAACTGGTAATCAACGCGCTCGAGCAGCATGCGGAGGCGGCGTAATGCTGTTCGATCTCGCGCGACCGTTTGCCAACCAGTTCATCCTGTTCAATCTGGTTCGCTACATCACGTTCCGTTCGGGCGCGGCGTGCCTGACGGCGCTGGTTGTCAGCTTTATCCTTGGGCCAACGGTGATCCGGTGGTTGCGGTCGTTGCAGCGTAATGGCCAGCCAATCAGGACGGATGGGCCGGAGCGGCATCTGGTGGACAAGAAGGGCACGCCTACGATGGGCGGTGTGCTGATCCTGTTCGCGCTGTCGATCTCCACATTGCTGTGGGTCGACCTGCGCAACCTTTATGTGTGGGCGGTGCTGTTCGTCACGCTCGGCTACGGCGCGCTGGGGTTTGCCGACGATTACATGAAACTGTCGCGGCAGAACCACAAGGGCGTATCGCCGAAGATCAAGCTGATCGCGCAGACAATGATCGGGCTGGTCGCGGCGATCTGGCTGATGCAGCTTACGCGCGGCGCGCTCGCGACGTCGGTTGCCATTCCGGTGTTCAAGGAAGTGCTGCTCCAGCTCGGCTTTCTGTTTCCCGTGTTCGGCATGCTGGTGATGCTGGGCGCATCGAACGCAGTCAATTTGACGGACGGCCTGGACGGCCTTGCGATCGTGCCGACCATCATCTGCGCGGGTGTGTTTTCGCTGATCGCGTATCTGGTCGGAAATCGCATCTTCGCCGACTACCTGCAACTGAACCCCGTACCTGGGGTTGGCGAACTTGCGGTATTTTGCTCTGCGTTGATTGGCGCGGGACTCGGATTCCTCTGGTTCAATGCGCCGCCGGCAGCGGTTTTCATGGGAGATACCGGATCGCTTGCCCTGGGCGGCGCACTGGGAGCGGTTGCCGTTGCGACGAAACACGAGATCGTACTGCTCGTCGTTGGGGGGCTGTTCGTCGTTGAGACGGTTTCCGTCATCATTCAGGTGTTCTGGTACAAACGCACGGGACGCCGCGTGTTCCTGATGGCGCCGCTGCATCATCACTTCGAGAAGAAAGGCTGGTCGGAGCCAACCATCGTGATCCGGTTCTGGATCATCTCGATGATCCTCGCGCTGGTCGGTCTGGCGACGTTGAAGATCCGATGACTCAGACACAGTTGTCTCGAATCGCAATGCTCGGCTTCGATGCGGAAGCTTCGCTGGCAGGGCTTGCCTGATGCCGACTCTTTCTCGCGCTGACAATTCTGTTCTGGGCCGTTGGTGGTGGACCGTGGACCGCTGGACGCTCGGCGCTGTCGGCATACTCATTGGCTTTGGCTACGTCATGATGCTGGCGGCCAGCCCCGCGGTTGCGGAGCACATTGGCACGTCACGCGACCTGTTCATCCTGAAGCAGGTGTTTTTCCTCGCTGCGGCAGGGGCAGTCGTCATCAGCGTGTCCCTGCTGTCGCCGAGGTCCATTCGTCGCTTGGCGATCATCGGCTGCATGATCGCCCTGGTGCTGACTGCCGGTACGCTGGCGACTGGGGTCGAGATCAAGGGTGCGCGCCGCTGGATCGCGCTGCCAGGGATGTCGGTGCAGCCGTCCGAATTCCTGAAGCCCTGCTTTGCCATCGTCGCGGCCTGGCTGATCAGCGAGGGGCGCCGGACGCCGCGGTTCCCCGGCAAGCTGCTGGCCATCGGCGTCTTTGCCATGATCGCGCTGCTGCTGAAGTCGCAGCCGGACGTCGGGATGCTGGCGGTGATCACCGCGGTGTTCTTCGTTCAGCTTTACGTCGACGGTCTGAACCTGATCCTGGTTGGCTTCGCGCTGGTGGCCTTCGGATTCGCCGGCGTCGGCGCCTACATGTTCTTCTCGCACGTCCAGAGGCGCGTGCAGGAATTTCTGCATCCGGGAACCGGCCTCGGGGTCGACTACCAGCCGCGTACCGCGCTGGAAGCATTCGGCAATGGTGGCCTGCTCGGGCGTGGACCTGGCGAGGGTCGAGTCAAGGACATTTTGCCTGACGCACATGCAGATTTCGTGTTCGCGGTGGCGGGCGAGGAATTCGGCATGATCATCTGCCTCGCCATCATTGCTGTGTTCGGCTTCATCGTGCTGCGGGGTCTGCTGCGGCTGCTGAGGGAGCAGGACTTGTTCATCTTGCTGTCCTGCACCGGCCTCGTCACCGGCTTTGGCCTTCAGGCGTTTGTCAACATGGCGTCGTCGCTGCAACTGATTCCGACAAAGGGGATGACCTTGCCGTTCATCTCCTATGGCGGTTCGTCGGCGTTGGCGATTGCGCTGGGCATGGGCATGCTGCTGGCTCTGACGCGCCGGCGCCATCACGGCGACGTGCCATGAGGGGGCCGGCAGTGTTTCCCATCATGATCGCCGCAGGCGGCACAGGTGGACACTTCTTCCCGGCCGAGGCGCTGGCGAGCGAATTGCTGGCGCGCGGGCGGCGAGTTGCGCTGATGACCGATACGCGGTCGAGCGGCCTGCAAAGTCCGGTGTTCGCGGGGCTGGACCAGTACGTGATCAGTGGCGCCGGCATTGCCGGGCGCGGCTGGCGCGCCGGCAATGCGGCGCTGTCACTCGCACGCGGCGTCATGCAGGCGCGGCGCATTCTGGCGCGCTGCAACGCTGCGGCAGTGGTGGGGTTTGGCGGATATCCGTGCGTTGCACCGGTACTGGCGACGAAGCTGATGCCGCGGCGCCCGTCGGTCGTTCTGCATGAGCAGAACGCAGTGCTGGGGCGCGCGAACCGTTTCCTGGCGCGGCACGCGGATATCCTGGCGCTCAGCTTCGCCGGGACTGAGCGCGTGCCGGAGACGGCGGCGACGGTCGTGACGGGTAATCCAGTACGGCCGGCGATCCAGGCGATCCCTTACTCGCCTCCGCACGATGAGCTTCGGCTGCTGGTGCTGGGCGGCTCCCTTGGTGCGCGCGTGTTCAGCGATGTTGTGCCGCCCACCTTGGTTGCGCTGCCCGAGACGATACGGATGCGGCTATCCGTCGTGCAGCAGTGCCGCGCGGAGGACCTGGACCGGGTGCATGCCGCATATCATGCGGCCGGGATCACTGCGGAGCTTGCCACGTTCTTCCCGGATGTGGCGGAACGATTGTCGGCGGCGCACCTGGTGATCGCGCGCGCGGGAGCTTCAACGGTCGCTGAACTGGCCGTTGCAGGACGGCCAGCCATCCTGGTGCCGCTGCCTGGTGCGATCGACGATCATCAATCAGCCAATGCGCGAGCACTGGCCGATGCACGTGGCGCATCAGCGATCGCGCAACGTGACTTCACACCGGATACGCTACGTGATCGGCTCGCTGCATTGCTGGCGTCGCCCGATATGCTGAATCACGCTGCACTCGCAGCCCATTCGATTGCACGCGGGGATGCGGCGGCACGACTGGCCGACGTGGTCGAACAGTTTATGCGCCAGGAGGTGCACGCATGAGAGCACTGCCTCTCTCTATCGGCACCATCCATTTCGTCGGCATCGGTGGCATCGGCATGTCGGGCATCGCCGAGGTGCTGCACAATCTTGGCTACGCCGTGCAGGGCAGCGATATCGCTGAGTCTGCCAATGTTCGGCGGCTGCGTGATTCGGGCATTCCCGTGGCCGTGGGCCACGACGCAGCGAATCTGGGGAATGCGCAGGTCGTGGTGGTCTCGTCGGCGGTGAAGGCGGACAATCCGGAAGTGGCCACGGCGCGCGCCCGGCTGATCCCGGTGGTGCGGCGCGCCGAAATGCTTGCGGAGCTGATGCGACTGAAATGGTCGATCGCCATCGGCGGCACGCACGGTAAGACCACGACGACGAGCATGATCGCGGCAGTACTTGAGGCCGCCCGTCTGGATCCCACAGTGATCAATGGCGGCATCATCAACGCCTATAACACCAATACGCGGCTTGGCGCCGGCGACTGGATGGTGGTCGAGGCAGATGAGAGTGACGGCAGCTTCCTGCGGCTGCCAGCAGTGATTGCCGTTGTCACCAACATGGACCCTGAACATCTGGATCATTGGGGGACGCCCGAGGCGATGGTCGCCGGCTACGACCAGTTCGTCGGCAACGTACCGTTCTATGGCTTCGCCGTGCTATGCATCGATCATCCGGCAGTCCAGCAGATGATTCCGCGCCTGTCTGATCGGCGGATCATCACTTACGGGTTCTCGCCGCAGGCCGATGTTCGTGCGGATCGCGTGTTGCCGGACAAGCTCGGTTCCACGTTCGAGGTCATTGTCACCGATCGGGCTCGGAACCGTGCGCGCAAGCTGGGGCCTTATCGGCTGCCGATGTTGGGTGCGCACAATGTGCAGAACGCTTTGGCGGCGGTGGCCGTCGGCGTCGAAATGGAAATCGACGACGACACGCTGCGCAGTGCGTTCGCCGGGTTTGGCGGGGTGAAGCGGCGCTTCACCAAAACAGGCGAAGCGGGTGGCATAACCATCATCGATGACTATGGGCATCATCCGGTGGAGATCGCCGCGACGTTGAAGGCTGCGCGCCAGGCAGGCGCGCGCGACGTGATCGCGGTGATACAGCCGCATCGCTTTAGCCGCTTGCAGTCGCTGTTCAACGAATTCTGCACCTGCATGAACGATGCGGGCACAGTGATTGTTGCCGACATCTACCCGGCCGGCGAACCGCCGATACCGGGGGTGACGCGAGACGCGCTGGTGGATGGGCTGCGCGCGCGCGGGCACCGCAGTGTGGTGCCGCTGCCGTCGCCGGCGCGGCTGGCAGAGATGGTCTACGCCATTGCCAAGCCGGGCGATTTCGTCATGTGCCTGGGGGCTGGCAACATCACGCATTGGGCGGCGGCGCTGCCAGGTGAGCTGCACGAGCTACAGCAGCGCCGTGTTTCGGGGAGCGCGGCATGATGATGGCCGCGGCCGCCATACCGACATTTGTCGATACGCTGCCGTCGCTGCGGGGGCGCGTGCAGATGAACGCGCCGCTGGCACCGTTCACCTGGTTTCGCGTTGGTGGTCCGGCGGAAGCCCTGGTGCGGCCGGCGGATGCGGCCGACCTGGCACAGTTCCTCCGCGCCTTGCCGCCCGACGTGCCGGTACACGTGATTGCGGCCTGTTCGAACCTGATCATTCGCGATGGCGGCTTGCCTGGCGTGGTGCTGCGGCTGGCGCGCGGGTTCAGCACCATCACCACCGAAACCGACGGTGTGATTGCGGGAGCGGCCGCATTGGATATGACGGTGGCGGAGCATGCTGCCTCTGCGGGACTGACAGGACTTGAGTTCCTCTCAGGTATTCCGGGCAGCATCGGCGGCGCCGTGGTAATGAATGGTGGCGCCTATGGCGGCGACATGGCGGCCGTTCTGGATTGGGCCGATGTCGTTACCCGCAGCGGTGATCAGCTTCGCCTGACTGCTGCCGATCTCTCGTTTGCCTATCGCCGTTCCCGCCTGCCGCATGGCGCCGTCGTCGTGCGGGTTCGACTGCGCGCGCAGATTGGCGAGCCTCGGACGATTGCCGCCCGCATGGCGGAGATCCGCACTGCGCGGGAAGCTTCGCAGCCGATCCGGGCGCGTACCGGCGGGTCGACGTTCCGCAACCCGCCGGACATGAAGGCTTGGGAACTCATTGATGCCGCCGGCTGTCGGGGGCTGACACGCGGCGGCGCCCAGGTGTCGGAGAAGCATTGCAACTTCCTGATCAACACGGGCTCGGCAACGGCGGCGGATATCGAAGGTCTCGGCGAGGAAGTGCGGCGTCGGGTGCATGCCGCCACCGGCGTGACACTGGAGTGGGAAATCCATCGCATGGGCATACCAGCGGGCAAGCCGGAGGCGGTGGCATGACCCGTGTCGCGGTTCTGTATGGCGGCATCTCGGCGGAACGCGAAGTCAGCCTGTCCACTGGCATGCAGGTGATGCCGGCGCTGCGCGAGGCGGGTTTCGACGTGACGCCGATCGAAGTCGGCGAAGACCTCATGGCTGTCATCGCCGCTCTCACTCCGCGTCCTGATGCGGTGTTCAATGCGTTGCACGGCCGCTTTGGCGAGGATGGAGCGATCCAGGGCGTGCTGGATTGGCTTGCCATCCCCTATACGCACTCGGGCGTCCGTGCATCGGCGCTCGCAATGGACAAGGTTGCCGCCAAGGCCGTGTTCACTGCGGCAGGATTGCCCGTGCCGCGCGGACGCGTTGTGCCGACGGAAGAACTGGAGGCAGCCGATCCTCTGCCGCTGCCTTATGTGGTGAAGCCGATCGACGAAGGTTCGTCGGTGGGTGTGGAGATCATTCGCACTGGCGACAATCGACGCGCTGAGGTTGCGCGATCATGGCGGTTCGGCAGCGCGGCGTTGGTCGAGGAGTACATCCCTGGGCGCGAACTGACTGTGGCGGTGATGGGTGACCGCGCCCTAGCCGTGACCGAGATCATCGCCGATGCCGGCGTCTTCTATGATTACGAGTCGAAGTACGCCGATGGCGGGTCGCGCCATGTGATTCCGGCGCGTATCCACGCCGATAGCTACGATCGCGCCCTCAGCGTGGCGCTTTCCGCCCATCGCGCGCTTGGTTGCCGCGGCGCCACACGCTGCGACTTCCGCTATGACGATACAGCCGGCGAGCCGGGGCGGCTGGTGCTTCTGGAGCTGAACACGCAGCCCGGCCTGACGCCAACGTCACTGCTGCCGGAGCAGGCCGCGCATCACGGCATGAATTTCTCGCAGCTTTGCGCCTGGATGGTGGAGAACGCGACATGCCGCGCGTAGCCCGGCGCAATCCCCGCAATTCGGTCACTGATCGGCCAGGGCGCTGGAAGCTTTGGCTGCGGCGGCAACGAAAATTCCTGCGCCCCTCCGGCTGGATGGTGTTCGCGCTGTTCGTGCTGTTGATCGGGCTGGCTGTGGCGCGATCGGCTGCGCCGGGCAGCACGGTCGCGACGTTGCGCGAACGGCTTGGTGGCGTCACGGCGTTCGCCGGCTTGCGCGTGACAGACGTGGTGATCCAGGGCCGGGCCAATACGCCTGAGCCGCTGCTGCGCGCAGCGATTGGCGTAAACCGAGGCGATCCGATTCTTGGTTTTTCTGTCGAACTGGCGAGGCAGCGGATCGAATCGCTGTCCTGGGTGGAACAGGCCACCGTCGAACGCCAGCTTCCCGGAACCGTTGTGGTCTATCTCAAGGAGCGGCGCCCGTTCGCCATCTGGCAGAACCAGGGCAAGTTCATGCTGATTGACCGCAACGGCCAGGTCGTCGCCAACCAGAACGTCGCGGATTTTCGTCAACTTCCGCTTGTCGTCGGTCCTGGCGCGCCCGCCGCCGCAGCCAAGCTGGTCGATGCGCTGACTGACAGGCCGGACTTGCAGAAGCGCATCGTCGCCGCGGTGCGCGTGGCCGAGCGGCGGTGGAACCTCCAGATGACCAACGGCACCAGTGTAATGTTGCCGGAAGGCCATGCCGTCGAGGCGATTGATCGGCTGATGCAGCTTCAGCAGCAGCATGAACTGCTCGATCGGCCGCTTGTCGCGATTGATATGCGGCTGGGCGATCGGCTCGTGGTGCGTCCGCGGCCGGACGAGAAGAAGCCGTCATGAACAATATGTCGCGCCCCGTGTTGCCGCCTCCAATAGAGCCCGCTGAGCCGGCACGTACGCGGCATGGCCGATCAGGGCCATTCGGCGTGCTCGACATCGGCACGACCAAGATTGCGTGCCTGATCGGGCGCACCGAAAGCGATGGCACATTGCGTGCGCTCGGGTTCGGCTGGCATCGTGGGCGTGGCGTTCGTGGCGGATCGATCGTCGATCTTGATGAAGCCGAGCGCGCGATCCGGGCCTGCGTCGGCCAGGCAGAGGATATGGCCGATACGCAGTTGCGCACGGTCATTGTCAACCTGACGTGCGGGCAACCGGAATCGCGACTGTTCAATGTGCAGTGGCCTGTAGGTGGCCGTGCAGTCGAGGAACACGACATTCGCCGCGTGGTGAACGAAGGTCGCTACCGCGCCGCCGCAGACGGGCGGGAAGTGATTCATGCACTGCCTCTGACGTTCTCTGTGGATCAGACAGATCACGTTGCCGATCCGCGTGGGTTGTTCTGCGAGGAACTGACGGCGCGGCTGCATATTGTTGACGCGTCGTCCACCGCGCTGCGTTCGCTTGGCGCGTGCATTGCCCGCTGCGATCTGGACATCGCCGAACTGGTGTCGGCGCCGATGGCGGCGGGGTTGGCGACGCTAGTGGATGACGAGCGCGAGCTCGGTTCCACTGTGATCGACATGGGCGGCGGGACCACCGGCATGGCAGTGTTCGCCGAGAACCAACTACTGCACACTGCACAGCTTCCGATTGGCGGCATGCATGTCACCAATGATCTGGCACGTCTGCTCTCCACGCCGGTCGCCCATGCCGAGCGGCTGAAAACGCTGTACGGCAACGTGCACAATTCGCCTGACGATGAACGCGAGATGCTGCCAGTGCCGCTGGTGGGCGAGGAAGAGCATCAGATCGCAAAAGTGCCGCGCAGTATGGTGGTGAATATCATCCGTCCGCGGCTGGAAGAGACGTTCGAGCTGGTAAAGGAACGGCTCGACAGTTCCGGTCTCACACGCGCCGCAGGCACGCGAGTCGTGCTGACTGGTGGTGCCTGCCAACTCGCAGGGGCGCGTGAAATGGCGGGGCGTGTCCTGAACAAGCAGGTGCGACTTGGTCGCCCCGTTGCCTTGCGCGGTTTGCCAGATGCGGCGTCAGGGCCGGCCTTCGCCACGGCAGCTGGCTTGCTGGCATGGGCGGCAGGCGAAGGACGCACGATGCATGACGTCGATCTCGAGGTTGAACGGCCCAAGGGATTCGTTCGCCGGATCGTCAATTTTTTGAAAGATCGCGTCTGATGCAGGTCGCGAATCGCAATAACTGGCGTAACTACAAACTCAACGACTCGACCCGACAGGGGGAGATGCTGCCATGACTCTGAACCTGACGATTCCGCAGACAGTGCACACCGACTTCAGCCCACGCATCACGGTTATCGGTGTGGGTGGAGGCGGTACGAACGCGGTCGATAATATGATCACGGCCAACCTTCAGGGTGTGGAGTTCGTCGTCGCCAATACCGATGCACAGCAACTCGTGCACAGTCGCGCCGATCGGCGAATCCAATTGGGCCCCCACATCACACAGGGCCTTGGTGCCGGCGCCAAGCCGGAGATAGGCAAGGCAGCGGCCGAAGAAGCATCGGATGAGCTGGCGCGGCATCTCGATGGCGCCCACATGGTGTTCATCACTGCCGGCATGGGCGGTGGAACCGGCACGGGCGCGGCGCCGGTAATTGCGCGCATGGCACGCGAGCGGAATATCCTGACGGTTGGCGTCGTAACGAAGCCGTTCGGGTTCGAAGGCGTGCGTCGCGCCCGCTGCGCCGATCAGGGCATCGAGGAACTTCAGCGGCACGTCGATACGCTGATCGTCATCCCGAATCAGAATCTCTTCCGTATGGCCAATGAGCGCACCACCTGGAAAGAAGCGTTCAAGATGGCCGACCAGGTCCTGTATATGGGCGTGCGCGGAGTCACCGATCTGATGATGGCGCCTGGCCTGGTGAACCTGGACTTCGCCGACATCCGTACCGTGATGGCGGAGATGGGCAAGGCGATGATGGGAACCGGCGAGGCGGAAGGCGAGAACCGCGCCATCCGCGCTGCCGAGGCGGCGATCAGCAACCCGCTGCTCGAAGATACGTCGATGTCCGGTGCTCAGGGGCTGCTGATCAACATCACCGGCGGCGATGATCTGACCTTGTTCGAAGTGGATCAGGCTGCGAACCGCATCCGCGAGGAAGTCGACGAAGAGGCCAACATCATCTTTGGTTCAGCGATCGACGAAACGCTGTCGGGCCGGATTCGCGTTTCAGTGGTTGCGACCGGCATCGATTCACCGGCGCAGAGCCAGGGCGAACGTCCTCGACTGGTCGCGGTCGGCGGCAGTGCCTTGCCGATGCCGCAGCCGATCCCGCTGCCGATGCATGCCGCCGCGGCTGGTGCCATGCCGGCAGGCGCTGGTCCCGCGCCGATCATGAGCGGACAACCCCATCCGCTGCGTCAGCCGGCACCGCAAATGGTCTCAATGGCAGATGCCATGCAGGAAACGGCATCGATGGTGGAGGCCGCGCAGCCTGGCGCGCCGCATCCGATCCCGCATCCGGTCGCACCCGTTCAGGGGGGGATGCCCGTGCATTCGGTCACCGCAAGTGTGCAAGGCGTGGGCTTCGCTCCACCGCGCGCAGGGGCGCCCACTTCGCGCGCCAGTCTGTTCGCGGAGCCGCCGCGGCAGGGCAACGGCGCCACTGCTGCGCCAGCGCCGGAAGCTGCGCGCCCTAGCCTGTTCAGCACAGTCACAGGCGCATTTCGGCGGCGTCAGCATCCCGCTGTTGCAGCCACGGAGCCAAATCCGCCCGTGCGCGCCGAACCGGTGATGCAGCAAGCGCCTCGCGCAGAGCCGCCACAGGCTTCGGTTCGGCAAACCGCGGGCGAGGAGGTTGGTCTCGATATTCCAGCCTTTCTGCGGCGGCAGGCGTCATCGTCCTGACGCGACGAGGCCGCCGTTCCGCGGCCGTTCGATGAGGTGGGACTGGTCACGGCGTCGCCGGATCCACTGGCGGACCGTTGATCGAGGCATGCCGTTTGCGTGAATGTTCGAACACGCATCGCCCGCTAATCCTCGCTCGCGCCATGCCTGGGAATGTATTGTTACGTCCAGGCGCCAACGGGTTACAAAAGACATAGAATCAACAGGATAAACGGAAATATTCAGCAACAATCGTTGACTGGTCATCGCCACGGCAGACAACTACCCTGAGTCGAGTCGCAATATGAGACGAGGCGCATGGACGGTCTGCCGATCTCTCTCTCCTCAGGCGGAGGCAACGGCGAGCTAGCGGTTGGCGCGCAGTGCACGCTGAAGGCTCCGATTTCCTGTGTCGGCATCGGCTTGCATTCCGGTAAGCGTGTGAGCCTCACGTTGCGTCCGGCTGCCGCCAACCAAGGGATTGTCTTCCGCCGGACTGATCTGCGCCGGGATATTCCAGCGCGCTATGGCTTCGTCGTCGATACACGGCTCTCGACCGTGCTCGGTGAAGGCGGTGCGCGCGTGAGTACCGTTGAGCACGTGATGGCGGCGCTGTCCGGCTGTGGTATCGACAATGCCATTGTGGAACTGGACGGGCCAGAGCCTCCGGCGTTGGACGGCTCCGCCGCGCAGTTCGTGTTCCTCATCGACTGCGCGGGGATCATTGAGCAGGACGAACCTCGTTCGGCCATAGAGATTTGCCGCGCTGTGCGCGTGACGGACGGCGACGCGTTCGCGGAACTCCGTCCCGGCGCGGTTGGTCTCGAGATGTCGATGTCGATCGATTTCGCCGCTGCCGCCATCGGCCGGCAGGCATTGACGTTGCGGCTCAACGCAACGAGCTTTCGGCACGAATTGGCCCGGGCTCGTACGTTCGGGCTGATGGAAGAGGTCGATCAGTTGCGGGCAGCCGGACTGGCACAGGGCGGGAGCCTGGACAACGCCGTTGTGGTCGATCAGGCGAGGATCCTGAACCCAGGGGGCCTGCGCGTCCCGGACGAGTTTGTCCGGCACAAGCTACTGGATGCGGTCGGCGATCTCGCGCTGGCGGGCGCGCCGCTGGTGGGCCGTTTCGTCGCCCATTGCTCCGGCCATGCGCTCAACAATCGCCTGCTCCGGGCACTGTTTGCCGATCAGTCTGCCTGGCGCGAAATTGCGCCGGCACAACCGCTGTCTGTCGCGGCGGCCTGACTGACCCACCCTTCGCGACGCGCCACCCCCTTGGTATAAGCGGGCCGATGATTGAACGCATTGCGGTCCGGAACTTTTCCGCCAGCCTTCTACTGTGCTTGCCGCTGCTCGCTGGCTGCGGCAGCAAGGATGAGAACGCAGGCGCCGAGAAGCCGGTGGCACCGGTCGAAGACCTGTACAACAACGGCATCGATGCGCTGAATGCGCAGCGTTATGATACCGCGAACGACCAGTTCAACCTGGTGGAGCAGAATTACCCCTACTCCACATGGGCGGTGAACGCCCAGCTGATGCAGGGCTATACGCAGTACCTGCAGAACAAGTACACCGATGCGATCGGTACGCTGGACCGCTTCATCCAGTTGCATCCGACACATCGCGATGTGGCGTATGCCTATTATCTGAGAGCGCTGTGCTACTATGAACAGATTGCCGATATCTCGCGCGATCAGCGCGGCACCCAGCTTGCGATGAACGCGTTGCAGGAAGTGGTGAATCGCTTCCCCGACAGTGCCTATGCCCGCGACGCGCGGTTGAAGATCGACCTCTGCAACGACCACCTGGCCGGCAAGGAGATGGAGATCGGCCGCTGGTACCAAGGCCAGCATCTGTACGAGGCAGCAATCGGCCGGTTCCAACGCGTGGTCGATGACTATCAGACCACGAACCACGTGCCCGAGGCATTGCACCGGCTGACGGAAATCTACTTGATTCTCGGGCTGAAGGAACAGGCGCGAAAGACCGCCTCTGTGCTGGGCTACAACTACCCTGGCAGTTCCTGGTACCAGGATAGCTACAATGACCTGTTCGACGCCGGCCTGGTGAATCAGAAAGGTCCGACACCCCCGCCCCAGCGCGGCTTCTTTTCCCGCGCCTGGAATTCCGTCTTCTGAGCGGGCGGAACGGCGAGCGCGCGATCGCATGCTCACCGCACTGTCCATTCGCGACGTGGTGCTGATCGAACGGCTGGACGTCGCGTTTGCCGACGGACTGACCGTGCTGACCGGCGAGACCGGCGCTGGCAAGTCGATCCTGCTGGACAGCCTGGGGTTGGCACTGGGAGCACGCGCCGATGTGGGTCTGATTCGCGCCGGTGCCGAACAGGCCAGTGTTACCGCCTGCTTCGCTCCGCCACAGGGGCATCCGTTGGCTGACCTGCTCGCGGAGCAGGGCCTGGACGCGGAAGACGAGGTGGTGCTCCGCCGCGTTGTCAGTCGCGATGGCCGTTCGCGAGCCTTCATCAACGACCAGCCGATCGGCGTCGCGTTGCTTCGGCGCGCCGCATCGCTGTTGGTGGAAGTGCAAGGCCAGCACGAGCAGATCGGACTGGCCGATCCGTCCAGCCACGCAGGACTGCTCGATGCGTTCGGTGTGCCGCGGCAATTGCGCGGCGAAACGGAAAGTGCCTGGCGTCGGTGGCGGGAGGCGATTGCCGCGCTCGAGGCAGCACGTGAGGCGATTGCGGCAGCACAACGCGATGAGGAATGGCTGCGTCACGCGGTCAATGAGCTTGCGGAGTTGTCGCCTCAACCGGACGAGGAAGACCTCCTGGCGCAAGAGCGGCAGCGGCTGCAACAGGGGGAACGGCGTGCGGAGGCGATCGCGGCAGCGCTGAGCGAGTTGACGCCCCATGATCGACGTAACGCAGGCCCTGCGGCAGCTCTGCGGGCAGCGTCGCGCGCATTGCAGCGCCTGGTCATACCAGGGGGCCAGGGGGGCCAGCCGGATACGGCGAACCCTGCCGGCCCGGCGCTGGCTGCGCTGGAGCGCGCCGAAGAGGCGGTCGCTGAGGCGGAGAGCTTGCTGACGCGCCTGGCGAATGAGGCAGAGGCGGATCCCCGCATGCTGGAACAAGCCGAGGAGCGCCTGTTCGCCTTGCGGGGGGCCGCGCGCAAACACTCCGTCGCAGTGGCCGATCTACCGGAACTGCTCAATGCACTGTCGGCGCGACTGGCTGCGCTGGAGACCGGGGCAGCCGAACTCGTCGCCCTGGAACAGGCAGGACGCGACGCGCGCGACGGCTATGTTGAAGCCGCCACGGCACTGGGAGCGGCCCGACGATCCGCCGCGACGCGCCTGGACCGCGCCGTGGCACGGGAGCTGCCTCCGTTGCGGCTTGATAAAGCCCGATTCAAAGTGGATGTGGCCGCATTGTCGGAAGGCGACTGGGGACCGCAAGGCACGGATGCGGTGCGCTTTCTGATCGCCACCAACCCGGGTCAGGAGTTGGGGCCATTGGGGCGTATCGCCTCCGGCGGCGAGTTGTCGCGATTGATGCTGGCACTGAAGGTTGTGTTGTCGGCTGGCTCGGCCGCGCCGACGTTGGTGTTCGATGAGGTTGATGCGGATGTGGGTGGGGCGACGGCAGCTGCCGTCGGCGAGCGGCTGGCGCGTGTGGCGGAGCGGTTGCAGGTGCTGGTGGTAACGCATAGCCCACAGGTGGCAGCGCGCGGCGGAGCGCATCTGCGCGTATCGAAGCAGGTGGCGCGCAGCCGGACAGCGACGCGGGTCGAGCTGCTCGATGTGGGTGCGCGCAGAGAGGAGATTGCGCGGATGCTCGCCGGAGAGACGGTCACCGACGCAGCGCGGGCAGCGGCTGATGATCTTCTGGGGGCCGACGCGTGAGTCGTTCGCCGCGCAAGGCAGAAGTGGCGGCGCCGGCGGCCGACGCGCTGACCGAACAGGAAGCGGCCGCCGAACTGGAACGCCTCGCGCACGAGATCGCACGCCATGATCTGCTCTATCACCAGCAGGACGCACCCGAGATCACCGACGCGGACTATGATGCGCTGCGCCGCCAGAACGCAGAGATCGAGGCGCGTTTCCCGCATTTGATCCGCGACGATTCGCCTTCCAGCCGCGTCGGCAGCGCACCGGAGAGCGGGTTTGCGAAGCTGCGGCACCGTGTGCCGATGCTGTCGCTCGACAATGCGATGGATGCCGAGGACTTCCATGAGTTTTGTGCGCGCGCACGCCGGTTCCTGGGCCGCGCCGCTGATGCACGGCTGGCCTTCGTGGCGGAACCCAAGATCGACGGCCTATCGATCAACCTGACCTACGAGCACGGTCGCTTCGTGCGCGGGGCGACGCGCGGCAATGGCGCCGAAGGCGAAGACGTCACCGCCAACCTGCGGACCATCGATACAATCCCGGAAAAGCTGAAGGGGAACGCACCGGCGCTGATCGAAATCCGCGGAGAAGTGTTCATGACGAAGGCCGACTTCCTGAGGATGAACGAGGCGCAGGCGGCAGCGGGGCACAAGGTATTTGCCAATCCCCGCAATGCGGCGGCGGGAAGCCTGCGGCAGCTCGATCCGAAGATCACCGCGGAGCGGCCGCTGTCACTCTTCGCGTATGCACAGGGCGAGTCCAGTGAACCGGTCGCGGATACGCACTGGCATTACCTGCAGCGCCTGCGCGAGTGGGGTTTTCAGGTGAATCCCCTGTCGCGCCAACTGAAAAGCGAGGATGAGGCGGCGGACTTCCAGGCCAATATCGCGGCCGAACGCTCCGGCCTGGGCTACGACATCGACGGCGTCGTGTACAAAATCGACGATCTGGCGTTGCAGACGCGGCTTGGGTTTGTTGGGCGTGCGCCACGCTGGGCGATCGCATGGAAGTTTCCGGCCGAGCAGGCGATGACCGTGTTGCGCGGCATCGATATCCAGGTAGGGCGGACGGGGGCGTTGACCCCGGTTGCGCGGCTGGAGCCGGTGAATGTCGGCGGCGTGCTGGTGCAGAACGCGACGCTGCACAACGAGGACGAGATCGCGCGCAAGGACATCCGTATCGGCGATACGGTCGTGCTGCAACGGGCCGGGGATGTCATCCCACAGATCGTTTCAGTTGTCACCGAGCGGCGGCCGAAGGGAAGCAAGCCGTATCAGTATCCGGAGGTCTGCCCCGTGTGCGGCAGCCATGCGGTGCGCCCGCCAGGCGAGGTGGTGCGCCGCTGCACCGGCGGTCTGATCTGCGAGGCACAGCGCGTGGAGCGGCTGATCCATTTCGTCTCGCGGGCTGCGTTCGATATCGAGGGGTTGGGCGAGAAGACGATCCGCGAATTCTACGAGGAAGGCTGGCTGCACACCCCGGCCGACGTGTTCAGGTTGCCCGCACGCGAGACGGAAATTGCTGAGCGCGAGGGTTGGGGCAAGGTCTCGGCGCGGAACCTGGCACGCGCGATCGAGGCGCGGCGTCAGATCCCGCTGGAACGTTTTATTTATTCGATGGGTATTCGGCGTATCGGCGAATCGAATGCGAGATTGCTCGCGCGGCATTTCAGCAGTTTCGCCAACTGGCGTGCTGAAATGCTGCACGCGGTGGAAGCAGGGTCCGAGGCGCGCGGCGAACTCGACAACATCGTGGGGATCGGGCCGGCGATCGCCGAGGAACTTGCAGATTTCTTCGGTGAGCCGCGCAACGTCCATCTGGTGGACGAGTTGGCGGCGGAACTTTCGATCGAGGATGCGGCACGTGTTGCGTCCGCCGACAGCGAGATCGCCGGCAAGGTCCTGGTGTTCACCGGCAGTCTGGAAACCATGACACGGCCCGAAGCGAAGGCGCGCGCCGAGGCGCTGGGCGCGAAAGTGACCGACAGCGTCTCGAAGAAGACCGATCTGGTGGTGGTTGGCGCTGATGCAGGCTCCAAGGCGCGCAAGGCGGCGGAACTCGGGGTTCGCATCATCACGGAAGCCGAATGGCGAGATCTCGCAGGGCTGAGTTGATTTCCGCCTTTGTGATCCAGTTCATACCGCCGGCTGAGGGGGATGTTCGAAATCTGCTGCGTCAGCGGATGGAGACGCAGTGCATGGGGGATTCACGGGCAATCTGGTCGGAATCCGCCTGGCGGCGAGCCAAGAACGACCGCGAAGCTCTCGTTGACTATGTTCTGATCGCCTTGCTGCTCATCATCATGGCCGCGGCCGAAGTACAATTCCTGTTGTACGTCGCCGGACCGGACAGCGTGAGTCTGATCCAGGCAGCCGACGGGATCGTCCCGCCTGATCAGATCAACTCCGGCAGTAACGTGAACCAAGCGGGCTACTGACGCGAGCCAGGTGTTTGACGGCATATCGGCACCCGGCTAGGTGGTCGATCCGGAGACCTGCCCAACCACCTGAATGTTTGATCGGTCATTGCAACGTGTCGCCGTGATCCAGCCCTTGCCTGGTATCGGCGACATGATCTGGCATCTTCCGCATATCCGCGCCCTGGCGCAGTGGATCGGCCGGCCGGTTACGCTGGTGGCCAAACCACGGTCGGCGGCCGATGAGCTGTTTGCGTCCGAGCAGACGATCGAACGCGTGCTGTGGCTGGATCGCAATCCGGAACGCCGGCGCGGCAGCCACGATGGGGTTGGTGGTTTCCTGCGCCTGATCCGGTCTCTGAGGGAAGGGGCGTTCGATGCCGCGATGCTGATGCATCACAGCAGGACGCTATCAGCCGCGATGTTCGCGTCGGGAATACCGCGTCGCTATGGCTATGGTTATGGGTTCGACCGGCTGTTTCTGAACCAGGCGCCATACTTGCCGCCAGAGGTCTTTGACCGGCACCCACACGAGCAGGCGACGGCTTGGATGAGGGCGGCGGGCATCCCTTTGGAACAGGCGGAGCCTTCTCTCAGTGTCAGTGAGGCACGGCGCGCTGCCGCGCGACAAAGGGTAGGAGCCGGGACCGAGCCGTTCGTCGCGTTCGGCATCGGGACGTCGGAGCCGTACAAGCAATGGGGGTTCGACCGGTTTGTCGAGCTTGCCCAGGCGTTGCTCACCGCGGGCTGGCCGCGAATCGCGCTGGCCGCCGGACCCGCGGAGACAGAACTTGCCCATGCGATCCACGATCGGGTTGGCGCCCGGATCAATATCGCGATCGGGTGGAAACTTGGTGAGCTGGCGGCGCTCCTGGCCGAGGCCGCTTGGTATGTCGGGAACGATACCGGAGTGATGAACCTGGCAGCGGCAGTGGGGATCAGGACGTATGGCCTGTTTGGCGCGGTCCCGCCGTTTCACCACAGCAGCGCGATTGTGCCGATCCTGCCGCCTGACGGGCGTCCGGATAAGGCCACCGGAATGGCGCGCATCACGACCGCGGCAGTGCTCGAAGCAATACGGGCCGACCAAACCCGTACCGACTGAAACTACTTGGGCTTGGTGGCGACTGTCAGCCACTCGTCACGTTGCAGGCCGTAGCAGACTTCGTCTTCAGGCGGCAGACGGAACACCGAAGGGACGAATCCCACGGTCGCGAGACGATCGGTGAAGTCGAGACCGTAGTAACGTTTGTGGTCCTCGGCGCTGAAATGTGCGAAGCGTTCCGCCGTGCCGTGGATGGCAGCGTTTTCATAGGTCTCATGCCGCGACGCATTCAGCGGGACGCTGAGCACCGCGATGCCGCCCGGCTTGAGCAATCGGAACAGCTCGCGCATCGCGGCGCGATCGTCGTCGATATGCTCCAATACGTGGTTGGCGATCACCACGTCATAGGACGCATCCGGCAGGCCGGTGCCCATGATGTCCACCCGATGCGTCACGCCCGGCTGGTTCAGATCGGCCGTCTCGTACAGCGGATTGCCGCGCATTCGCTGCGCCACAGCCTTCTCCGGGGCGAAGTGAAGGATGCGCTTGCCGACAAGACGGTCGCCGCCGCCTTCGTGGACCCATAGATGCATCAGCCGATGCCGCTCGCGGCTGCCACATTGCGGGCAGCGCGCATCCCAGCGCGGCGGATGGCCGACGCTGATGAACATGCCGGTGTAGCCGCAGATCGGGCAGCTACGCGCCAACCAGGGACGGGAAAACTGCCGCCGGTCGTGCAGCCAGGCGGCGGCGAGACGGCGCTTCAACGCAAAGCTCATGCTTGATCGGGATCAATGCGGCGGAGCGGCAAACCCGCCATGACGCTGGCCTTCAATCTGGACGAATGGGAGAGCGGACATGGCTGGTATCACGCTGTCAGCAGACGAAATCAAGGCCGCGCCGCCCGAAGTGCGCCGGTGGCTGGAGCACGAGGTCCTGCGCGCCCTGGGTCTCGCGCCGGCCGCACCAGCCGCGCCGCATCCGTTGGTCGGCTGCAACCCGGAGGAGGCGCGCGACCTGCTGGCGCTGATCCAGCGGATGCCCCCCGTGGTGCGGGTGTTCTGGGAACTGGCCCGTGAGGGAGCCAGCGTCGCGGTGCACGGTATGCGTGCCTTCCGCACCGCCGATATTCAGCGCCACGTGGCGCTGCCCGAGCCCGGGCAGGTCATCGAGTGCCTGGACGTGCTGACCAGCGCGCTCCGCCGTGTCCGCGGCGACCTGGAGGCGGCCTTCTACGCGGTCGACGACCAGGGCCACTGCCTGGTGGCCGAGGCGACGATGCACAGCATCATGCGGCTCTGGCAGGAGATCATGGCGCACGGCGAGATCCGTCAGGCGGACGACGTGGGCGTCGCATAGGCTGCTTGCGCTGGCCGGCAGGGTGGCGCGATCATGACGGGCAGGAGGAATTCGCCATGTCAGACACGGAATTGCTGATCCGTACGCCCGACCAGATTCTCGGCCCGTTCTATCCGGTGCGCCGAACGCCGGTTGAGACGGGTGACCTGACGATGGGTGGGCGTGCCGCGGGTACGGTGTTGTATCTCAGCGGCCAGGTGCTGACGACCGCCGGGGCGCCGGTGGCGGGCGCTCGGGTTGAGATCTGGCAGGCCAATGGCAAGGGCCGCTACGACCATCCGCACGACTCCAACACCGCCCCGATCGATCCGAACTTCGCCGGGTTCGCAGTGACCACGACGGATGCGAGCGGGCACTACGCGTTCAAGACGATCCGGCCGGCTGCCTACCCGACCGGGCCGGACCGGATGCGGCCGGCCCATATCCATTTCAGCGTCACCGGTGTGAATGAACAGTTGGTGACGCAAATGTACTTCAAGGGCGATCCCTGGAACGAGAAGGACACCTGGCTCAACAGCGCCCGGCGGAAGGATGCACTGATCGTCGATCCGGTGGCGGCCGAAGGGAAGGAATCGGGCGCGCAGCAGGTGACGTTCGATATCGTGCTGATGCGGGGTTAAGGCCGCCCCCTCCCCCGCTCAGTCTCCCGCCGATGATGGCGCCGCCAAACCTGTCGAGGCTACAGGCTGTCGGCGCGAGCTGCCAAACCGCTGCACCAGCGTATAGAAGGCTGGCGTAAACAGCAGGCCGAAGCCGGTCACGCCGAGCATGCCGCCGAACACCGCGGTGCCGAGCGACTGACGCATCTCGGCGCCCGCGCCAGTCGCCACCACCAACGGCGCAACGCCAAGGATGAAGGCAAGCGATGTCATCAGAATCGGCCGCAACCGGCGCCGCGCAGCGCTGACCGCTGCTTCCGCCGCTGGACTACCGGCCTCCTGTGCCTGGTGCGCGAATTCGACGATCAGGATGGCGTTCTTCGCCGCCAGACCGACCAGCACAACGAAACCTATCTGCGCCAGGATGTCGATCGGCATGCCGCGGAACATCAGTCCCGTGACGGAGGCCAGGAGACACATTGGCACGATCAACACCACCGCGAGCGGGAGCTTCCAGCTCTCATAATTCGCCGCCAGCACCAGGAACACGAACAGCGCGGCCGCGCCGAACACCAGCATCGTCGGCGTGCCTTTCTGCTCCTGCTGAAAGGCGATTTCGGTCCACTCGTAGCCGATGCCGGGAGGCAGCACCGTTGCCGCGAGCGCCTCCATCCGATGGAGAGCGGTACCCGTGGCAACGCCCGGCGCCGCGACCCCCTGCACTTCTGCCGCCGGATACAGATTGTATCGGGGCACGCGGTAGGGGATGGTTGCGTCCTT
>DATJJM010000361.1:0-2066 GCA_035492535.1 Acetobacteraceae bacterium | reverse complement strand
CAGGGCGAAGCGCCGCCGCCGTACGGCAAGAACGGCCTGCCGCAGTACGCCACGTTGAAGAACAGCATGGTCGCGCGCAAGCTCGAACCGTTCGCCCGCTGATCCGTCATTGAAGGAAACGCTCCAGGCTCACGCGATAGTCCGCGTGATCCTGGACGGTGTTGTGTCCTGCGTCGGCGATCACCTGAACCAGAGGCGTTTGCTTGAATGCCTTGAGCAACGCCAGCGTGCGTTCCGCCGGAATGATTTCGTCCTGTTCCGCCCGGATCACCAGCACGGGGCAGTGGATATCGTTGACGTAGCGCCATGATTCGAAGCGGTCCTGCATCAGCGCGTTCACGGGCAACCAGGAAAAGTAACCTGCCGCCACGCGTACCAGGCTATCGAACGGCGTGACCAGCACGAGGCGCTCCACCGGCCGGGTGGCCGCGAGTTGCGTCGCCACTCCGCTGCCCAGGCTGCGCCCCACTACCGCAATCGCGGCGTGGTCGCGCGCCACACGGTCGAACAGTGCCTGGGCATCGCCGACCAAGGCGCGTTCGCTGGGCTTGCCCTCACTGGCCCCGTAGCTGCGGTAGGGCAGCAGATAGATCGTTCGGTCCGGGAACCATTGCGACAGCGCCTGGCGGGAATCCTCGATGCGTTCGCCATTGCCGCCGAAGTAGAGCAAGGCCTTCGCACGCCCCGGGTTCACCACCCATCCGCGCAGGCGCACGCCGTCGTTGACCAGTTCGAAGTCGGGCGCCTGCTGCACGCGCCAGCTGGCTTCGGGGTGATAGATCTGCTGCCGCTGCCCCAGGTACATGGCAAGACAGATGCCGCCATAGAGCAGCACCGCAAGCGCGGCAAACACAAACACCACTCGCAACACCATCGGCGGACTCCGGTGATTTATGTACGGGGATTCAGATCGATAAGCGCCGGCTGAAAGCTTGCACGACGCTTTCGAAAAAGCACGCTCATCGTTCAGACGTAGATTTTTACGATGAAGCTGCCCGATCGATCCAGCGCCCGTGGCGGTGGCGGGCATCCGGAGGATGCAATGAAGACCCTTTCCAGTGTGTTGGTGGCCTTGGCCTTGCTCGCCGGCAGCAGCGCTGTATCGGCCGATCCCTGGCACGACCACGATCGGGGACACGGCCGCGACGATCGCCACGACCGCGGCAACCATTATGACAACCGGGGTCGCCACGACCGCGACGGCTGGCACGACCGCGATCGCCGTGGCGGCTGGGACCGTCGCTACTACAGCGACCGAGGTTATTACGGCCGCCCGCATCGTTGGGAACGCGGCTACCGCTATGACGGCCCGATGTACATCGTGAACGACTATCGCGGCTACCGCCTCGCCCCGCCGCCCTACGGCTACCGCTGGGTGCGCAACGACGGCAACTTCCTGCTGGTCTCCATCGGCGACAGCATGATCCTGGATCTGGTCATCCGTTGATCGGCAGCTAGCGAGGCATCGCGCCTCCCGGCTGCCAGCCCAAGCTGAAATACGGACGGGCCGCTGCGGTGCACGCAGCGGCCCGTCTGCGCGGGTCCGCCCGAAACCCGAGCTTGATGCAGGCAGCCGAGCGACAGATCGCCGATTCACCGCCGGCAAACCTCAGCCCGTTGCGCCGCACAACACGCCTGTCGTCAACCTCTGTCTATACTCCGGGGGACCGCCCTTCTCAGGGCGGCCGCCGTATCGGGGGTGCCGATGGGTGGTCCCGGTGCATTGTTACCATTCCCGGGGAGGCTCCGATGCTGCAGCAGTATGGCTTGTGGATCGTGCTGGCATGTGCGGTTCTGGCGGTTCTTTATGGCGCAGTCTCTGTGCGCTGGATCTTGGCGCAGTCGCCTGGCAACGCACGCATGCAAGAGATCGCCGCCGCGATCCAGGAAGGTGCGAAGGCTTATCTCAATCGCCAGTACGCCACCATCGGCGCGGTTGGCCTCGTATTGTTCCTGGTGATCGGCTTTGCGTTGAACTGGGGAACCGGCATTGGTTTCGCGGTTGGCGCGATTCTCTCGGGCGCCACCGGCTACATCGGCATGAACGTCTCGGTGCGCGCCAACGT
>DATJJM010000360.1:0-16771 GCA_035492535.1 Acetobacteraceae bacterium | reverse complement strand
AGCGTGGGATCGGGCGTTTCGTAATTGATGGTGGGCGGCAGACGGCCATTGCGCAGCGAGAGCAGCGTAAAGACGGCTTCCACCGTGCCGGCTGCGGTCAGCGTGTGGCCGATCATCGATTTGTTGGAAGAGATTGGAAGCGCGTTTGCGCGTTCGCCGAATACGGCGGCGACGCCGATCCACTCCATCTTGTCGTTCTCGGGCGTGCCGGTGCCGTGCGCATTGATGTAGCCGATGGAGCCGGGCGACAGGTTCGCATCATCCAGAGCCTGCCGCATGCAGGCGATGATCGGCTTGCCATCCGGCGAGGAGCGCGTGCGGTGGAACCCGTCGCCGGTTTCGCCACAGCCTTCAACGACACCAAGGATCGTCGCGCCGCGTGCCTTCGCATGGGCAAGGCTTTCCAGCACCAGCGCGCCCGCGCCTTCCGCCATTACAAAGCCGTCGCGGTCCTTGCTGAATGGCCGCGCCGCACTCTTCGGCGGGTCATTGCGCGTTGACAGGGCAGACAGCAGCGAGAAGCGGATCAGACTCTCCGGGTTCACCGATGCGTCAGTGCCGCAAACCAGGGCGGCGTCCGTCTCACCGCGCCGGATGGCTTCCACTCCCAACTGAATGGCCGTTGCGCCTGACGCGCAGGCGGTCGAGGTCGATACGGGCGAGCCTTTGGTGCCGAAGCGTTCCGCCAGATTGTCCGGAACGGAACTGAACAGGAAGCGTTCATAGAAGCGCGCAAACTTGCCAGTGCCGGCAGCGCGCAGCAGATCGTCGTAGCTCACGGTTTCATTGGCGCCAGATGCCGCGGCCAGCGCGAGACGCTGCGGCCACTCCAGTTCGACCGGCGGCAGCGCGAGGAACATCGGCCCGGGGAAATCGCCGGGTGTGCCGATGCTGGCCTCGGTGATGGCTTCATCGATCACCAGCTCCGCGAGCCGCTCCGATAGCGCTGGCGCTGACGACTCTTCCACCGGAACGAAATCGACGGTGCCCGCGATGTTGGTGCGCAGGCCGCCAACGGGAAAGCGGCTGATGCGGTGGATCCCGGATTGGCCAGAGGTCAGGGCGCGCCAGTTATCTGCCTTGCCGGTGCCGAGCGACGTGACAACGCCGGTGCCTGTCACCACCACGACAGGCCGGCCACGCGCATCGAGATCGGAACGCGCCATATCTGTCTCCTAGACTCCTTCGATCACGGCCATCGCTTCGCCCCGCCAGTGGCCCCACGAGGTCACCAGCACCTGGCGAAGTTCTGACGCCATCGGATGTTCAGCCGCCTCGAGCGGCGCGAACATCCGCCGACGCGCCAGCGCCATCGATGCCAGCGCGATGTTGGCAGGAAACGACGGCTCGATCGAGTGTCCGACGGCAGTGGCGGAGGCGCGTATCGGCAGTCCGACACCGCGCAGGAACGCGGCTTCCTCTTGCGTAGCGGCGGCAACACCCGTGGCACCGGAAATGACGGCGGAATGTTCAGGTGCCAGATGATGCCGTATGGCCGCGAATTGCCTCTCGGCATTGGCTGTGGCCTCACCAGGACGACGCCGGCACCGATCCGTGGCAATCGCGGCGATATGCGCCAATGCGGTTGCGCCGCGGGCCGCGGCATGCTCGCGGCTTTCGATCACCAGAAAACAGCCGAGCGAGCCAAGCACCATGCCGCCGCCTTTTGCCTGTCGCTCCCACACGCCAGCGAACGGCAATTTCCAGAGCAAGCTCGCCATCTCGTAATGCACCAGTATGTCCGGCCGCTGCGCATTGTAGGAACCGCCGACGAGGAAGAGATCTCCCTGTCCTGCCGCGATCCGGGCGCATGCGATGCGGACGGCATCGGCGCCGGCGGCTTCCTCACCCATGAAGGTCCGCGACGAGCCCACGACGCCGTGAACGATGGAGATATTGCCCGCCAGCAGGTTGGATAGTTGCGCAAGAAACAGTGTCGGGCGCAGGTCCGACAGCAGGTGCTCGTTCAGATAGGTACCTGGGTCTGCTGACGAGGGAATGGCGGACATGATGGCGGCATCCACTGCGTAGTCGCGCTCGCCGCCGCCTGCCGCGACGATCATGTCCATGCGTGACAGCAACTCAGCGTTGCCCTTCACACCGGCGAAGTCGAGTGCGAGGCCCGCGGCGTAAGTGCCAATACGCTGCCACGCCTCCATCTGCCGCTGATCGCCGCGCTTGGGGATCTGCCTGTCAAGTTCCAGCGGCACGACAGGATGCACGAGGAAGGGTGCGAACGTAGTTTCATCCACAACGGGATGGAAATTGTTCAATGCGGTCCAGTGCGCCTCCGCGCCATCTCCCAGGCAAGATACGAGGCCAATGCCTGTGATCATCGCGTCGCGTGAATTAGCCATTCAGGAATGCCTCCGGCACGGCGACGCGCCGTGCAGTCTCCAGCATCTGAGCGCGCAATGTCTCGTTGGGGAAGGGGACGACGCGATAGGTGATCTCGGCGTCCGCGACCTTGCGGCCGCCGGATGTGATGCTGCCGGACACGACCGCATAGCCGGAGCCATCGTGCAACAGGCGGGCGGCGGTCTGGAGTACCTGGCCCGGAACGACGAAGGCGCGCATTTTTGCTTCCTTCACCTGGGCCAGGAAAGGCATGCGCCGGAAGCGAAGCGTCGCCAGGATAAGCCAGCCGCCGGTCTGCGCGATCGTTTCGATCATCAACGCGCCGGGCAGCAGCGGGTGGCCGGGGAAGTGGCCCTCGAACACCGGGCTGGCGTCCGGCACCGTGCACTCCGCCGAAATGGTCCGTGCCTCCGGATCGAGCGCGGCGATCCGGTCCACCATCTGAAAGTATTCCAGCCGCATGCGGTGATCAGGCGGCCTTGGCAGCTACCAGCTTATCGATGTTGGCGCACAGGTTGCCGAGGACGAAATACTCGTCGGTCGAGACCTGGCCTTCGTTGACTTCCTGCGTCCACTGCTCGAGCGGCATCTTGATGCCGAAGGCCTTGTCGATGGCGAAGGCGACGTCCAGGAAGTCCAGGCTGTCGATGCCGAGGTCGTTGATGGCGTGACTTTCCGGCGTGATCTTCTCGCGCGGAATGTCACATGTCTCGGAGATGATTCCGGCGACGGTCTCGAAGGTCGGCGACATCGATTAGCCCCTGCAACGCGGGCGGGCACTAACACCGCCGCAAGAGTGCCGCAAGTGCGGTTACATCCAGTGGCCAGGCCGCCAGGCCCAGCTTGAGCCGGTCTGCTCCCACCAACCCGGCATCCAGTTCCTGCCATGGCCAGCGGCTTCGACGTACTGGCCAGCCGTCCAGACGTAGGAACTGCCTGTCCAGTCCCAATGCCCGGGCTGCCACATGAGCGGCACGGGGCTGACGGGCGGCTTCGGCATCGTCTCTGCCAGCGGCGCCGGAATCGGTGCCGGTGGGCCGGACGACGCGCAGGCGGCGAGGGCCAGCAGACCCAATCCAACGACTCCAGCACGTATCATGGTCAGAAATCTCCCACGCTCACGCCGGCACTAATACGGTCGCCACCGCCTGGGCCGCTATACCCTCGCCCCGTCCGGTGAAGCCGAGCCTCTCCGTGGTGGTTGCCTTCACCGAGATCAGCGACGCATCGACACCGAGTATTGCGGCCAACCGCGCTGCCATCGCCGCCGCGTGTGGGGCGATCTTCGGGCGTTCGCAGATAAGCGTCACGTCGGCGTTCGCCAACCGACCGCCGCGGGCGGCGATTCGTCCGGCAGCATGAGCCAGAAATCGTGCGCTGTCGGCATCTTTCCAGGCCATTTCCGATGGGGGGAAATGGCGGCCGATATCACCTTCCGCCAGGGCGCCATAGACCGCATCGCACAGGGCATGGATACCAACATCGGCATCGGAATGTCCTGCCAGGCCTTTCTCGTGCGGCACGTTCAGCCCACACAGGATGAGCGGCCTGCCAGCCTCCAGCACGTGTACGTCGAAGCCGGTGCCAATGCGAGGGATCAGGTGAGCGGTCATGATGCGCTCCAGTCGAGGCAGGTCTTCTGCGTAGGTCAATTTGATGTTGTCCTCGGAACCCGGGACGATCGCCACCGGGGCGCCTGCCGCCTCCAGGATCGAGGCGTCGTCGGTTGCCGCGACGCCGGTCACCGCACGATGCGCGGCCAGCAGAGCAGGAAAGCGGAACGCCTGAGGTGTCTGAGCACGGTACAGTCCGTCGCGTGCCACCGTCGCGGTGATCCGCCCGCGTTCGGCGCGTTTCAGCGTATCGGCGACGGGGAGAGCCGGAATGGCGCCTGGCGTCGTTTCCAGCGCGGTCAGCAGCGCGAGGATCGTGCCGGCGGGGATCATCGGCCGGGCCGCGTCATGCACCAGCACGATGTCGGGGGCATGGTCGGCCAATGCCTCCAGCCCGAGCCGCACACTGTCCTGCCGCGTCGCACCACCAGCCACGGGTGGCAGGTGCTCGATTCCGACCAGCGCCGCGTTGATCGGGTCCGCATCGCCAACCGGCAGCAGCAGTTCCACTTCGCGTGCCAGGGTCTCCGCGCAATGCCGCATCACCGGCTTGCCAGCCAGGTGCAGAAACTGCTTGGGCGTCTCGGCGCCGAACCGGCTGCCGGAGCCAGCGGCCACCAGGATCGCTGCGCGTCGCATGGCGGCACCGTTGCCGCGCCGTGCCAAGCGCGTCAACTGGCAGCCAAAGATATTGTCAAATGTTCCGCCTTTCGCATTGCGCATCACGGAACGTGGCAGTAATTTGCCCAAATGATGGGCAACTGTCATTCTGACATCACACACCAGACGTTCGATTTGCGGCCAATTGCCCTCGGGGGCGGCGTGCGGATCGAAACGCCTGTTATCCTGGCCCCCATGTCGGGAGTGACAGACCTGCCGTTCCGCCGGACGGCGAAGCACCAGGGGGCGGGCATGGTGGTGTCCGAGATGATCGCCTCCTGGGCGATGATCCGAGAGAATCGGAAGACGATGGCGATGGCCGAGGTCGATGGATGCGGTGGCGTCAGTGCCCTGCAACTCGCCGGCTGCGAGCCGGGTGCGATGGCCGAAGCAGCGCGGTTGGCGGTGGACTGCGGTGCTGACATGATCGACATCAACTTCGGCTGTCCGGTGAAGAAAGTGGCACTTGGCCAGCAGGCCGGGTCCGCCCTGATGCGCGATGAGGCCGGGGCGGCGGCGATCCTGGATGCGACAGTGAAGGCCGTCAGCGTGCCGGTGACCCTGAAGATGCGGATGGGCTGGGACCATGCCAGCCTGAACGCGCCGCGACTTGCGCGGATTGCCCAGGAGTGCGGCATCCGGATGGTCACCGTGCACGGACGCACGCGCCAACAGTTCTATACGGGGAGCGCCGACTGGGATTTCATCGCGCAGGTGAAGAATGAGGTGGACATCCCTGTTATTGCGAATGGCGACATCATCACCGAGAACGATGCGGCGAATGCTCTGCGCCGTTCCGGGGCAGACGGGGTGATGATCGGCCGCGGCTGCTACGGCCGCCCCTGGTTCCTGGCCCAGGTGGCCCATTTCCTGCGAACCGGCCAAATTTTGCCGGAACCGACTCTTACGAAGCAAAAAGCAATATTGTCAATTCATTATCAGACTATTTTGGAGCAATTTGGCGAGCCCGCTGGCGTCCGCCTGGCGCGCAAGCATCTCTCGTGGTACTCGCGCGGCCTGCCAGGTTCCGCGGAATTCCGGGCCGCCGTGAACCGGCTGCCGGATGCCGCCTCGGTGATGCAGTTGATCGACTGCTTCTACGACCGACTGATCGTTCGCGGCGCCACCCGCGTGATGCCGGCTCGTGCCGACGTGCTTGCGGAAGCCGCATGATCAATCCGGTGACCAGAGCAGCTCTGGCGTTGCGCGAACGGCGACGGGCACCTGACGCTGGCCTGATCCTGGGCGCGCTGCCGGTTCCTGTGGTCATGCTCGACGCGGAGAACCGGTTTCGATACGTCAATCCGGCGGGGGAGCAGTTCCTGGGGATTTCCTCTTCCGGTCTGTCGCAACTTCGCCTTCGAGATCTGGTTCCCGAGGACAGCCCCTTGTTCTTGCTGGTCGATCAGGTGCGCCATGGCGTTGCGACGGTGTCCGACCATGACCTCTCGGTGGACAGTCCCCGCCTAAACAAGCGGGGTATCACGGTCCAGGGTTCGCCACTGCCGGAAGAGCCAGGCGCCGTGCTGCTGGTCATGCAGGATGCGTCGGCAGCGCGTGCGCTGGACCGGCAACTGGCGTTTCGCGGTGCTGCCCGCAGCGTGACAGGCATGGCGGCGATTCTCGCGCATGAGGTGAAGAACCCGCTCTCTGGTATTCGTGGCGCGGCACAATTGCTGGAATCCAGTGTGGATCAGCAGGACCGGGAACTCACGGTGCTGATCCGAGACGAGGCCGATAGGATTCGTGCCCTGGTCGATCGCATGGAGATATTCGGCGAAAAGCCCATTGCCCGGAGCGCCGTGAACATCCACCGGGTGCTGGAGCATGTGCGCAAGCTTGCGCAGTCCGGGTTCGCACCGCATGTCCGTTTCCAGGAGATCTACGACCCGTCGCTGCCGCCCGTTTGGGGGAATCGCGACCAACTCGTGCAGGTCATCCTCAACCTGGTGAAGAACGCGGCTGAGGCGGTAACCCAGGACTCGCAGTCCAACCCGGAAATCACGCTGATGACGGGGTTCCAGCACGGCATGCGCCTGGCGGTTCCCGGCACTACGACCCGCATGGAAGTCCCGTTGCTGGTGGTGGTGCGCGACAATGGCCCGGGCATTCCGGATGACATACGGCCGCATCTGTTCGAGGCGTTCGTCACGACCAAGGCCAGCGGGAGCGGCCTTGGGCTAGCTCTGGTGGCGAAGATCATTGGCGACCATGGCGGATTGATCGAGATGGACAGCCGCCCCGGCCGGACCGAATTCCGCCTCCATCTCCCGGTGTTGACGGATGAGGAAGCCGAACCAGGCCCCTGAAGGTATGGCTAAGGACTCACGATGACCCCTCCCACCGTCCTGGTCGCTGACGACGACCGCTCGATTCGGACCGTGCTGACCCAGGCATTGGGGCGCTCGGGCTATCAGGTGCGCAGCACCGGCAATGCCGCGACTCTCTGGCGCTGGGTCGAGGACGGCGAGGGAGACCTTGTCATCACAGACGTGGTGATGCCGGATGAGAACGGGCTCGATCTCATCCCTCGCATCCGGAAGGTGCGGCCTGACCTGCGCGTCGTGGTGATGAGCGCGCAGTCGACTCTGATGACGGCGGTCAAGGCGACCCAACGCGGCGCGTTCGAATACCTGCCCAAGCCATTTGACTTGCAGGAACTGCTGTCCGTTGTCGGCCGGGCGCTTGCGGTGGCGCCGACACCCGCGGCCACAGTACCGGAACCGCGGGACGCAGATGAGAAGCTTCCACTGATCGGCCGCAGTCCGGCGATGCAGGAGATCTACCGGACCATTGCCAGGCTCACGACGGCCGATTTGACGGTGATGATCAATGGCGAGTCTGGCACCGGAAAGGAACTCGTGGCGCGGGCGCTGCACGATTATGGCAAGCGCAGGTCCGGACCGTTCGTTGCGATCAACATGGCGGCGATACCGCGCGAACTGATCGAGAGCGAGCTTTTTGGCCACGAGCGCGGCGCCTTCACCGGTGCCACAACTCGCAGCCAGGGGCGGTTCGAGCAGGCAAATGGCGGCACGCTGTTCCTGGACGAGATCGGCGACATGCCACCCGAGGCTCAGACGCGCCTGCTACGAGTGTTGCAGGAAGGAGAGTTCACTTCCGTCGGCGGCCGGCAGCCGATCAAGGCGAATGTGCGCATCATCGCCGCGACTCACCGCGATCTGCGGAATTCAATAAGACAGGGCCTGTTCCGCGAAGACCTGTTCTACCGTCTCAACGTTGTGCCGATCCGGCTGCCACCGCTGCGCGAGCGTGTCGAGGACATCCCGTTGCTCGCACGGCACTTTCTCGAGCGTGCGCAGGATGATGGACTTCCGGTCAAGAGCCTCGACCAGGGCGCGGTGGATGAGCTCAAGAAGCACAGCTGGCCTGGCAACGTGCGTGAGGTGGAAAACCTGATGCGGCGCCTCGCGGCACTCTGTCCGGAGGAGACCATCGGCGCCGAGCAGATTGCCGCTGAACTGGTGGAAGTGGCCCCAACGCCGTCCGAGGCGCCGGCGGCTGCCGGTCCCGAGCCGCTGGTGCGGGCCGTGGAGCGCCACATCCGCGATTTCCTGGCGGCGCACGACGGCAGCATGTCGCCGTCCGATATCTATGACCGGGTGATTGCGGAGGTTGAGCGGCCGCTGATTCGTCTTACGCTGGCAGCGACGCGCGGCAACCAGATCAAGGCAGCAGCGATGCTCGGCCTGAACCGCAACACGCTCCGCAAGAAGATCCGCGATCTCGACATCCCGGTCGTGCGAGGACTGATGTGAACGTTTCCGCGCCGCCTGGGTCGCTGAGACCTGAACCGCCGGTGGATTCGCCGCCGGAGGTGGAGGTCTCGCGGACGCGCGCGGTGTTTGGTCGCGTTGCCGACATCCTGCTGGGCAAGATCGTGACGCTGGTGCTTGCCACGCTGGCGTTCGGTGTTGCGTTCGCCACATTTATCATTCTGGCGCGCGGTGCCGCGCTCAGCCCCAAGCCAGGCGTCACCGTCGGCCTGGTGCTGGCGAATCTGATTGCGATCCTGCTGCTCGTCGCTGTGCTGGCCGGGCGTCTGACGAGGGTTTGGGTCGAGCGCCGGCGCGGCTCTGCGGGCTCGCGGCTGCATGTGCGTCTCGTGATGTTGTTCGGTGGCGTAGCGGTCGCCCCGGCGATCGTGGTGGCCTGTTTTGCGGTGGCTTTCTTCCACTTCGGGATACAGGCCTGGTTCAATGACCCGGTTCGTCAGGCGGTGAACGAGTCGCTCCAAGCCTCCCGCGGGTACCTGGAGGAGCATCGCGAAAACATCCGCTCGGTGGCGCTTGAGATGGCCAACGACCTGGCGCACGCCGGCCAGTTCCTGACCGCTGACCCGTCTGTTTTCGCCGACATACTCGCCACCCAGACGACGCTACGCGGGCTGACCGAAGCATTGATCTATGATCCTATGACCAAGCAGGTCCTGGCGGCTGCTGGGTTGTTCGCCGGTATGGGTGTCGCCCTGCCCCCGAACCAGGTCACAACGGCGGCGCTGAACGGCGAGGTGGCGGTCCTGAACGCCGGCGACGGAACCCGTGTGCAAGGTGTGGTACGCCTCGATTCGACTCCGCCGCTGATGCTGATGATCGGTCGGCCGATCGATCCGCAGATCCTGGAGCACATGTCGCGCACTGAACAAGCGGTGGCCGAGTACCAGCGACTCGATGAGAACCGTTCCTGGTTGCAGATTGCGTTTGCCTGGATCTTCGCGATCGTCGCCCTGATGGTACTGCTTGCTGCCGTGCTCATCGGCCTTGTGCTGGCGAACCAGATCGCACGTCCCATTGGCCGGTTGATCAATGCGGCGGAGCGGGTGCGAAGCGGCGATCTCGCGGTGCGGGTGGCGGAGGTGCAGACCGGCGATGAGCTGGCGGGTCTGTCACGCGCGTTCAATCGCATGACCGGACAGCTTTCGGCGCAACGCGGCGAACTGATGGATGCCTACAGCCAGATCGACGAACGTCGCCGCTTCACTGAAACAGTGCTCTCGGGTGTATCGGCCGGCGTCATCGGCCTTGATGCGTCAGGCTGCATCGAACTGCCGAACCGCGTTGCCGACGAACTCCTGGGGATCGATCTCCTGTCGTGGATCGGTCGCGAACTCG
This sequence comes from Acetobacteraceae bacterium, assembly GCA_035492535.1. GTDB lineage: Bacteria > Pseudomonadota > Alphaproteobacteria > Acetobacterales > Acetobacteraceae > JAMXLO01. The sequence continues at coordinate 7,008 of DATJJM010000360.1, read as the reverse complement.
CGGACGTCGTGCCGGAGTTTGCCGATCTGTTGCACGAGGCTGCGGCGTCGCCTGAGCGTGCACGCACCGCGGAAATCCAGATCGGACCGCCGACGAGCCGGCGCACGCTGCTGGTGCGCATCGGTGCCGATCTGTCCGGTGGCCGTACCGATGGATTCGTGGTCACGTTCGACGACATCACTGAACTGCAATCGGCGCAGCGCAAGGCTGCCTGGGCCGATGTTGCGCGCCGCATCGCGCACGAGATCAAGAACCCGCTCACGCCGATTCAGCTTGCGGCTGAACGACTGAAGCGGCGCTTCGCCAAGGAAATCACCACGGATCCCGAGACATTCACATTATGCGCCGACACCATCATCAGGCACGTCGGCGATATCGGCCGCATGGTGGACGAATTCTCCGCCTTTGCACGGATGCCGCAGCCGGTGATCAAGCCGGAGGATGTCGGCCGAGTCGCTCGCGAGATGCTGGTGCTGCAAAGGACCGCGCGTCCGCAGATCGACTGGCGCGCGGACATTCCCGAGCGGGGGCCTGTTGCGCCGTGCGATCGTCGTCTGATCGGCCAGGCGCTGACGAACCTGTTGCAAAATGCGGCAGACGCCGTCGCCATGCGGCAGAGCGCGGGGCATATTGGCCTTTGTGTGCAGACCGATGAGAGCGATGTTCGCATCATCGTGACCGACGATGGTGTCGGACTGCCGCAGGAAGATCGTGCGCGGCTGACGGAACCCTATGTAACACACAAACCGAAAGGGACCGGACTGGGCCTCGCCATTGTGAAAAAGATCATGGAAGACCACGGCGGGCGGTTGATCCTCGAGGACAGAGGCGATGGTCCTGGAGCGGTTGCCGCGCTCGTATTGCCCACAAAGGTGTCGGATGGCGTATGATGTCCTGATCGTCGATGATGAACCGGATATCCGCATGCTCATCGATGGTGTGCTGCGGGACGAAGGCTACGAAACGCGCGGCGCGGCCGACTCCGATGCGGCCATCGCGTCGTTCAGTGTGCGGCGCCCGTCGCTGGTGGTGCTCGACGTCTGGCTGCAAGGCTCTCGCATGGATGGACTGAGGCTGCTGGAGGCGTTCCACAGCGAGGAGCCGCAAGTTCCGGTGGTGATGATCTCCGGCCACGGAAACATCGAGATGGCGGTGTCCGCCATCCAGCAGGGCGCGTACGATTTCATCGAGAAGCCGTTCAAGTCCGATCGTCTGTTGCTGGTTGTGCGCAGGGCATTGGAAGCCGCTGCACTGTCGCGGGAGAATGCCGAGCTTCGTCTGCGTGCCGGCCCGGAAACGACTCTGACTGGCGATAGTTCGACGATCGGCGTGTTGCGTGCAGGCGTGGAACGCGTGGCCCCCACCGGCTCGCGCGTTCTGATCCATGGCCCCGCCGGCAGCGGCAAGGAAGTGGTAGCGCGCATGATCCACGGGCGATCTCGTCGCGCCGACGGGCCGTTCGTTGTGCTGAATTGCGCGACGCTCGCGCCCGGGCGATTCGAGGAAGAATTGTTCGGCCTGGAGGCGGGCGCCGATCCCGTCGTGCAACCGCGCCGTGCCGGTGTGCTGGAGCGCGCGCATGGCGGGACTTTGTTGCTGGATGAGGTCTCCGACATGCCGCTGGAGACGCAGGGCAAGATCGTGCGTGCGTTGCAGGACTCCACATTCGAACGCCTAGGCGGGTCGGCGCGTGTGAAAGTGGATGTTCGGGTACTGTCTACGACCAACAGGGACTTGCAGACCGAGATCGCGTCGGGCCGGTTCCGTGAGGATCTCTACTACCGCCTTGCGGTCGTGCCGCTGAAGGTTCCGGCACTGAAGGATCGTCGCGAGGATGTGCCGGCGCTGGCGCAACAGTTCATCGTTCGGTCTGCCGAGAACGCGGGCGTGCAATCGCGCGAGCTGTCGGCCGATACGCTTGCGGCTTTGCAGGCCTATGATTGGCCAGGGAACGTGCGCCAATTGCGGAACCTGATGGACTGGCTGCTGATAATGGCGCCTGGGAGCGTGGCTGATCCGATCCGTGCGGACATGCTCCCGCCCGAGATCGGGGCCAACGCGCCTGCTCTGCTGAACATCGATCCCACCGCTGACATCATGGGCTTGCCGCTGCGTGAAGCGCGGGATCTGTTCGAGACGCAGTATCTGCAGGCACAACTCCTGCGTTTCGGCGGCAATATCAGCCGTACCGCGCAGTTCGTCGGGATGGAGCGCAGTGCTCTTCACCGCAAGCTGAAGCAACTGGGCGTCAACTCCGACGAAAAGGTGGGTGGCTGAGGAGCAGCTAGCCCACCCAGCGCTTTTCGCCTGATCGCGAGCAGTTACTGCAAGCTCACCGGCATCCACCGCAGCCCTTGTGCGTTCCTTACCAGCACGATGACGAAATGCCGTTGTTCCTTGCGTGCAGCGGTTATGGCGCGCGTGACGTCTCCCGTGTCGGTGACTTTCTCTTGCTGGATCTGAACGACCACGTCACCAGCGGCCAGTCCCGCATCTGCCGCCGGGCCACCTGCATCGACACGGGCCACCACCAGACCCGTCGTGGTTATGGGCAGGCCAAATGTCTGGCGCGCGCCGTCATCGATCGGTGCGAGATGCCATCCCGGATCGACCGCCGCGACCGACATTGACGCGGGCACGTCGGACCTGACCGGATCTTCCTTCATTTCTCCGACGGTGGCCGTGATCACCCTCGGTTCGTCGTTGCTCCAGATCAGCAGGTTGACGGCGGTACCTGGCTTCGTCCGCGCCACCGCGCGCGCCAGTGCACGCACGTCCGTCACCGGCATCGTCCCGTATTTCAAGATGATGTCGCCCGCGACCAGGCCGCACTGGCTTGCTGCGCCGCCTTCCTTGGTACCGCCGACGATGACCCCCTCCGCCTTCGGCATGTTCAGCGCATCGGCGATTTCCGGTGTCACCTGCTGAATGCGGAAGTCGAGTGTGCCGATCCGCATACCGCCGGGGCTGCGCAACGCGTCAACCACGTATTTCACGTCGTTTGAGGGGATAGCGAAGCCAAGCCCGATCGAACCACTGGTCGCATTGGGTGAAATGATCGCCGTGTTCATCCCGATGACCTCGCCATGTTCGTTGAACAGCGGACCGCCGGAATTGCCGTGATTGATCGCCGCATCGGTCTGGAGGTAGTCGTCGAACGGCGTGTCGCGAATGTCGCGATTGAGTGCGCTGACGATGCCTTGCGTCACCGATCCGCCAAGTCCGAGCGGATTGCCGATGGCGAGTACAGGATCGGCGATCTGCACGGTATCGCTGTCGCCAAATCGTACTGCTGTCAGCGGTGAATCCGGCGTCACCTTGAGTACCGCGATGTCCACCTGACTTGCCGTTGCCAGCACGGTCGCGCGCAGCAGTGTATTGTCATGCGTAATGACAAGTATGTCCTTGGCGCGCTCGATGACGTGGCGATTGGTCACGATGATCCCGCCCGGATCGATGATGAAGCCTGACCCTAGGATATGTGTGTCATGCGGCAGATCCGATGAAGCCGGTGGCTGTGCCGCGGTCTTTGTCTCGGCACTTGCATTCGCCATCATGGCGGGAGCGGGCGGGGCTGGCGCGCGCAACACGGCGATACTGACGACCGCCGCGAGCTCGTGAGCGACCCGTTCCCGCGGGGACTGGGTTTCGGCGCTGGCTGCTCCGGCCGTCACGCTGAACATTGCCATGGTTATCACGGCGAGGCGGGTGATCGTGCGCATGGTTGCGCCTCCTGACGTTGAGTCGTGCCAGCGTCAGAGACTGAACTTCGCCGTGATTTATTCGCGTGGTGTCGGATGACAGAAATGCAATGAGGGTGCGGCGAATAAAGTCTTGTGCCGTTCGGTCATTTCGTCGGCATCACGCCAAGACAGAACGGAGATCTCCGATGAAAGCGAGAAACATAGTCCTAGCTGCCCTCCTGCTTGGCAGCACGATCGCCATGCCGGCCTTTGCCTATACACCCGGCTGCCCTGCATCACAGAAGGCCGAGGCCGAGGGCGGCGCGGGCGGCAACGGGCAAACGGCGCCTGGCAAGACGGCCCAGAAGACGGAAGGGGAAGGCGGTGCCGGTGGCAACTGGCAATCGGCGCCGGGTGCGACCGCCCAGAAGACGGAAGGCGAGGGCGGCGCGGGCGGCAACTGGCGAACGGCGCCGGGTGCGACCGCCCAGAAGACCGAAGGTGAAGGCGGTGCGGGCGGCAACTGGCAATCGGCGCCTGGGACTGCCGCACAAAAGACTGCGGCCGGGACACAACAGGCGTCTGTCGCACCCTGTCAGTGATCAGGTGGTGACCTGAGCGCTCTCGCTTGCCGGCTCATGCAGGCGGGAGCGCTGCCTGAAGTTCAGAACAGGCACAATACGTGGACGGTGGCATGTCGCGCCGCGTCAAGTGCATCGTCGCCTGACACGGCGATGGCATCGTCGTCCGTGCCTTGCTCGCCGAGCAGCGCCGTCAGCGCCAAGGAGCCTGGACCGATCACCATCCCCTGCGCCGGGATCGCGGCGCGTTCCGCATGCAACCTGGCGCTGTCCACCATGCCGCGAATGATGCCGACGACGGCGCCATTGCGCGGGTCGAGGATAGGCCCACCACTGAAGCCATGCGCAACCTCGGGCGCTGCCGCCCAGATCAGGCGCCTCGGATCGACGAAGTCGGCGGGAGCGGGCTGCAAATGGGTATTTTCCAAGGTACCCCAAGTTTCAGTCGCCACCAGCGCGCCCCCACCGGCGGGATAGCCGAGCACGAACAACCGGCCTGCCGGGCCGGCCGGGCGCCCGATTGGCAGCGTCGCCGGGGGCGCCACATGGTCGGCCCGCAGCAGTGCCACGTCGCGCTTCTCGTCCAATGCGATCAGGCGAACATTGGTGGGACGCACGAATTTCGAGGCGATCCGGGTCGCCTTGCAGTCGGTTACCACGTGCGCTGCTGTCAGCAGACTGCCATCCGAGGCGACGAAAAACCCGGTGCCCGCCACGGCGGAGCCAGGCTTGTGGCCGCCAGGCAGCGGTGCATCGGGGTAGATGATGCGGGGAAGTGCATCAGACTCTGGCTGCGATTGGGAGGGCAGAGGCGGTTCGAAGCGGGGCAATTGGACTGGTGGCGGTGGCTCGCGCGTTGCCCGGGGAAGGGGCGCCGAAGGAGCACCGCGTGCCTCTGGCTGAACCGACGCGATCACCTCAGGTGCCCGGGTTGGGGGAGGATGCAGTGAATACCAGATGTAGACGGCTTCGCCGCCGATGATGAGACCGAGGAGTAGGCCGATCAGGTTTGCCATCCAGGGCCGCATGGGATCAGAATCTCAGAGAACAGTTGCCAGGGTGTTGCAAACTGAGAAATCGCCGAGGCTGGGGTCCGCGTCCAGGGTCTGCTACTGTTTCCGTACATGAATCGGGATGGAGGGTGTGATGGATGCCACGCCAGAACGGGGATTTTCGGTCGGCCATGCCGAGCGGCTGCGCATCCGTCGCGCGGAGTTTACCGGCCCGACCTCGGGGCTGGCACCAGGGAATGTGCAGGCGAACCTCGCGATCCTGCCTAAGGCACTGGCCAATGATTTCTTGCGGTTTGCCCAGGCAAATCCGAAGCCGTGCCCAGTGCTGGCAGTTTCGGAGCCGGGCGATCCGACGTTCCCGACGCTCGGCTGCGACATCGACATCCGCACTGACGTGCCACGCTACCGCGTGTGGCGGAACGGCGAACTCGTCGAGGAACCGATCGATGTCAGGCATGTCTGGCGCGACGACCTGGTCAGCTTCGCCATTGGATGCTCGTTTTCATTCGAGGAGGCGCTGATCGAGGACGGCATCGAGGTCCGGCACATTGCGCTTGGTTGCAATGTACCGATGTATCGCACGTCCATCCCATGCGTGGCGGCTGGGGTGTTCCATGGCCCGCTGGTGGTGTCGATGCGTCCACTGCGCCCTGCTGATGCGATCCGCGCGGTGCAGATCACCTCGCGCTTCCCTTCGGTGCATGGCGCGCCCGTTCATCTTGGCCTGCCTGAGCAAATCGGCATCGCGGACATCACCAAGCCGGACTATGGCGATGCGGTGCCGGTGCGGGCGGATGAGATGCCGGTGTTCTGGGCGTGCGGGGTCACGCCCCAGGCGGCGGTCGCGGCGGTGAAGCCGGAGTTCTGCATCACCCACGCGCCGGGCTCGATGCTGATCACCGACCTGCGCAATTCCAAACTGGCGGCGCTATGAATCTGAACCACAGATGGACACAGATGAACACAGATTCTGATTGATCGATGTTCATCTGTGGTTCCATTAGGGTCTGCCATGCATGAAACGGTCGATCGGATTGAGGCTTTGATCCACCAGGAGGTCGGCCGGAACATCGACGGATTGTTCGCTGCGGCGAACGGTGGCCTGTGGCAGGCCGCCTCCGCGATGGCAGCGGCTGGCAAATTGTCGGTGGGAATCATCACTGGCTTCTATGTGCCGTTGGGAACGCCGCCGGCGGCCGAGACAGATGGACCTGTTGGCGCGGCCATGCTGGCCGATGCACTGCGGCGGGTTGGCGTTCCCTGCCGGGTCGTGACCGACGAACCATGCCGTGGGACGTGCGCTGCCGCCCTTCGGGCCGCCGATGTGCCGCTGGACGTTGTTCCGTTGGGCGGTTCCGTCGATGAGGTCGTCACCTTGTGGCGGACGCTTGGTGTCACGCATGTGGTGTCGATCGAGCGTTGTGGCCGCAGCGCCGACGGTGCACCGCGGAATATGCGGGGTGAGGACATCAGCACGTTCACCACGCCGCTTGACGATCTGTTTCTCGCCGGACCGTGGACGCGCATTGCCATCGGCGATGGCGGCAATGAGATCGGCATGGGGTCGGTGCCGGCCGCGTTGATCGGTGAGTTTGTCGCGCATGGTGAGAAGATCGCCTGTGCGACGCCGGCAGATCACCTGGTGGTTGCCGGCGTGTCGAACTGGGGGGCCTACGCGCTGATTGCCGCACTTGCCGTGCTGCGCGAGGACTGGCGCATGGCGCTGCTCGA
>DATJJM010000359.1:0-3286 GCA_035492535.1 Acetobacteraceae bacterium | reverse complement strand
AGGATGTCGCGCCAATGGCAGTCCTGGTGGAACTGGGCACCGATCCGCGCCGCGTCCCGCGAAACAAGCGCTGTCTCGAAGGCGACAAGCCAGTCTTCGGCAGAACGCCGCGCACGCGCCGCATTTTGAAACTCAAGGAAGGATTGGTCGAAGTCGTTCATTCCATTCGCTCCGATCAGCGTTCCACCATCATCGACCGGGATACCAGCCCGCTTCAGAAGCGAAGCGTTCGTAGAACTCCGGCTCGTACGCGTGATCGGGGTCTTCGCGCACCATACGGTCGATGATCTGCGCGTCTGGCCCGACCAAGATGCGGAGTCGGTCGGCTTTGACACCGTCCAAAATGATTATCGCCGCCTCTGCCGCGCTGGTCGGCGCGTCGGTGACGAAGCGCCGGGCACGCTCGGTGTGCATACGTTCGATGTCGGCATCAGAATACTTCGCCGCGTCGCGGCCCATCGAGGTGAGCCGGGTGCGGATCTGCGCGATCTGCGCCGCATTCAATCCATCCGCGTCGGTGTTGGTTTGCACCTTGAGCGAATTGTCGCGAATGCCTGTGCCGATATGTCCCGGCATGACGACAGACACCCTGATATGAGGCGCGTTCATGCGGAAATCGGCGATCAGCGCCTCGGTGAAACCCTTCACCGCGAACTTCGCAGCGGAATAGGCGGTATGCGGTGTATCGGGTCCGACCGAGGCCCAAAAACCGTTCATGCTGCTGGTGTTGACGATGTGCGCCTCATCCGCAGCGCGCAGCATTGGCAGGAAGGCGCGGGTGTTGAGGTAGACGCCATTCCAACAGATGTTGAAGGTACGTTCCCATTCTGCGCGATCATGCACGATCATGCTGCCGCCGCCGCTGATGCCGGCGTTGTTGAACAGCAGGTGGATGCGATCGGTCGCATGCTGGGCCGCAACCTCATCGCGGAACCGCAGCACATCGGCTTCATTTGAGACATCGGCGACATGCGACGTGATGCGCAGACCCTGCGGCAATCCGCCTGCCGTGCACAGGCGCTGGGTTTCCGCCATGCCGCGGGCGGACACATCGCACATCGCGATGGCACAGCCCTCGGCGACCAATTGGCGCACGAGTTCGCGGCCCATTCCCGAGCCGCCGCCGGTCATCACGGCAATCCTGCCGGAGAAGTCTTTCATTGATTGTCCTCCCTCACGGTCACTCCGCCGGCACCCAGGCCGCCGTGCGGATCTCGCCGAATTCGCGCGCAATCTTGCGCCAGGACGCTCCGGCATCCTCGCTGACGTACACCTCGCCGAACAGCGTGAATGCCACGATGCGGTCTGCATTCGCAGGATGCGTGGCCATACCCCACACGGTCGCATTGGCTGGGTTGGGCAGATCAAGGACCTCCCAGCGCTGCCCGTAGTCGGTGGTGCGAAGCACGTGTCCACTTTCGCCCGTCGTCGTCTGGCCACAGCCGGCGAACAGCACGCGGGGATCGTCGGTCTTGACTGCCAGGCCGCGGGCGTAAGGCAGTGGCCATTTGTCCTTGATACCCAGGACCTGCCAGGTCTCGCCGAGATCATCACTCATGAACATATCGCGCGCCGTGCTGACGAACAGGCGCTTGGGCCGCGTCGCTACAATCTTCATGTCATGAACATCCAGGTCGTACATGCCGGACTTGAGATGCGTCCAGGTGTCTCCGCCATTCATGCTGCGGAAGACACCGTCGATTTCCACACCCGCCCAGACGATATGATGATCGTCCGGGTCCACGGCCAAGGCAGTCACGAATGGTGTGCCGATGGAACACTCCCGGGCGATGTCCACGGGCAGTTTCTCCCATCGCTGTCCGCCATCCAGCGAGCGATAGACTCCGGCCGGACGGGTCCCGGCGAACACAATGTTCGGATCAACCGGATCGATGGCGAGCGACCAGATCGTGGGCAAGTCTCCCTGGGCGGAAATCCGGTCCCACCGAGCGCCGCCATCGTGGCTGATGAACATGCCGGTATCGCCGCCCGCGAGAACGGTCTGGGCCTGACTGGGGTGGGCGACCAACGCCTGCATGCGGCTGTTCAGGGGAAATGGGGCGCGATGCCGCGTCCACGACTCTCCGGCATCCGGGCTGTGCCAGACACCCCAGCCGGCCGTACCAAGACAGATGCTGTAGTCCGTCGCCATGTGCCCTTTCCCCGGTCCCGCGTCAGTCCGCAGTTGAGGGCATGGTGCTCTGGGTGGCGCCACCGCACAACACGAGGCACTGCCAGATGGTTGCAGCAATGGCGCTGGTCGGGCTGGATCGGGCGGGCCAAGTTGAACGTTCAACCAATCAGCAGACCAGGCCACGCCCAACCATTCTCCCGGCTAGACGCTGTCCCATTCCCCGCGATAATCAGCTACCAACGAGTAGACTGATGCCGCCGCGCGATCGGCGGCCAAGGGGGGCATGGGATATGGAACGACTGAAAATCGAGCGCCGCGCTCTGTTACAGGGCGCCGGTGGCCTTGGCTTGGCCGGCGCCTTCATTGGCCGAGCCGCCGCGCAGGGCAAGGAGCCGTTGAAACTCGGCATCACCGAGCCGCTCACCGGTTCCGAGGCTGGTTACGGCGCCGACTTCGTCACCGCCATGCGCATGGCGGCAAAGGACGTAAACGATGCCGGCGGCATCAACGGCCGGCCGTTGGAACTGGTGGTCATCGACACCCAGGCCTCGCCGCAACTTGGTATCAACGCGGCGAACCGGCTGGCGACGATCGACAAGGTTCCGATGTTCATCACCGCCTGGAGCGCCGTGGTGAAGGCGCAGGCGCCGGTCGCCAATCGTGAGAAGGCGCTGGAGCTGTCGGTGGGTGCCAATGCACCGGACATCGCCAAACTGGGAGACTACGTCTACACGCTGTTTCCTCTGGCCGAGGTCGATATCACCGCGCTGGCCAAGTACACCTACGACAAGCTGGGCAAGCGCCGTGCCGCGGTGGCCTATATCAACAACGAGACCGGCATCGATGCGGCCAAACTCTACAAGTCGGTCTTCGAAGGCGCTGGCGGACAGATCGTGCTGTTCGAGGCCTATGATCCGAAGGCCACCGAGTTCTCCGGCATGCTGCTGAAGATGCGTGCCGCAAATCCCGACATGGTTCATATCCATGGGCTGCTTGTGGATACGCCGCTGATCATCGCGCAGATGCGTCAGTTGGGTCTCACGCAGCGTGTCTCGTCCTATTCCGCCGGCTACAATCCGAAGTTGCTTGCCCAGCTCGGTTCGGCAGCGGAAGGCTTCATCGTGACGTCGCTGGCGCCGGGGCTGGCCGACA
>DATJJM010000358.1:0-5660 GCA_035492535.1 Acetobacteraceae bacterium | reverse complement strand
ACGATTACGCCAACAAGGCCGCCTGGGCCGAGGCAACCGCCGAGGAAGACGCCGCCATCGCCGAGCAGGCCGAAATCGACGCCCAAAACCCGCCAACAGAGGAGCAGCTCGCCTACTACCTGCCCCTCACAACGCAGGAAGAAGCGAACGGCCAGACTAACTGATTTGACGCAGCACGAAGTACAGCACACCCGACAGCAGCATTGCCGCGGGCAGCGTCAGCAACCAGGCCAGCGCGATGCTGCGCACCGTGCTCCATTGCAGCCCGGATCCGTTCGCCAGCATCGTCCCCGCCACGCCGCTCGAGAGCACATGTGTCGTGGACACCGGCAGCCCGAACATGTCCGCCCCACCGATCGTGACGGCTGCCACCAGTTCGGCCGCCGCACCCTGGCCATAGGTCAGGTGGCTCTTGCCGATCTTCTCCCCCACCGTCACCACGATGCGCTTCCAGCCAATCATCGTGCCAAGCCCCAGCGCGATCGCCACCGCGATCTTCACCCATGTCGGAATGAATTTCGTCGCGTTGTCGATGGCACCCCGATAGGTGGTCAGCACCGAGGCTTCCTCAGGCGAAAGGCTCGTCTTCTGCGCCAGCCGGATCGCCTCGCTTGCCAGATACATGTCATTGCGCACGTTCGGCACGGCGGCGGCCGCGATCTGGCCGATCTCGCCGTTCTCGCGCACCTGATCGGCGATATCCCCCGTCAATACGTCCAACGCCTCCCAGGTCTGCGGACCCTGCACCTGGCGCGCCTGGATCGCGGCGGTCACCGCCGCGCGCGCCGCATCAGCCGAGGGCGCCGGCGCCCCCGCCGCATGCGCCGCGAAAATCGCCCGCGCCTTTTCCGTCGCCTGATAGAACGCCGGCGTCGCGGCATGCGGCATCGCGTGGTTCAGCGCGAACGCCGTCGGCACCGAGCCGATCAGGATCAGCATGATCAGCCCCATTCCCTTCTGCCCATCGTTCGAGCCGTGCGCGAACGACACACCGGTGCAGGTCAGGATCAGCAGGCTGCGGATCCACACCGGCGGCGGCTTGTCCGTCGTCGGCGCCGTATACAGCGTCTTGTTGCGCACCACCGCCTTCAGCACCAACAGCAGCAGAGCAGACAGGATGAAGCCAACCAGCGGGCTGAACAGCAGGGCGCGGAACACACCCATCGCCTGCGACCAGTCCACCCCGGAGGTCGCGGACCCTGCTGGCGCCATCAACTGGTTCGCCAGGCCCACGCCGATGATCGAGCCTATCATGGTATGCGACGAGCTGGCCGGCAGTCCCAGCCACCAGGTCCCGAGGTTCCACATGATCGCCGCGATAAGCAGCGCGAAGATCATCGCGAACCCGGCACTTCCCCCCACCTGCAGGATCAGCTCCACCGGGAGCAGGCTCAGCACGCTGAATGCCACCGCTCCTGACGACGCCATCACGCCTAGAAAGTTGAATGCGCCCGACCATATGACGGCAACATGTGGTGGCAGGCTGTGAGTGTAGATCACCGTTGCAACCGCATTGGCGGTGTCGTGGAAGCCGTTGACGAACTCGAACCCGAGGGCGATCAGCAGCGCGATGCCCAGCAGCACAAAAGCGCCGACGGCGACCGGTGGAGTGTGGGCGGCGTCGATGTCGCCGATAATTCCGTTCAGCACAAAACCAAGCCCGACACCGAGCAGGACGATGAAGATGATGGCCCCACTGAGGTGGGGCCGCCTATCAAAGTTGGGCCGCGCCCCGGCGCCGACCGCGATTGCTTCAGACATACGATTCCCCTGCGTATGTTGTTGTTCGGGCTGCAGCCTAGCGGCGTCGTGGCTGGCAACTATCTCAGTTTCATGACAGTTGCGGTCATCCCCCCTCCCGAAGTGCCCGGCATGGGATTAGGCTGGCGGGAATGCTGACCGACCTGCCAAACCTGCTGACGCTGTCGCGGATTGCCGCGATTCCGCTGCTGGTCGCGCTGGTTGCGCTGCACCAGCCGCTGGCGGACATCGGCGCCTGCATCATCTTCTCTGCTGCCGCGATCACCGACTACTTCGACGGCAGGCTCGCCCGCTCTCGCAGCCAGCAATCAAATCTCGGCCGCATGCTCGATCCAATCGCCGACAAGCTCCTTGTCGGCGCCGCACTCATGATGCTGGTGGGCCTGGGTCGCCTCTCGGCGCTTGGCCTCTACCCCGCCATCGTCATCATGTTGCGTGAGATCCTGGTCAGCGGACTGCGCGAATACCTGGCGGAACTGCGCATCGGCCTGCCGGTGACCCAGCTCGCCAAGTGGAAGACCGGTTTCCAGATGGGCGCGCTGGGCACGCTGCTCGCCGGGGATTCCGCAGCACATTGGCTGCATCTGTCATTTGTCCCGGTCAGCGGTATCGGCGAGATCATGCTGTGGGTTGCCGCGGTGCTGACGCTGTGGACCGGGTGGGACTACGTGATGGCCGGCGTTCACCACGCATCCGTTCCGCGCTCCGTCGCCCTGCCGAAGCGGCAAGCGCCCTGACCCAGTCCGTACTCGGTATCGTCGGCTGGTCGGGCAGCGGCAAGACGACGCTGTTGACCCGTCTGATCCCCCTGCTGCGTGCGCAGGGCCTGACCGTGTCCACCGTCAAGCACACGCACCATGGCTTCGACATGGACAGGCCGGGTAAGGATACCTACCGCCACCGCGAGGCCGGCGCCCATGAGGTCCTGGTCGCTTCCGGCACCCGCTGGGCGTTGCTGCACGAGATCACGGGCCCGGAACCCGAATTGCCCGAGCTGCTGGCGCGGATGGAACCGGTCGATCTGGTGCTGGTGGAAGGCTACAAGACCCACCCCTTTCCGAAGCTCGAGGTCTACCGGCCAGCCGTCGGTAAGCCGCCGATCTGGCCGGACCAGCCCGATATCATAGCGGTCGCCAGTGACGTCGTTGTGACGACCGATCGGACACAACTGCCGCTCGATGATCCCCACGCGGTCAGCGCCTGGATCATCGATTTTTGTATCACGGCTTGAGGATCGCGCTTGGCCGGGGCACATTCCGCGCCGGCTGGCCCTGGCCGGCCCATTGACGCGACGACCAAGTCCCCGTTGGAGCCCATCTTGATGCGGCGCATCGCCTTTGCCTGCCTCTGCCTCACGCTGTCCGGATGTGGCTACAGCACGTGGTGGAACCCGCCGCTCACGTCCGGCAACAATCCCCACATGCCGGTCGGCGAAAGCGAGAATATGCGCCGGGTGGTGGGCGAGCAGGTCGATGTGAAGCCGCTGACCCCCGAACCTGGCGACATCTGGCCAGGCCCTCTTGCCCCCGAACCAACGCTCCAGGAACTCGAGCAGCAGGGCGCACAGCCTCAGCCGGAGCAGCCGGTGCCCGGCTCGCCGCAGTTCGAGCAGCAGCAGCGGCAATCGGCGCCGCCCTATCCGCCGCCGCCGGTGTCCTCGCGCGGCAGTTCGACCCCACCCGGTTCGACTCAGCCCGGCCTGTCCAACCTGCCGCAGCCGAAGCCGCCGCCTCCGGTCAACACCGCCCCGCCGGGACAGAATCCGGCCGGTCAGGTTTACCAGACGCCAGGCGGCCCGGCGGTGACCAGTGGCGGGAGCAGCGGCTACCAGACCACCACGACACCCGGCGGCGGTTCGGCGATCATCGTGCCCAATGGCAATGGCACCAGCACCATCATACATTCAGACGGCAGGATCGAGACGGTCCCCACACCGCGCTGAGTTGACCATGGCTGACGCCGAAGCTCCGCTGACCATTCTCTACTTCGCCTGGCTGCGCGAGCGCGTCGGCGCGTCCGAGGAACACGTGCCGGTGCCCTCCGGTGTCGCCACTGTCGCCGACTTGGTCGCTTGGCTGTCGGACCGAGGTCCCGGCCACGCCAGCGCCTTCGCCAACCGTCGCACGGTACGCTGCGCGGTGAACCAGGAGTTCGCCGATCCGACCACCCCGATCGGCCCTGGCGATGAAGTGGCCTTCTTCCCGCCGGTGACGGGAGGCTGAACCGATGGCCCACATCAGCGTGCAGGAGGCAGACTTCAGTGTCGGTGCGGAATTCGCCGCGCTGACCGCCGGGCGCACCGACATCGGCGGCATCGGCTGCTTCGTCGGCACCGTGCGCTGCAATCCCGGCGAGCGCGTCGCAGCCATGACGCTCGAGCACTACCCGGCGATGACCGAGCGCGCCATCGCCCGCATCGCCGAGGAAGCCGAACGCCGCTGGTCCCTGCTCGGCTGCACCGTGATCCACCGCGTCGGCCGGCTGACGGCTGGCGAGAACATCGTGCTGGTGCTCGCCGCCTCCTCCCATCGCCAGGCAGCGCTGGACGCCACCGCTTTCCTGATCGACTGGCTGAAGACCAAGGCGCCGTTCTGGAAACGCGAGGAATCCACGGACGGAGCCACCACCTGGGTCGAGGCGCGCGAAGCCGACGACGCTGCGGCGGCGCGTTGGTAAGGGTTCTCGCCGTCTGGCTGCTGTTGATCAGCGGCGCGGCGGCGCAGGAACGGGTCGATGTTCAGTCGCGCCCGGGCGTGATCCAGCCCGTTTACATCACCGCCGCCGCAAACCCGAAGGCCACGGTCCTGCTCTTCCCCGGCGGCAGCGGCGTCTACGCCCAGTTGCACAACAACTTCCTGGTGCGCGTGGCACCGCGCTTTGCCGCTGCCGGCATGACCGTGGCCGTATTCGACACGCCATCCGACCATCCGGCCGGAATGGGCCCGCCGTTCCGCGCCTCAGAGCAGCATGCCGCTGACATCACCGCGGTCGTTACTCTGTTGAAAAGCCGTTCGCCGGCACCGCTTTGGCTGGTCGGCACCAGCAATGGCTCGATCTCAGCCGCAGAGGGGGCAGCGGTTGCAGGCCCGCCGCGCGTAGCGGGTGTCGTCCTGACGTCATCGGTCTGGCAGGGAGGCATGCTCAGCGCGCCGCTGGCCCAGATCAGGATGCCAACCCTCGTGGTGCACAATCGCGACGACGGCTGCCGGTCCAGCCCGTTCGGCGACACGGCATCGTCCATGGCGCTGATGACGAAAGCCGCACCGAAGGAACTGCTGGCGGTATCGGGCGGCTCGCTGCGCAGCGACCCCTGCCAGGCACTGTCACCCCACGGCTACTACGGCATCGAGGAACAGGTTGTCCCGTCCATCATCGCGTGGATACAGGCGCACTGAGGCAAGATGCGCCGCCCCCCGCAGCATCTACCGCTGCGGCAAATGCTCGCCGATGTATGGCGGCAGGTTGAACGCCCCCACATGGATCTCCGGCGTCCAGTAGCGCGTCGTGCCAAGAATGCCCGCCGCAACTGCACGCGCCCGCACGTCATCGGCACCGACGCGCGTCAGCGACGCGTCCTTCGCCGCCCATCCCAGCGTCATGAACCCGCCGACATAGGTCGGCACCGCCGCAACATACGCCGTGACATGCGGGAAGAACTTCGCCCGCCGCGCACTTGTCTCGCGCAGCTCGTCGGCCTGCATGAACGGCACGCCGCACTGGTTCACCACAAGCCCTCGCGAAGTCAGGATGCGCGCGCAGTTGGCATAGAACTCGTCGGTGAACAGCACTTCCCCCACACCGATCGGATCCGTCGAATCCACGATGATCGCATCGAACGAGGCATCCGCCGCGCGCTTCACGTAATCGATGCCGTCGCCGACGATCACCTCGGCCCGCGG
>DATJJM010000357.1:0-40106 GCA_035492535.1 Acetobacteraceae bacterium | reverse complement strand
GCGGTCAGCGGCAGCGTGTTGGTGAACAGGATCGCCTCGGCACGATGAGCATGCGACGCCGCGATCACCTGCTCGACCGTCATGTCGTTGTCGCCTTCGACAACCACGGCATCGAATTCCGCCTTCGCGCGCGCCACCACGTCACGCGGCATCAGAGCGGCAAACACCAGACGTGACGGCATGGAACTTCCCCAATCTTGATGGCGCTTTATCGCCAATCGGCTCGGCTTGCGAAAGTGCCTGCGGCGGGTCACGCTGCCCGCATGTCTCGCACCATCGTCATCGGCGGCGGCATCGTCGGCTCGTGCGTCGCCTATTTCCTGGCCGAACATGGCGATGTCGTCGTGCTGGAGAAGGACCCGACCTACCAGTATGCCGCGACCACGCTGTCGGCCGCGTCGTTCCGCACCCAGTTCTCCCTGCCGCTCAATGTTCGCATGTCGCTGTTCGGTGCAGGGTTCCTGGAGGCGATGGCGGATCGCGTCGGCCTCGTGCGCCGCGCTTATCTCGTGTTGGCCGGCCCGCAAGGGGAGGCAACGTTGCGCGCCAACCATGCGATGCAACTTGCCGAAGGGGCGAAGGTCGCGTTGTTCGTGGGCGCCCAGATCGCATCGCGGTTCCCATGGTTGAACACTGCCGACCTGGCCTGTGCCACCCTGGGACTCAGCAATGAAGGCTGGTTCGACGCCTATAGCCTGCTGCGCGCGGTCCGGTCGGATGCGATCGCGCGTGGCGTCCGGTACCTGCACGATGAATGCGTAGAGATCGAGGTTGCGGCGGGACGCGCAATCGGGGTGCGCACCGCAAGCGGTGAACGCCTCGCCGCGGATCATGTGGTGATAGCGGCGGGCCCCTCGTCTGGCCGCGTAGCGGCAGGGGTCGGCATTGCGCTGCCGATTGAGCCCCGCAAGCGCACGGCGTTCATGATCCGCGCGCCGCTCGATGGGTCCGACATGCCGTTGGTATTCGATACGACCGGCATGTGGATCCGGCCCGAAGGCGATGGTTTCATCTGCGGCATTTCGCCGCCGGCGGACAACGACCCGCATCCGGGGGACGATTTCAACCCCGACATGCATCTGTTGGAGGACCCGCTCTGGCCGATCCTCGCCCACCGTATACCGGCGCTGGAGCAGTTGCGCTTGCAACGAGCCTGGGCGGGACACTACGACCAGTGCCTGCTGGACCATAATGCGGTCATCGGGCCGATCCCCGGCATCCTGAACCTCATCGTTGCATCCGGATTTTCCGGACATGGCGTGCAGCACGGGCCAGCGACCGGGCGCGCGGTTTCCGAGCTGATCCGTTTCGGGGAATACCGCACGCTGGACCTCACGCCGCTTGGCTATCACCGCGTGCGCGACAATCAGCCGTTGTGGGAAACCGTGATTTACTGACGCGGCTTGCAAGTGCGGCGCGGCCAATGTTCACTGCGGCCGCCTGACACAATCCGGGGGACTGATGCCTTCTGCTCGACTTGCCGTCGATATCGGCGGCACCTTCACCGATCTTGCACTCGAGCATGACGGCATTCGCACCACCATCAAGGTCCTGACCACGCCCGCCGCACCGGAACAGGGCGTGATGGCCGGCGTCCACGATATCCTTCGCCTGTCCGGCGTGGCTGCCGGCGACATTGCCATCGTCATTCACGGCACAACGCTGGCCACCAACGCAGTGATCGAGCGCAAGGGCGCGCGCACCGCACTGCTGACCACCCAAGGCTTTCGCGACGTGATCGCGATGGGCAACGAAAGCCGGTACGACCAGTACGATCTGAACATCGTGCTGCCGGAACCGCTGGTGCCTCGGCATCTGCGGCTGCCAGTGCCCGAGCGGCTGGACAACGAAGGCAATGTGCTGCTGCCGCTTGACATGGCAGCGGTGCGCGACCTGGTGCCGGCATTGAAGCGTGACAGCGTGGAGAGCATCGCTGTCGGATTCCTTCATGCCTTCGTCAATCCGGTGCATGAGCGCAGGGTGCGCGACATCCTTGCCGAGGAACTGCCAGACATCCCGGTGTCGCTGTCCAGCGAAGTATCACCGGAAATGCGTGAGTGGGAACGGTTTTCCACCACTGTCGCCAACGCCTATGTGCAACCGCTGATGGCACGCTACCTGCGCCGCCTGGCGGATGAATTGCGTTCCACCGGTGTCGGCGCGCCGGTGTTCATGATGCTGTCAGGCGGCGGGCTGACCACGATCGATACGGCGTGCCGCTTCCCGATCCGGCTGGTGGAAAGCGGCCCCGCGGGTGGTGCGATCTTTTCGGCGACGATTGCGCGGCAATGCGGCATCGCCAACGTGCTGTCGTTCGACATGGGGGGCACGACGGCCAAGATCTGCCTGATCGATGCTGGCAAACCGCAGACCGCGCGCGCCTTCGAGATCGCGCGCGTCGGGCGTTTCCGCAAGGGATCCGGCCTGCCGTTGCGGATCCCTGTGATCGAGATGGTGGAGATCGGCGCGGGTGGCGGCTCCATCGCGCATGTCGATATCATGGGGCGCATCGGCGTTGGCCCGGAGAGTGCCGGTGCTGATCCGGGGCCGGCCTGTTACGGGCGCGGTGGCACGGAGCCGGCGGTGACCGACGCGAACCTGGCACTTGGCCGGTATGATCCAGCGCGGTTCGCCGGCGGCACGATGAAGCTCGATGTCGCCGCGGCGCATGATGCCCTGGCATCGCGTGTGGGTGGGAGCCTGGGGCTGAACGCCGAGATGGCGGCGCTCGGCGTCATCGAGATGGTCGATGAGAACATGGCCAATGCCGCGCGCGTCCATGCCATCGAGTCCGGCAAGACCTATGAGGGCCGCACGCTGATCGCATTCGGTGGCGGTGGACCGGTGCACGCCTGCCGCGTGGCCGAGAAAGTCGGCATCAGCCACGTGCTGGTACCATCGGGTGCCGGCGTCGGCAGCGCCATCGGCTTCCTGCGCGCACCGGTGGGCTATGAGGTGGTTCGCAGCCTCTATCAGCGCTTTTCCACTTTCGACGTCGCAGCGGTGAACGCACTGCTGGCCGACATGGAGGCCGAGGCAGCTTCCGTGGTGGAGCAAGGCAGTTTCGGCGCGCCGGTCACCCAGAGCCGCATCGCCTATATGCGGTATGTCGGCCAGGGACATGAAATCCCGGTGCCGCTGCCGCCTCGCCCCTTGGCCGAGCGCGACGTCGCTGCTATCCGCGCTGCCTATGACGTTGAATATACCAAGGCATATGATCGGCCGGTTCCCGGCTCCGATGTCGAGATCATGAGCTATGCCGTGCTGGTTGCCACGATCCCGGATGATCAATCGGAGTTGCCGGTCGCCGGCGATGATGCGGTGTTCTCGCCGGATGCGACGCCCGCACGCACGCAACTGGTGCGGGACACGACAACGGGCGAAGTATCGCCGTGGTCGATCTTCGATCGCACGGCGCTTGCGCCAGGTGTGCATATTCCCGGTCCGGCCATCATCGCCGAGGACGAGACCTCCACGCTGGTCAGTCCTGGCTGGCATGCCACGATGAATGGATTGGGTTACATCGAATTGACGCGGGAGACTGCCTGATGGCTCACGAGACCGGCGCGCTGGCGCAGATCCAGCGGCAGATCATGTGGAACCGCCTGATCTCTGTCGTGGAGGAGCAGGCGCAGACGATGATCCGCACCGCGTTCTCCACCACTGTGCGGGAAGCGGGCGATCTGTCCGCGGGGATCTTCGACCTTGCGGGGCGCATGATGGCGCAGGCGGTGACCGGAACGCCTGGCCACGTGAACTCCATGGCCGAAAGCGTCAACCACTTCCTGCGCAAATTCCCTGCCGAGACGATGAGCCCGGGCGATCACTCCATCACCCACGATCCCTGGCTTGGCACCGGGCATCTGCATGATCTGACCGTTGTGACGCCGGCGTTCCATCGCGATCGCATCGTCGGGCTGTTCGCCAACACCGCGCACGTGATCGATGTCGGCGGGCTCGGCATGGGACCGGAAGGCCGCTCGGTGTTCGAAGAAGGCATGTATATACCGATTGTCAGATGCTTCGATCGAGGCGAGGCGAACGAGACGTTCTTCGACTTCATTCGGGCCGGTTCTCGTCTGCCTGTGGAGCTGGAGGGCGACATCTACTCCCTGTGTGCCTGCAACGATGCGGGAGCACGGCGGCTGGTCGAAATGATGGACGAGTTCGAGATGGACAGCCTGGAGCCGCTGGCCAACTTCATCTTCGAAAGCTCGCGTCGAGCGACGTTGGCGGAGGTGGCCCGCATCCCAAAGGGCACCTACCTCGCGGAAATCTGCTCCGATGGCTACGAGGAGCAGGTCACGCTCAAGGCGACGATGACGATCCTGGATGATGGCATCGAGGTCGATTATGCCGGCACATCCGGATTGTCGTCGCGCGGCATCAATGTGCCACCGGCGTATTGTCGCGCCTATTCATGCTTCGGCATCAAGTGCGTGGTGGCGCCGGAAATTCCCAACAACTGGGCGAGCCTTGCACCGTTCCGGATGAAGATTCCGGAAGGCTGCATCCTGAATGCGCCACGGCCGTACCCGGTTTCCGTGCGCCACGTCATCGGACACCTGCTGCCTGACCTGATGATGGGCTGCCTGCATCAGGCGGTGCCGGAACGCGTGACGGCCGAAGGTGCCGCGGCGTTATGGAATCCTCCGTTGCGCGGCGGATCCGCCGTATCGGGGCAGGCGCGAGGCAATCGTCCGGTGCTGCCTGACTTCGAGATCATCACGTTCAATTCCGGCGGCACAGGTGCCCGGCCAACACAGGACGGGCTGAACGCTACCGCTTTCCCGTCCGGGGTGCGCACGATGCCGGTCGAGGCGACCGAGAACGTGGCGCCGGTGGTGTTCTGGATCAAGGAACTGCGTGCCGATTCCGGTGGCGCCGGACGCACGCGCGGCGGAACAGGCCAGACGATGGAGATCGGCGGCAAAGGCGATCTGGAATTCGCGATCAATGCGATCTTCGACCGGGTCGCCAATGCTCCGAAAGGGCGTGAGGGCGGACTCGATGGTGCCACGGGCGCGGTCGCCCTGAAGTCCGGGAAGACACTGCGCACCAAGGGATTCCAGACCATTCCTGATGGTGACCGGTTGATTCTGAAACTACCTGGCGGTGCCGGAATGGGTGATCCTGTGTCACGCGATCCCGCGCTGGTGGCACGCGACGTGCGCGATGGCCTGGTATCGGCGGACAACGCACGCGCGTTGTACAAGGTCGCGGTGAGCGCCGATGGGACTTGGGATGAAGCCGCCACGGCGCAGCTTCGCTCCTGAGTTCCGCGTTCGGGAACGCCAACGGCAACACGGCCTGTGGTGAGAGCAGCCGGAAGGTAAAGCTCTCCTCCAGGTAGAGCTGCACAGCACGAAATCCACCAGCCTGCGCGCAGTGTATATCGTCTTGAGCATGCGTTGGGCATCCTTCTCGATCTCAGCCCATGCGGACGCGGTGATCGGGGCCAGTTCGCGATACGGGTGTTCCATGCCTCAGCCCCGCCTCAGGCTGCCGATGGCGAGGTTGCCGTCACCGCTGCCGGGATCGGCCGCAGCCGATTCACGGATCGGACCCGTGCTGAAGAGATAGGTTCGCAGATGCCGATCGAAGCATTCGTCGTTGCGGCGGAGCCATTCCAGCAGCATCGATGCGTGCTCTTTCTCTTCATCGCGATTGTGCCTCAGGATGGATTGTAGTTCGGCGTTTTCGCTCGCCTTGATGCGCTGGTCGTACCAGTCGATCGCTTCCAACTCTTCCATCAGCGTTGAAATAGCGCGATGCCGATCGAGAATCTGCGCGTCAAGTTTGTCGGGATCCTCATGCAGCGTTTCGCCAGCCATTGCCGAACTCCGTGATGCCGGAACAGCAGATGCATGACAGCGGCGTCATCCGACAGAGGCGACCACGCGATCGTGAGCCTGGCGCACACACATCCCGTTCAGCAGGAAACGGCTTGTCGCACGGCATCAGGCAGTGTTGATTAGCCGCGCCAGGCGGGAGAGGAAACGCGATGAAGATCACACGGATCGATGCCTTTCAGGTCCGATGGGCACCGGATGAGAAGCCGACGCAGCACAGTGCGTTCGTGCGCATCGTGACCGATGACGGCATCGAAGGCGTGGGCGAGGCATCTCCGATGCAAGGGGGACGTGCCTCGCTGGGCATCATCCGGCACGACCTCGCGCCGGCGTTGATCGGCAAGGACCCGCTGGACCATGCTGTCCTCCTGGACACGTTGCTCCACACCCATGTGAAGCTGGGGCCGGAGGGCGCGCTGACCGGGGCGTTGGCCGCGCTGGACATCGCAATGTGGGACATCAAGGGCAAGCTGTTTGGGCAACCGATCTATCGACTGCTGGGTGGCGCGTGGCGTACCGCCCTGCCCTTCTATGCGTCGATTGGCGGTAACGGCGATCGTTCGTTGGACGATGTGCTGCGCGTGGTAGAAGCGCGCATGAAAGACAAGCCCGCGGCGATCAAGATCCGCTTCGACAATCCGAGGACATTGCTGGACCGTGATATTCCTGGCGACATCGCCAAGGCACGTGCGGTCCGGAAGCTGGTGGGCGACGCTTTTCCGTTGGCATTCGATGCGAACAACGGCTTCACCAGCGGGGGCGCGATCCGCGTGGGGCGAGTGCTGGAAGAGCTTGGATACTGGTGGTTTGAGGAGCCTGTGCAGCACTACCACGTGAAGGCTATGGGTGAGGTTGCGCGCGCACTGGACATCACCGTGTCGGCTGGAGAACAGACGTATACACTGGCGGCGCTGGCCGATCTGATCGATGCGGGCGTGCGGATGATCCAGCCGGATATCGTCAAGATGGGCGGTATCACCGGCCTGGTTCGCTGTGCCGCGCTGGCGCACGCACATGGCGTGGAGCTGGTGTCGCATCAGACGCAGCCAATGATCGGCCATACCGCCAACATGCATGTCGTGGCTGCGCAGTTGCAGGCGGCCAAGCCGATCGAGTGGAACGACCCTTCGACGCGCACGCATGCGGTGTTCGAGAACCCGCCGACGCCGGTTGATGGTCTGTTCCACCTGACCGACGCGCCGGGCCTGGGGCTGCGCTTCAAAGAAGCGGAGCTGGCGAAACGGCGCGTGGAGCTCTGATCAGCCAGGCGCCTTGTAGTCGCGGCGGGCCGCTTCGTGCGACACATAGCCAAGACGGACATCGCGTTCGATGGCCGCAGTGTCGCGTTCCTGCGGAGGGCCCATGCCACCGCCGCCGGGCATCTCGACGACGAGACGATCGCCGGGGGGAACAACGGCAAGACCTTTAGGTTTCAGCTCGGTGCCGGATTTCAGTGAGAGTCGGCCGGCCTGACCTGCGCTGCCACCATGACGTCCCCGGGCGGGATATTTCACACGCTCGAAGCGTGCGAAGATGCCAAAGGCCGCGTCCTCCCGGGAACCGATTTCCATCACCTGACCGAGGCCGCCGCGCTGGCGCCCGGCACCGCCGGAATCCTGGCGGAGTTCCTTGCGCCATATCACCAGCGGCGTGATCGCCTCGGTTGCCTCGACCGGCACATTGCGCACGCCGGATGGAAATGGCGTTGCCGACAGACCGTCCTGATTGGGTCGCGCACCCGCACCACCCGAGTGGAAGCTGTTCACCATGAACGGGGTGCCGGCGGCGCGGCCAATACCGGTGAGGCCGTGGCCGGCAATCAGGTTCAACGTCCACAGGTTCGATGTGCCTTCGGCCGGCACACGGCCAGGCAGCACCTGATCGAGGCAGCCATAGACAACGTCCGGCAACATGTGGCCCATGACCGAACGCGCGTAAACCGCGGCGGGATAGGTGGCGCTGAGGATGGTACCTTCGGGCGCGGTCACACGGACAGCGTCCAGCGTGCCGGTGTTGTTGGGGATGTGAGGTGCGACGATGCAGTTCACACCGAAGGTTGTATATGCTTCCGTATAACACAGCGGGCAGTTGATCGCGTAGGACGACATGCCAGAGGTCCCGGTATAGTCCACATGGATCGAGTCCTTGCCGATAGTCAGCGTGCCGACGAGGTCTATCGGTGCCTCGTAGCCATCGATCCGCATGGCTGCGGTCCAGGTGCCTTGCGGCAGCTTGCTGATCGCGTCGGCCATGCCCTGGCGGCTGCGGCTGATGATCGCCTCGCCCAGCATATCCAGATCGCCCAACGCAAATTCGCGCATCATCGTGACAAGGCGGCGGCTGCCGATCTCGTTACAGGCAATCAGTGCATAGACATCGCCGATGACCTGTACCGGCTCTCGGACATTGGCGCGGATCATCGCCAGGAGGTCCTCGTTCATCTCGCCTGCACGCGCGAGGCGCAGCAGCGGGATGAAGAGGCCCTCGTGGTAGATCTGACGCCCTTCCGGCGTCTGGCCGACACCGCCCATGTCCACCAGGTGCGTCGTGCAGGCGAACAGCGCGACGATGCGGCCATCCATGAAGGTGGGAGATACGACGACGAGGTCGTACAGGTGGCCGGTACCCTTCCAGGGGTCGTTGGTGACGTAAACGTCGCCTTCCTTCATCTGCGCAGTCGGGAACACGTCGAGGAAATGGCCGACTGAGCGGGCCATCGTGTTGATGTGGCCGGGCGTGCCGGTGACGGCCTGCGCGAGCATCCGACCTTCAAGGTCGAAGACGCCGGCGGAGATGTCACCGGCCTCGCGCGCCGAGGTGCTGAAAGCCGTGCGCACCAAAGTCTGTGCCTGCTCTTCGACCACCGAGAGCAGACGATTCCACATAATCTGGAGTTCGATCTCGGAAATATTGCGGCGCATCAGGGTTGCTTCTCCTCGATCACGATGTCGTCGCCGGCGCTGATGCGGGCGACGTAGCCGCCGGGCACGATGGTGGAGGTGCCGTCCTCCACGATCACCGCAGGGCCTTGCAAGGATGCGCCCTGGCGCAATGCCGAGCGGAGAAAGACAGCGGCTTCGACTGTCTCGCCGGTGGTGGTTTCGAGCATGGCCCTGGTGCCTTCTGGCGTGGCGGCACCGGTGCTTGGCGGAGCGGCAAGCTTGTCCGGTATTTCATGCGGTTCGGCGAGCGACAGCGTCCAGGTGACGGCTTCGATCTCCAGCCTGGGGATCACCCGACCGTATACACGCGTGTAGGTTGTGTCGAACGCCGCTCGCAGGGCGGCGGGATCGAGCGGGCCGTTGGGGAGCGGCACAGCGACTTCGTGGCCCTGCCCTCGATAGCGCATATAGCCGGTGCGCGTTTCCACCAGTTCGCCCGTCGATACGCCAAGGCGAACCACGGCCTCGGCCTCGGCGTGCATCTCGGCGAACAGCGTGTCGATCGTCGCCTGATCGATCGCATCCAGGCGCACGAGCATAGTTCGCGCAACTTCGTAGGCGATGGGGGCGCCAAGAAAGCCGAACGCGGAGCCGACGCCGGCGCCGGGCGGCACCACGATACGCTGCATGCCAAGCTTCTGCGCGAGGCGCACGGCGTGCAGGGGCGCCGCACCGCCGAATGCGATCAGGGTGCGGCCGGAGGTTTCCTTGCCATTCTCCACCGCATGCACGCGTGCCGCGCTGGCCATCGTTTCATCGACGATCTCGGCAATGCCGCGTGCGCTGTCGCGAGGAGACATCGCGAGCGTGACGCCGATATCGTGGGCGACGGCGTGTTCGGCACGGGTGGCATCCAGTGTGATCTTGCCGCCGGCAAATCGGGTGGGATCGATGCGGCCGAGCACGACATCGGCGTCCGTGACGGTCGGGTGAGTGCCGCCTCGTCCGTAGCAGGCCGGACCGGGACTGGCGCCGGCACTGTCAGGGCCGACAACGATACGCCGCAGGGAGTCGACGCGCGCGATCGAGCCGCCGCCCGCGCCGATTTCCACCATGTCGATCACCGGGATGCGGACGGGGAAGCCGCTGCCTTTGGCGAAGCGATAAGCGCGGGCGATCTCGAAGTGACGCGATTGCTGCGGCGTATAGTCGTCGATCAGCGTGATCTTCGCGGTGGTACCGCCCATGTCGAATGAGATCGCGCGGTCGTAGCCGCCGCGTGCCGCCACATGGCGCGCAAGAATGGCCCCGCCGGCGGGACCGCTTTCCACCAGACGCACCGGAAAGCGGCACGCGGTTTCCACAGTGCAGATGCCGCCTGACGACATCATCAGCAACAGTGGACAATCCGCGCCGATCCGACGCAGGCCGTCCTGCATGCGCGCAAGATAACGAGCCATCATCGGCAGCACATAGGCATTGGCGACGACGGTAGAGGTTCGCTCGTATTCGCGGATCTCGCGGCAGACTTCGGACGAGATGCTGACCGCGAGGTCGGGGAGCAGACGGATGATCTCGGCGCGCGCGCGTTCCTCGTGCGCCGGATTGATGTAGGAGTGAAGGAAGCTGATTGCGACTGCCTCGATGCCGTTCTGTTGCAGTGTGGGCAGCAGGCGTTCGAGGGCTGCTTCGTCGATTGGGAGCAGGACGGAGCCGTCGGCGGCCATGCGCTCTGGCACTTCCAGGCGCAGGTCGCGTGAGACCAGCGGTTCCGGGCGTTCCATGTAGAGATCGTACTGCTCGAAGCGGTGCTCGTAGGCAATCTCCAGCGAGTCGCGGAACCCCGCCGTGGTGATCAAGGCGGTTCGCGCCCCCTTGCGTTCGATCAACGCGTTGGTGGCCAGCGTCGTGCCGTGGATCACCAGGTCGAGCGCAGATGCCGGGATGCCGGCTTCCTGCAGGATCGATTGCACGCCAATGATGACGGCCTCGTCCGGGGCGGCGTGCGTGGTGAGAAGCTTGGTCGCAAGCGTCCGATCGGGAAGTTCGAGAACAAGATCGGTGAAGGTGCCGCCGATATCGACGGCGAGCCGGGTGCGCGCGGTGTTTCGTAGCGTCATTGTCCAGTGCTCAGCTTCCTGCCGCGGATCATCGCGCCTCTCCATCCTTGTCGGGGGTCTTCATGCCCTGGATTGGTGCCGGCGTCACCAGCGGCGGAGGCTGGTCTTAAGCCTTGTCCACTTACCTGTCGATCATTGGCTTTGCGGCCATCAGGCGGTTCCCGTCAGGCCTTGCGTGATGCCCGCCGCCAGTGTGGCGTGAGCCTGTGCGCTTGGGTGCAGAGAGTCGAAGAACAGGTACTGGCTCTGCGAACTGCCGGTCGCCTGGAGGGTGCCACTGCTCGCGCTGGTCAGGTTGCCGTTCCAGATCGGTTCCGTGACGTTGGTGAAGCCATAAGCCGACGGGTTGGCAATCACGCCATCCAGCACCGAGTAAGTGTCGACAAGGTCGATCTTCAAAGCGCCGGACGCCTCCAGCGGTTTCAGCGCGGCGGCAAGATCCGTGTCGTAGAGTGATGCGAGCGACGATGCGGATTGTGCGACGGCCGTGCCACGAGCCGCCTCGTAAGGCGTCTTGCCAAGATCGGGCACATCCAGCACGAGGAAGTTCTGCGCTCCGTGTGCTGCCAGGCCGCTGATGACCGATACCTCGTTGTTCACGGCATCGGCGACAGCCTGCTGTTGTTGCGCAGGCGTCAGCGATGTGTCGTTGGCGATATCGAGCACATCATTCGATCCAATCCAGATGGCATACAGAGCACCGGGCTGTGGTGACGGCGCCTGGGCGACAAATTGGGTATATTGCGATGTCAGATCCGTCGGGTTGAGCGTATGCACAGGTGTCTGGCCAGTCAACGCCCCGCCGTAGGCGAAATCAGTGCCACCTGCCAGGCTTGGTTGCAGAGCGGGCAAGCCGATCGACTGTGCCACATCCTGCGCCCAGACGGGGCCATTGCTGAAACTGCGATCCGCATAGGGGGGCGATACCGGCAGCAGGCCGGCGGTCGCAAGCGAGACGTTGCCGGTGTCACTCAGGCTGTCGCCGAACACATACATCGCCGAATATGGTGCGCCAGGCGCCGCCTGCACCGGTGCGACCGGCTTGGCCGAGACAACCGCGGCGGCCACGTCCTGCTCGATGAAGCTCAACGTGGACGGCTGGCTGGTGGTGTCCGGATTGATCGGCGCGGTCAGTGCTGTGCCGAGACCGTTCGGCAAGTTGTGGTCGAGAAGGCTGGTCAGCGTTGACATCGGATCCCTGCGCGCTGTTGCGGCTACGCTGTCCGAAGTCGTGTCACCGGCCGCTGGTTGCCTTCACCATCCCGTGACCGCGACGCCGACGCTGCCAATCGCTCTTTCGTGCGTCCCGCCTTTGCCGCGTTTTCCGCCGACGACGGCCGGCACGTCGCGAAGGGTCGTCGCGCACGATCACGCCGAACACGATTAAGCTATCGAGGTGACCTTCTCAGGTGCGCGTCTCAATGCTTTTTCTTGTCCTTCTTGGGGGGCTCGGCCGGTGCCGTGGGCAGTGAACTGAAGAAACCGCTGCGTTGCGTGGCACCCATGATCATGTAGCTGTGGTCGGAGCCAGTCAGTACGAACTTTGCGCCCATGCCGACATAGCGAGCCGCATTCTCTTCGTCGTACACGCCGCCCATGCCAAGAATCTTGCCATGTTTGCGGCAGGCAGCGCCCACGTCGGCGTACGCGTCGATGATCTTGGGATGGCCCATCTGGCCGGCAACCCCAAGTTCGGAAGAAAGATCCGAGGTACCGATGAAGAGCACGTCGATGCCATCGACGGCGGCAATGTCGCCGGCGTTCTTGATCGCCTCGGGACTCTCAAGCATCACGACCGTCATGATCTCGTCATTGATCGCCCTCTGTGCTTCGGCCATCGCGGGAGGCTGATAGCCATAGATCGCCGGCGGTCCGCCCCAGCTTCGCGTGCCACGGGGCGGATAGTGGAAGGCCTCGGCGATGCGGCGCGCCTCCTTCGCCGTATCTACATGCGGCATGATGATGCCGAGCGCGCCGTTGTCCAGCGCGCGGGTGGCTTCGTCGATGGCGTTGGCGCAGACACGGACCAGAGGTGTCACGCCGGTGGGCAGCGAGGCGATGCAGAGCTGGGCGATCTCGCTGACAGAGAACGAGCCGTGCTCGTTGTCGAGGAACAGCCAGTCGTGCCCGGTTCCCGCGGCGAGCACGGGCGCCGCCGCAGTGCGCATATGATGCACGCCGAAGCCCAACGCCACGCCACCTGACTGCATCTTGCGCTTGGTATTGTTTGGCACCAGCGGCATCGCTCGTTCTCCCCCGTTCATCGCCGGGGCGCACCGCAGCATGAGGGCGGGGAGCGGGTCAATAAGCCGGCGGACTCACGCTGCGACTTTGTTTTCCACCAACGCCATCAGGCCCTCCAGCCGATCGGCTTCGGCTGCCGGCTTGTCGGTGCGGATGCGGGAGATGCGGGGAAAGCGCAGTGCGACGCCGGATTTGTGGCGGTTCGACAGTTGAGCCGCATCGAAGGCGACTTCCAGCACCAGCGACTTCTCGACCTCTCGAACCGGGCCGAAGCGCGCAACGGTGTGGTTGCGGATCCAGCGGTCCAGAAATGCCAGCTCCTGATCGGTGAAGCCGAAATACGCCTTACCGACCGGGACCAGCTCGTCTTCGCGCCAGACACCGAACGTATAGTCGGAGTAGTAGCTGCTGCGCTTGCCGTGCCCGCGCTGTGCATACATCAACACGGCATCGATCGTCAGCGGATCGCGCTTCCACTTCCACCACAGGCCCTTGACGCGGCCAGGCACGTACGCGGTGTCGGCGCGCTTCAGCATCAGCCCCTCGATCGACGCGGCGCGGGCGCCGTCGCGCAGCACCATCAGCTCATCGAGCGAGGAAAACCGGATCAGATCGGACAGGTCCATGCGCGCGGGACGCACCTGCGCGTACCAGGATTCCAGCCGTGCGCGCCGAGCATCGAACGGCAGGGGACGAACGTCTTCCTCAGCTTCGAACAGGATGTCGTAGAGACGGATGGCAACGGGGTAGTCCGCCATCATGCGGGCGCTGACTGCCTTGCGGTTCAATCGCTGTTGCAGATCGGCAAAGGGCGCAACCTGCCCCTGGCGCACCACCAGCAATTCGCCATCGAGTACAGCCTGGAAGTCCATCGCCTCCAGGATTTCCGGAAATGCGTGCGAGATGTCCTCGGCGCCACGTGAATAGAGGCGGCGGCCGCCCTGCGTCGCGACAAGCTGGACTCGAATGCCGTCCCATTTCCATTCGGCGCGCCAATCGGCCGGATGCAGGCCGGCAAGATCGGCTGCTTCCAGCGGATGTGCGAGCATCGGTGGACGGAAGACCGGTGCCTGCGCCGGATCAGGGCGTGGGCCGCGCTTCTCGAGCCAGGCGAACAGGGCGAGGTAAGGTGGTGCCAGGCCGTGCCAGACCTCCTCGACGTCGTCGGGTTCGACGCCACCGATCCCGGCCAGGGCAATCTTGGCCAGCCGCGTCGAGGCACCGACGCGCAGGCCACCGGTGATCAGCTTCAACAGAGCGAGGCGGACCGAGGCATCCGACGCGTCGAGCCAGGCAGAGACAATCCCCGGCAGCGCGGATTTCGGCGCTGATTCCAATGCTTCAACGACTTCGGCGAGGCGCGGCGGCGCGGCGTTGGTCGGCACGCCCGGCCACATCAATGCGACGGT
This sequence comes from Acetobacteraceae bacterium, assembly GCA_035492535.1. GTDB lineage: Bacteria > Pseudomonadota > Alphaproteobacteria > Acetobacterales > Acetobacteraceae > JAMXLO01. The sequence continues at coordinate 25,599 of DATJJM010000357.1, read as the reverse complement.
CTCCGCGAGATCCCCGACATAGTCGTAGGACCACGCGAACAGCACGGGATCGGTGCGCGACGCCGCCAGTTCGCGGATCAGGCCCGGCTTGGCGGCGTTGAAGGACAATTCGCCGGTGATGGCGGCGAGACCGATGCCGCGATCCGGGTCCGGCTGAGTCTCGAAATAGCGGCGCAGCAACGCGATCTTGGCATTGCGCGAGGGCGTGAAGACCAGCCGTTCCAAAAGTTCAGCGAAGGCGATCATTATGGATTATGTTGACCCGATCTGGCGTCGAATCCAGAGGTGGACGAAGGGGAAGCGTATGCGTCATTGGCAACTGGTCGCGTTCTGCATTCTTGGCACGGCGTCGGCCTGCTCATCGACCCAGTATAAGAACGTCAATCATCCCGGTTATGGCGACGCCGAGTATCAGGCTGATCGGGCGCAGTGCCGCAAGGAGAATTCCACGACCACGTCGATACAGGGCTACGATGTGCAGACCCGCGTGGATGTCGATGAGGTGAAGGCCGCGTCATGCATGACAGCGCGCGGCTGGCAAGCCGTCAGCAAGTGAGCATCCTTCAGGACAAGGCCGGCTTCACCTCCGATCCAAACAGATCGAGTGAATGCCGGGCTTCCTCCGTGGTGAGATCGCCCCACTGGAATGCGCCGCATAAATAGTTGTGCCTCGGGCCGATCGCATCGACGAAGCGACGGAGCTTGTCACGCACGGTTGAAGCGGAGCCGGCCAGCACGTGCCCCGCATCGATCATGTCATCTGCATTGACACCTCCTGGTCGTGGCAATGCGCCGTAGTGAGGCTGGCCGCCCTCGATCCGCACCTCGGTCGCATGGAAATGCTCGGCGTAGGCGCGGAAGGCACGCCGCGCCAATGACAGAGCCTCGGCATCGGTGTCTGCGATGACGATGTGGCGGGTCGAGCCGACCATGGGATCGTCGCCCAGGAAGCGAGGATCGCGACGGGCGCGCCCTGCTTCCCAGATCTGCCAGAACTGATCGACCATGTCGCGCGTGGTACGGCCGAGCGCATTCATGCCCTGCTCTGCGGCGCGCTGAAGGTTGCCGGCATACCAGAAGCGCGGGTAGGGCTTCTGCACCATCTCGAAATGCACCGGCACGTCCTTGTAATCGAAGTGGCCGCTGTGACCGGAAAGCCGGCCGGTGCGCAGCCCCTCCAGCACAACGGTGAGCATGTTGTCATAGGCATCGCGCGTCCGCGTCGTGTCGCTGCCGAACCACTCGTGCTCCACGTCGCGCACGCCGCGACCGACTCCCGGCATGAAGCGGCCATGCGAAAGCTGATCCAGCATGCACATTTCCTGGATCAGGCGGGTCGGATGATAGAGCGGCAGGCACAGCACCATGGTGCCCAGGCGTATCTTCTCCGTGCGGCGCGCGACAGCGGCGAGGAACACCAGCGGTGACGGCGCCATGTCCAATGTCGTGAAGTGGTGTTCGGCGACGTGGTAGCCGTAGAAGCCGAGGTGCTCGGCGTGGCGGATCAGCTCGATGCGCTCATCGTATTGCTGCCACAGCGGCATGTCGGCGCGTTGCTCGAAATGGTCCCACCAGCCGAACTGCAAGGTCATGCGTCACTCCCGAAATGGTCGGCGAGTTGTGCCGCCGTGTAGGTTTCGCCGAAGCTGTCCGGGATTTCCGGCAGCATGGTGGCATTCCAGGCCTGCCACTCGTCCAGCATGCGCGCGGCGCGGTCCTGCTGGCGGTGCCAGAGGTTGGCACGCTCGCGCGGATCAGCCTCGACGTTGAACAGGAAGCTGTTGCCGCGGAGTTTCAGGTATTTGTGGTCGCTATCGCGCATCGCTCGCTGCGCGTTGGTCTTGTAGCGCCAGAACAGCTTGCGCGGGATCGAGGCGTGGTGGCCGGTCAGCACTGGGAGAAGGCTGATGCCGTCGGGCGGATGTGTTGCTGATGGGGCGACGTTGGCTGCCGCGAGCAATGTCGCGAACCAGTCCATGGTGATGGCGACCTGATCGCTGACCTGGCCCGCCGGAATGCGGGCCGGCCAGCAGATCAGCGTGGGCACGCGCAGGCCGCCCTCGAGCAATTGGGTCTTGATGCCGATGAAAGGCCAGGTGTCCGAGAAGCGCTCGCCGCCGTTGTCACTGGTGAAGATGACGATCGTGTCGTCGGTGAGGTGGTGGGCGCCGAGTGCTTGCAGGACACGGCCGATCTGGAGGTCCATAGCCTCGATCATGCGGTGATAGGTACGCTGCGTGCCGCCGTCGTAATGGCGGAGATTGCCGCCACGCAGGCGTTCCGATTCGGCGCGATCGCCGGGCGCCTCCCATGGCCAATGCGGCGCGTTGAAATGGAGGCTGAGGAAGAAGGGGGATCGGCGCGATGCGAGGTCGTTGATGACGGCAACCGCGCGATCACCGAGCAGGTCGGTGAGGTAGCCATTGGCGTTGACAGGGGCGTCATTGTCCCAGAGATCGTGGGTGCCTCTGGCGTTCAGGTGGGAGTAGTAGTCGATGGCGCCGCTGCGGATGCCGTAGAACTGCTGGTAGCCGCTTTTCAGAGGTCCGAAGTTGGGCGGGACGCCGAGATGCCATTTGCCGACCAGCGCCGTGGCGTAGCCCGACTGCCGGAGCAATGAGGGCAGCGTCGGGTGGTCGGGAGGCAGGCCGATATCGGTCTTCCCGGCGAGTGGTTCTTCGAGCCCGAGCGGCAGGCGATACTGGTATCGTCCGGTGATCAGCGCGAGGCGCGTGGCGGAGCAGACGGCCGAGTTGGCGTAGCCTTGTGTGAGGCGGACACCGCGGGATGCGATGCGGTCGATGTTGGGGGTGGAGAGCTCGGGGCGCCCGTAACAGCCGACATCGGCATAGCCGAGATCGTCGGCCATAATGAACACGATGTTGGGTCGTTTGGGCATGCGGCCTCCTCCGCTATGGTCAGTCTGGAGCGAAGCGAAGGAGGCGTCCATGCCGTTGCTCTCTTATCCGGCTGTGTTCATGCGCGGAGGCACCAGCCGCGCGATCATGTTCCATGCGCGCGACCTGCCGGATCGGGCTGAGTGGGATCCGATCTTCCTGGCGGCGATGGGCAGCCCGGATCCGAATGGACGGCAGCTCAATGGCATGGGCGGCGGGATCTCATCGCTGTCGAAGGTGTGCATCCTGGCGCCCTCGGATCGCGCGGATGCCGACGTGGACTACACGTTCGCGCAAGTGCAGATCCGCGAGGCCAGCGTCGATTATCGCAGCAACTGCGGGAATATGAGTTCTGCCGTCGGACCGTTCGCGGTGGATGAAGGCATCGTGCGGCCGAATGGCGATACCGCGGTGGTGCGCATCTTCAATACCAATACGCGGAAGATCATCCGCTCGACGTTCCCGCTGGAGGACGGCCGGGCGGCGACGGATGGCGAGATGGCGATCCCGGGCGTGGCGGGGACAGGCGCGCCGGTGCGGCTCGATTTCCTGGCGCCTGGCGGAGCGACGACGGGCAGGCTGCTGCCGACAGGGCGGGCGACCGATCGGCTGGAACTGGGTGGTGGCGAGACGATCGAGGTGTCGCTGGTCGATGCGGCTAATGCCTGCGTGTTTGTGCGGGCGAGCGACCTGGGGCTGATCGGGCGGGAGCTGCCGGAGGAGCTGGAGCGCGACGGGGCGCTGATGGAGCGGCTGCAGGTCATCCGGCGGCGCGCGTCCGTCGCGATGGGGATCACGCAGGACGATGCCGCGGCGCGTGGCGTGGCGGCGGTGCCGATCATCGGGTTCGTCGCTTCGCCGATGGATGCACCGACACTGGCGGGCGAGTCGATCGCGGCGTCGCAGGTGGACCTGACGGCACGGTTCCTGTCCAACGGCCAGCCGCATCGGGCGCTGCCACTGACGGCGTCACTGTGCACGGCGGTGGCGGCGAATATTGCCGGGACAGTGGTGGCAGAGGCTCTTGCACCCGGCGCCGGGGCGCAGGTGCGGATCGGCATGCCGTCCGGAATCCTGACGGTGGGGGCGGACGTGGCGCAGGACGGCGGGCAGTGGGTCGCGCACAGCGGCGCGTTCTACCGCACCGCGCGGCGGCTGTTCGATGGACGGGTGTATGTTCCTCGGTAGATACACTGGTGCCGCTGCGACTGATGGCCGGCTCGCTGGCCAGCCATGACGGAAGAGCAACAGTCAATCGAATAGCTTCCTGAGTTCGGCCATGCCGCTCATGTTGCGCATCCATGCGAAGGAGCCTTGTTGTTGCATGGCGCGGGCCGCGTTGACGAACGTTGCCAGCGCTAGGCGGGAGAGTGCGCCGCCGACACTGATGCGCTTGGCGCCCGCGTCGCTGAGCTGTGCCAGGGTGATGTCCGGGTCGAGCCAGCCGGTGACCACGTTGACCGGACGGTTCACCGCACGCACGACGTGGCGGACCTCGTCGAGGTTGCGCAATCCTGGCGCGTAGAGCACGTCGGCACCGGCTGCTTCATAAGCTTGAAGGCGACGGATGGTGTCGGCCATATCGGTGCTTCCGTGGATGAGGTTCTCTGCTCGCGCGGTGAGCAGGAATGGAACCGGCAGAGCGTGTGCGATGCGCGCCGCTTCCCGCACGCGGGCAACGGCAAGATCGAAGTCGTAGATCGGATTGGCGGGATCGCCGCTGTAGTCCTCGATCGAGCCGCCGACGATACCGGCTTCGGCGGCGAGACGGATCGTCTCCGCCGCTGCTTGCGGTTCATGCGCGAAGCAGTTTTCCAAGTCGGCATTGACCGGCAGATCGGTCGCCTCGGTGATCACCCGGCAATTGGCGATCACCTCGGCGCGCGTCACCGTGCTGTCGGCGCGGCCGAGCATGTTGGCGAGGCCGAGGCTGGTCGTGGCGAGCGCCTCGAACCCCAGTCCGGCCAGCAGCCTTGCCGTGCCGGCTTCCCACGGATTGGGAATGATGAAGGCACCGGGCCGATCGTGCAGTGCACGGAAAGCCGCCGCCTTCTCTGCCTGAGTCCGCATGTTGGTCCTCCTGCCCGTGTTGTGCACTGATGTCGGCCTGGCGGCAGCCAATGTCCAATGCATACTGCGATCACTGATGATCAGGAAAACTGATTGATGGATTTCGACGGTGTCGAGACATTTCTGGCGATCGCCGAGCTTGGCAGCTTCACAGGCGCCGCGCGGCGGCTGCATCGCTCGCAACCTGCGATCAGCCGCCGCCTCGAGATCGTCGAGCACGAGCTCGGCGCACCGCTGTTCGAACGCCTGCGGGGACGGGCACGCCTGACCGAGGCAGGCCGCATCTTCCTGCCGCATGCGGAGTCGGCGCTCGCCTCGCTCAGGGACGGACGTGACGCGGTGCGCGGCCTGCAAGCGGGTATCGAAGGAGAGATCTCACTCGCGCTGGTTGGCACACTCGCCGATACACATGTGGTCACGGCGTTGCGAGCGTTTGCGGCTCGGTCGGCCCATGTACGTCTGCAGCTTCGCACCGCCTCTAGCCGCGAGGTCACCGATCTGGTGCGGCGCGGTGAAGTGACATTGGGGCTGCGCTATTTCCGCGTCGATCGGCCGGAGCTGGTGTCGCTGGATGCCGGCCATGAAAAGATGCTGGTGGTCGCAGCAGCGGGACACCGGCTGGCCGGCCGCCGGATACGACAAACGCGCCTGTTGGTCGGTGAGCGGTGGATCGGCTTTCCGTCAGCGCCTGGCGAGCGGGACTCCGGACAGACGCTGGCGCAGCAGTTGACACGCGCCGGGCTGAACGATGCCGAGCTGACGCTGATCGATAGCCTGACAGCACAGAAGCGCCTGGCGCAGGCGGGGTTTGGTCTCGCCCTGGTGCCGGAGAGCAGCGTGCGCGACGAACTGCGTCAGGGCGTGCTGGTGGCGCTCGATGTTCCCTCGATGCAGGCGACGATGCCGATCACCGCCGTGCACCGCCGCAATGGGTATCTCAGCGCCGCGGCGAAGGCGCTGCTGGCGCTGCTGACAACCGGCAGGGACCGCGGTGTGCGCGGTCGGAAGCGCGGTGGGACGTAGGCCGGGTCGTGGACGAACGGGAGTTGACGATCCTCGCGCAACGCGGCGAGCACGGCTTCGAAGTCCGTGCGGCAGCGGAAGCCCAGCCGGCGCGCGGCATGGCCTGGGTCATAAACGCGGCCCAGGCTGACCGGCAGCGTCCAACCGCGCCGCGCGAAGAGTTCTGCCGCGTCAGGGAAATAGCGCGTGATGACAGCGGCTGCGTCGCGTTTCAGCTCCACAGCCTCGGCACGATGGAACGGAGGAGGAGCCGAGACGACGAAGATGTCGAAGCCCAGCAGCGGAGCGCGGTCCAATGCGGCAACATGAGCATCGGCGGCATCTTCCACCGTCAGACGGCGGTGGAGAAACTCGTTCGCCTTGAGGTTCTCTCCGGCCAGTGAGCGATGGGTGTCGTCGTCTTCGGGAAAGAAGCGCGCGGTGCGCAGGACGATGCAGGGAAGTCCATGCTCTGTCGCGTACAGACGGCACAATCCTTCTGCGGCGAGCTTGGTGACGCCATAGATGTTGCGCGGGGCGAGCGGGCCGCTGGTTTCATCCAGCCAGACCGCGCCGGGACCGGTCTCATCGCGGATTGCCTGATTGATCATCAGAGAGGTGGTGGAGGTGAAAACGAAGCGATCGTGTCCCGCCGCCCTGGCGGCTGCCAGGAGATTGAGGGTGCCGGTGACGTTCACGTCGATGAAGGCCTGTGCCGGGTAGCGGGAAATGTCGGGCTTGTGGAGCGCGCCGGCGTGGATCACCGCGTCGATGCCTCGGGCGAAGACACGGTCGACTGTCGCGCGATCCGCTACCGAGCCGACAATATGCGTATCGGCACCTGGCGCGACGTCGAGACCGATGATGGCGTGGCCGAGCGACCGCAGCCGCGGGGCAAGATGGCGGCCGAGCCAGCCGGACGATCCGGTCAGAAGGATGCGCATGGCGCGGCATTAGCACATGGCGGATTCAGTCGGAGGCCTTCCACGCAATACGGCCGCGCCTGTCGCCGCCAGGCCCAACAGAGCGAAGACAGCAGAGAGTGCGTGGCCGATTTCCCATCGCCAGCGATAGCCGGCCCAATCCACTGGCAGCGTTGCCGGTGTCCATCCGTTCACCGCCGCATTGACCGGCGCGTTGAGCAAGAAGAAGCTGAGCAACATGCCGCCATAGGCCGCAGCCGCGAGGCCAACGAGCATTCGCGCGCGCCCGCGGCTGGCAGCGAGCAGGATCAGGCTGATGAGCAGGCCACCGATCTCCGTCGGTGCGCCGATGAAAGGCCCCCAGCCGTTATAGAGATGCTGCTGGACGGCAAGCCACAGCGGGCCATCGAGCCGTAGCTTGTTCGGCATCTCCAGGAGGTGAGCCATCGGGGCCAGACACGCCAGGAAGGCAACAAGAAGTGCAAGCCATCGCAGGAGCATGCGTTCCTCACCTGTCGTTGGTCGTGCACAAGTAGGCCTCACGTGCGCAGTCGCAATCCTTCGCCGCATTCGTTGACGGTGGCGGCGAGGGGTGCGATGTGGCGCACCCGCAGCACAGAGGCGAACGATGGGCATCCCGCTGATCGAGCAGGTCAAGATCCAGGCCAGGGTGCTGGTTCCGCTCATCAAAACGCTGCGCGCGGAGCTTGGCGAGGAGCGCGCCGATGCGATCGTTCGCAAGGCGCTCGGTGACTTCTACCGCAAGGCCGGCGAAGCGTGGTGGCGGCGGCAGCAGGGATCGGAATTCGGAAAGAATATGGCTGCGACCTTCGAGCGGTTCGCGGACGGCGACGCACTCGACTACCAAGTGGAAAAGCAGACAGCGGACACGTTCGACGTGAATGTCACGGGATGCCGCTACGCCCGGTTTTTCCATGAGATCGGTGAACCGGAGCTCGGATTCCTGCTGGTGTGCAGCGCGGATTTTCCGATGGCCGAGGGCTTCGGCGACGGCGTGGAACTGACGCGCACGCAGACCATCATGCAGGGCGCCGGCCACTGCGACTTCCGCTATGCGGTGAAACGATGAACCCGTTCTGGAGCGAGCTTGCGCGCGGGCTTTCGCCCTATGTGCCCGGCGAGCAGCCGCGCATTGCCGACCTGGTGAAGCTGAATACCAACGAAAGCCCGTTCGGCCCTTCGCCACTCGCGATCGAGGCGATGCGCGCGGCTGCGGCCGATACGTTGCGGCTCTATCCCGATCCCGAGGCGACGGCACTGCGCGAGGCGCTCGCCGCTCATCATGGCGTGACGCCGGAGCAGGTGTTCGTTGGCAATGGGTCCGACGAGGTGCTTGCCCATGCCTTCGTCGCGCTGTTGAAGCAGCAGCGGCCGCTGCTGTTCCCTGACGTCAGCTACAGTTTCTATCCGGTGTGGGCACAGCTGTTCGACGTGGCGTGGGAGACCGTGACGCTGGATGACGAAATGCGCATCAGGATCGAGGATTATCGGCGCGAGGCGGGATCGATCGTGATCGCCAATCCCAACGCACCGACGGGCATCGCACTGCCGCGCGCAGAGATCGCGCAACTGCTGCGGGAGCATTCCGACATCCCGGTGCTGATCGACGAGGCCTATGTCGATTTCGGCGGCGAAAGCGCCGTGCCGTTGATCGCCGATCATCCGAATCTGCTGGTCGTGCAGACGATGTCGAAGTCGCGGGCGCTAGCCGGGTTGCGGGTTGGGTATGCGCTTGGCGATGGAGGGCTGATCGAGGCGCTGCACCGGGTGAAGGACAGCTTCAATTCGTATCCGCTCGGACGGATGGCGCAGGCGGGGGCTGCGGCTTCGGTACTGGATGACGCGTATTTCCGCGCGAGTTGCGCCAGGGTCGTCGCGGGACGGGAGGCGATGACGCGAGAACTGGTCGATCTCGGCTTTGTGGTTCTGCCTTCCAGCGCGAATTTCGTTTTTGCGCGGCATCCGGCCCGGGGCGGGACCGAATTGGCGGCAGCGTTGCGGGATCGTGGCGTGCTGGTGCGGCATTTCAACAAGCCCCGCACGGCGGACTACCTGCGCATCACCGTCGGGACAGAGGATGATACGCGACGGCTTGTTGCGGCGGCGGCGGACATCCTGCGCCGGAACCAGACATGACGTGACGGCGCGGATTCAAAGGGCGTAGCGGTGCCACTTACACCGGCGGCGCATGAGGCGCGCTTCGTGACCGGCAATATCATGCGGCACGTGGTCGTCATGGCGGGAACCGGAGCGATCGGGCTGATCGCGGTGTTCGCCGTCGATCTGCTGAACCTGTTCTACATCTCGCTGCTGGGCCAGCGGCCGATTGCCGCAGCGATTGGCTTCGCCGGGGTGGTCGGGTTCTTCCAGACCTCGGTGATCCTCGGGCTTGCCATCGGCGTTGGCGCGGTTGTCGCGCGCACTATTGGTGCCGGCGAGGAGCGCGCCGCACGGCACATCGCCGGCAGCGGGCTGGTGCTGATGGTGCTGACCGGTCTGGTCGTCGGACTCGGGACGGTGGCCTTGCTCGCGCCGATCCTGGACACTCTCGGCGCCGACGGCGAGACGCGAAGGCTTGCGGCGGAGTTCCTGACCATCACCTCGCCGGCCCTGCCGCTGATGGCGAGCGGGATGTGCTGCTCGGCGCTGCTGCGCTGCGTCGGCGATGCCAGGCGCGCGATGAACGTCACGCTGTTCGCCGCGGTGACCACGGCGGTGATCGATCCGATCCTGATCTTCGGCCTGCACCTCGGGCTGCCTGGAGCTGCGGTCAGCACCGTCGTGTCGCGCTGCGTGCTGGCGACGTTGGGATGGCGTGGAGCGACGCGCCGGCACGATCTCGTGGCGCGGCCGTCGCTGCGGGCTCTGTTGAGCGACATGATGGCGATCTTCCATATCGCGTTGCCTGCGGTGCTGACCAATCTCGCGACGCCGGTCGGCGCCGCGTATGTGACGCGCAGCATGGCGGCATTCGGTCCCGACGCGGTCGCGGGGCAAGCGACGATCGACCGGATCTCGCCGGTGGCGTTCGGACTGATCTATGCGCTGACCGGGGCGGTGGGGCCGATCCTGGCGCAGAATGCCGGCGCCGGGCGGCTGGACCGGGTGCGCGATACGCTGCGTGACAGCTTCATTTTCGTACTGGCGACCGTGCTGAGTGCCTGGGCGATCCTGGCGGCGGCACAGACGCTGGTGGTGAGCGCCTTCTCGGCGACCGGGGTGACAGCCGAACTGGTGCATCTGTTCTGCTCGTGGCTCGCCGCCGGCTTCCTGTTCACCGGCGCGCTGTTCGTCGCGAATACCGCGTTCAACAATCTTGGCTATCCGGTGCTTTCGACGCTGTTCAACTGGGGGCGGGCGACACTCGGCACGATTCCGTTCGTCGCGTATGGCGCGCAGTTCGGGCCGGCGGGATTGCTGATCGGGCAGGCGTCGGGAGCGGTGATCTTCGGGACGCTGGCGGTGATCACGGCGTTTCGCGTTGTCGGCCGGTTGGGGGGTGTGACCGGTGGGCCTGGCATGGGGATGGTGATACCGGCGGGCAGTGGCAACAGCGCCCTGGCAACGCTGGCTGTCCGTCCCTGGCGCCACTGGCACCTGCCGGTACACAGGCACAGGGAGGGCGGGTGCTGAGTGCCGATCCCACCTCGTTGCGCTGGCTGCGGCCTTCGCTCCCGCGAGGGTCGCGACTGGTCGACGAACTCGAATGCCTGCTGTCTGTGCTGCTTGCCATCGTGATCGCGCATCTGGTCGGCGCGCAGAACATCTCGTGGGCGGCGTTCTCCGGCTACATGGTGATGCGCGGCCACGTCGCGGACTGCCTTCTGCGCGGGACGCTGCGGGTGGTCGGGACGGCTTTCGGTGCGGGGCTTGCCCTTGCCGTCGTACCCGCGATTCAAGGCTTCTGGCCCCTGTGTTCGCTGGCGGGTGCGGCGTTTGGCGGTGTCACGCTCTACGGTGCGCTGACCGGCCGGCGTTCGTATGCCTGGTTGTTCACCGGCCTCACGTTCGAAATGATCCTGCTCGACAAGCTGGGTCATCCGAGCCTCGCCATCACTGCGTTCGCGACGACGCGCGTGCTGGAAGTCGGCTCGGGTACCGTCGCCAGCGGCATTGTCAGCACGCTGTCGACCCTGACGGCGCGGCGCCGGTGGCCCGGCGTTCGCTCTGCCCCGGCGCAGCGGATCGGCTGGCACCCCCTGGCGCTGCGGCATGCTGCGCAGGGAGCGATTGCCCTCGCTTTCCTGCCACCGCTGGGAGCGCTGCTGGGGATCCGCGAGATGGCACAGGCCGCCATCAGCATCATGGCCGTGATGATGGTCCCGATCAGCAGCCTGGGCGTCAGCGGACTGGGGCCGGTCAGCCGCAAAGTGACGGAGCGCATCGTCGGATGCCTGGCCGGCGCAGCGCCCGCAGCGCTGATCCTGTTCATCGCACAAGGCGACCCTGTGGTGATGATCCTGGGCACCGCCGCCGGCGTGCTGATTGGCCGGCACATCGAGAACGGCGAGCATTCGCACGTCTATGTGGGCACTCAGTTCACGCTGGCGATCCTCGTGACGCTGGTGCCGGACCACTACACCAGCGCGGCAATTGCTCCATCGCTCGATCGGCTGTTCGGCATTCTCATCGGCACGGCGTTGATTGAGCCCGTCTTGGTCGCATGGCGTTTGATCATACCAACGACACGCGGTCGCACCTCGCCGGGGACCTGATGGCCCCGAGAGCGTGTGCGAAGACGTGCGCCGCCAGCATGTGTGTCAGGCAGGAGCAGGCGGTGGACCCGTAGAGGCCGGTTCGGGCGAGGCTTCGGGCCGGGTTTTCAAACGCTCCACGAGATGGGCGATGGGGAAGGCCTGGTTAAGCCTGTCCCTGACCCGGCGCACGAAACCGCCGCCGCCGAATTCGGTAATGGCGGCGTGCAGTTCGTCCCAGAGAGGGTGGCCGCGACAGATGCCCATATCGCGGCAGATGTCGGCGAGAACGGCACCGATCGGCTCACGGAGGACCTTGCGGGCGATCTTGTCCGCGGTGGGCAGGCGCACGAGCAGCGAGAGGGTATCGGTGGGCCGGCGTTCCTGCGGCTGCGCCAGTTTTCTCGCGCGCGGCTGGGCGGTGTTCGTGACGGCGCGTGGGCGTGGGCAAGGCTCGGGTTCAGGCTGGGCGAAGGCGTCGATCCGGGACGCGGTGGCGATGATCTTTTCCTCGAGCAGACGGGCGCGGCGCATGCCTACGGCGATCCGGGTGAGGATCAGCACGATGTCCGTGGTGCGGAAGGTGCGGCGAAGTGCCGCGTTGTCGTTTGAAGGATGGCGCTGACGCAAGGTGCGAGAGAGGTCCCTGCCGTAATCCCAGAGCATGCGGACGAGCGAGAGCAGATGGCCGGAGCGGCTTGGTGGGGGCAGATCAGCAGAGGGCGCCGCGTCGGACATGAACGGACAGAGAACACAAACCGGCTCGACGTGTCAAGTATAATTTCCTGTTTATAGGCATTTGGTCCTTATCGGCCAGCGCCTGATACGAGCGTCCCCCATCAGCCACGATATTCCAGAGGCCGCCCGAAGTCGCCGGGGGTGACGCACCAGTTCACCAACCTCCATGCCGTCAACCATGAAGTTTCCGAAGCTCGCATCGGGGTTGGAATATTGGCGCCTACGTCGTGCAGACGTGCATGAGGCCGCTGAAGACCGCGAATCGCTGACCGCGAGCCTGGGATCAACGCCGGGGTCCGCGACTGCGGCCCATATCCTCGCCTGAGTTCATGGACGCGTGGTGGCCCCCAGTTTTGCCGGGGCGGCCTGGGCGCCTTCCCGGCGCAGGCGGTGCTCGCCAAGGAACAGCAGGATCGGGGCGGCGATGAAGATCGAGGAGGACGTGCCGACGATGATGCCGAACAGCATCACCCAGGCAAAGCCGGAGATCGATTGGCCGCCGAACAGGGCGAGCGGCAGGCTGGCGAGGAACACGGTCATCGAGGTGCCGAGCGTACGGTTCAGCGTCTCGTTGATGGAGAGGTCGATCAGTTCGCGCAGCGGCATGGTCTTGTACTTGCGCAGGTTCTCGCGCACGCGGTCGTAGACGACGACTTTGTCGTTGGTGGAGTAGCCGAGGATGGTCAGGATCGCAGCGACCATCACGAGGTCGAACTCGATGCGGGTGATCGCGAGGAAGCCGATGGCCTTGGTGATGTCGAGCACCAGCGTCACCACGGCGCCGACGGCGAACTGCCATTCGAAGCGGAACCAGATGTAGACCATGATCATCGCGAGGCTGATGCCGAGGGCGTAGAGGCCGTTGCGGAAAAGCTCGGCGGAGACGGAGGCACCGACGGCATCAGTGCGCAACAGTTTCACGCCGGGGATGGATTTTTCGAGTGCGGTACGGACGCGATCCACCGTCTGTTGCACCGCCCCTTCAGTCGGCTGCTGACCGAGGCGGATCAGCACCTCGGATTCGTCGCCGAAGCGTTGGACACCTTGTTCGGGGATGTTCTCGGAGATGAGCGACGAGCGGATCCGGGCGAAGTCGGCGGGGCCGGGTGTGCGCACCTCCATGACGATGCCGCCGGAGAAATCGATGCCCTCGTTCAGGCCTGGATAGAAGAACAGGATGACGGAGGCAGCGGACAGGATCGCGGACACGATGAGGCCCATGTAGCGGCCTCGCATGAACTCGATCTTTGTGCCGTCGCGGACCAGGCGGAAGGTGGGGCGCATGAACATGGCGGTTACACCGGCAAGAGCTGTGGACGCCGCGCGGCATACCAGCGCGACACGAGGAGGCGCGTCAGCATCCAGGCGGTGAACAGCGATGTGGCGATGCCCACGGTGATGGTCACGGCGAAGCCTTTCACGGGGCCGGAGCCGAAGACGAACAGCATGACGTGGGCGAGGAATGCGGTCGCGTTGGAGTCGAAGATCGTGTTGTAGGCGCGGGTGAAGCCGTGCTCGAGCGCCGAGAGCGGCGGGCGGCCGAGGCGCTGTTCCTCGCGGATGCGTTCGTTGATCAGGATGTTGGCGTCCACCGCCATTCCGAGCGTGAGCAGGATGCCGGCCATGCCAGGCAGCGTCAGCGTGGCCTGGAGCAGCGACATGATGCCGAGCATCAGCACCAGGTTCACCAGCAGGCAGACATTCGCGAACCAGCCGAACAGGCCATAGAACGTGGCCATGAAGCCGATGACGAGAAGGAAGCCGACGGCGAGCGAGATGGCGCCGGCGCGGATCGAGTCGGCGCCGAGCTCGGGGCCGACGCTGCGTTCCTCGACGACGGTGAGCGGAGCCGGGAGGGCGCCAGCGCGAAGCAGGACGGACAGGTCGGTGGCGGTGGTAGCGTTGAAGTTGCCGCTGATCTCGCCCCGGCCGCCGGTGATCGGCTCGCGGATGACAGGGGCGCTGATCACCTTGCCGTCGAGGACGATGGCGAAGCGGTGGTTGACGTTGGCGCGGGTCACGTCGCCGAAGCGGCGGGCGCCGAGGGAGTTGAAGGCGAAGGTGACGACCCACTGGCCGGTCTGCTGGTTGGTAGCGGCGCGGGCGTCGGTGAGATCGCCGCCGTCCACGTCCACACGCTTGCGGACCGCGATCTTCTCCGCGGGGTTGTCCTGCATCGGGAGGAACTCGTCGCCGGGCGGCGGCAGCCCTCCGCCGTTGGGGTTCGCCTGCTCATCGACGAGCTGGAAGGTCATGTGCGCGGTCTTGCCGAGCAGCTCCTTGACCCGGTTGGGATCGCTGACGCCGGGGAGCTGCACGACGATACGCGAGTCGCCCTGCTGGGTGATCTGCGGATCGACCACACCGGTTTCGTCGATGCGGCGGCGGACGATCTCGATCGACTGCTGGACGGCGCCGAGGGCGCGGGCGTTCAGGGCCACCTGCGAGAGGGTAAGGACGACGGTGCCGTCGGGCGACGACGTCATCTGGAATTCGGGCGTGTTGGTGGGACCTTCCGGGGAGATCAGCGGGCGGATGACGGCCTGGGCGGCATCCAGCTTGGTGGCGTCGCGGAGGCGGAGCAGGATGCGCTTCTGGTCGGGCTGGGCCTCGAGCTGCTGGTAGAAGATCGCGCCGGGACGGAGCGCCTGGCGGATGCCGTCCACCATGGATTCCAGCCGCTCCCTGGTGACGGACTTCATGTCCACCTCGAGCAGCAGGTAGGAGCCGCCGCGCAGGTCGAGGCCGAGATGGACCTGGCGCCACGGCAGCCAGGTTGCGGGGGCTGGAAACAGGTTGGGGATGCAGAGAATCGCGCCCAGCAGGCACAGGCCGAGGATCACCGCGGTCTTCAGGGGCGTGAAGTACATCATGGGGTGGCGACGCGTCCCTCCTGGCGAGGCGCCCCTATGCGCCAGGGGCGTGTCGAGGTCCAGATGGCGTATGATGACGCGGAATGCGTCATCCCGGCGACGATATCGAACGGCTTCTGGTCGCGCCACGCGTTGTGCTGGGCACATGGCCGACGCCGCTGGAACAATTGGAGCACCCGGGCATCGGGGCGGTCCTGGTGAAGCGCGATGACCTGGCGGGATTCGGCGGGGCGGCTCGTAGTGGGGTGAAGGCCCGCAAGCTGGAGGGGCTGCTAAGCCACATGGTCGAACGACGGCAGCGGCGGCTGGTGATGCCGTTGGGCAACATCACGAATCTTGGGTTCGACCTGGTGCGGGCGGCGCAGGAGCTGGACATCTCGGTACGGCTGCTGATCGCAGACGAACCGCCGCTGCCGCGGGAGCAGCGGGAGGTGATCTTCGCCTCGATCCGGGAGAACGTGGTACTGCTGGGCCGCAGCTATGCGGGCGCCGCGGCGCGGCTGGCGCTGGCCGGGACGGCCGGGCTGTGGCGGCGGCAGGTGATCGCGCCACCGAGTCCCGCGCATCCGGCGGCGATTGCCGGTGCGGCGCGCGGGTATATCGAGGCGATGGAGCAGGCGGAGGCGCTCACGGGGGCACTGCCGTCGTCTGTGTATGTCGCGACCGCGGCCGGCAGCACGGTGGCCGGGTTCGCTTTGGGCGAAGTGCTGATGCGGGCGGCGGGGGCGCCTCGGGTGGAAGTCGTGGCGGTGCCGGTGGTGCCGCAGCCGGTGGGATGGTGGGTGCCGGCGCTGGTGGCTTGGACGGCGCGGTACCTGAAGGTGGCGGAGCCGCGCCCAGGGATCGCGCTGTCGGTCGCCGCCGAGCCACGCAATGCGGGTTACGGGCGGTTCGACGCGGGGCACGTGGCGACCTGCCAGGCGGTCGAGGCCACGCACGGCTTCAGGATCGATCCGATCTATGGCGGCAAGTCGTGGAGCGTGATGGAGGAACGGGAGACGGCGCGGCGTGATGAGAAGCGGCGGCCGCCGCTGTTCTGGCATTGCGGGTATACGCCGAACTGGCAGGACTACGCCCCCGGCTGATCCGGATTCCGTATATACAGATGCAGGCCGCCATAGATGGCGGAGCGGTCGAGCGCATGCAGACGCTCGCTGTCGGCTGACTGATAAACCCAGTGGCGGCAGATCGCCGGTGGCACCGATGCGACGATGCGCGACTGGGTGCCCATGGTACGGAACAGGATCCGTGCGTCCGACGGGTGGGCGGTGCGGGTGATCTCGCGCCACAAGGCTGAGATCTGATCCGGCGTCATCCAGTCCTGTGAATCCAGCAGGACGAAGCGGTGCACCGAGTTGGCAGGACACGTGGCGAGATAGTCCGCGAGGGACGCGTTGTGCAGGGTGATCCGCTCGGTGCAGTCGCGGATCACGCCATAGATGTCTGGCTGGAGGTAGGGCGGCACGGCGTTCCGGTGGATCGTGTCGTAGCGGCGCGCGAAGACCTGCCAGGCAAAATAGTTGTCCGCGATGGGAAAGTCGCACGCGAGGCGCCTGATGCGCTCCTTCAGCAGCGCGATCAGGCTGCCGTCCGATGCCTCGACCAGATCCTGGTACTGCGCGGGCGGACAGCCGAGGGCGAACAACGATGCCGGCGAGTTGGTGATGCGCTTCGCCATAGGGTGGTCGAAGATCGGCGCGACATGGCGCTGGAACAGCGCGCGCTGCTCGTCGAGATCACGTGCGTTGATCAGGCATGACGGGTCGATGCCGCCTCGACGTGCCAGGAAATGCTCAAAACCGATGAACCGGCCGACCAGGCCGTGGCGGTGGATATCTTGGGAGAACAGGTTGATCCGCCGGCCGCGCCACGGGCTCCAGCGATCCCAGTAGGATCGCACCGGTGCGGTCAGCGTGGGGCGGATGAACGCATCGTAGGCTGCGATGTTCGCTTGCCCCGTGCCGGAGCCGAAGAAGTGGAAGAACAGGTCGTATGACGGCAGATGGCGAAGTGCCGCCAGCTTGAGATGCGACAGGGCGAGATGGGCGCGGTTGATGTCCACTGCGTCGATCCGGGCCGGGCCTGAGGCGAGATAGGCCAGGATGTTGCAGCCGGCGGAGGCGATGCCAACCAGATGATGGTGGGGCTGGAGTGCCAGCGCTTCGAGGTCGACGCGTGGATCTTCCCAGACCTGCGTGTAGACGAGCGTGTCGAAGACGTGCGCGAAGACGCGGTCAAGCTTACGGGATCTTGCGGGCGTGACGGCTGGTTGTGTCGGCATGCGCCCTCTGGCGTTCCCCGGCAAAATCGGCGCATGTCATGCACCGCACGAAGCGCCAAGGACAGTTCCTATGCACATTGGCCTTATCGGCGGCATCGGGCCCGCCGCCACCGAATTCTATTATCGCGGCCTGATCGACCGCCATGCCAAGGGAGGCACGGAGCTGGACGTGACGATCGCCCATGCCAGTGTCCGGGAGATGGGGGCGAACCTCGCGTCGGGCGCGGCGCAGGCACAGGCGGAGAGTTTTGCGCGCCTGTTGCGGCGCCTGGCCGCAGCGGGGGCAGAGCTGGCGGCTGTCACGTCGATGGGCGGGCACTTCTGCATTCGCGAATTGCAGGCGATCTCGCCGTTGCCGCTGCTCAATGCGGTGCCTGAGGTGGACGCCGCGATCCGCGCGCGAGGCCTGCACACCGTCGGCGTCATCGGCACGCGGACCGTGATGGAGTCGGGGCTGTATGGCGGCATCACCTCGGCGCGGGTCGTCCGGCCCGAAGGAGATGCGCTGGATGAGGTGCACAGCGCCTACATCACAATGGCCGGCGAGGGCCGCGTCACCGAGGCGCAGCGGCGGGTGTTCTTCGCCGCTGGCCGGCAGCTATGCCAGGAGAGCGGTGCCGAGGCGATCGTGCTTGGCGGAACCGATCTGTTCCTGGCGTTTGTCGGGGAGGATTGTGGATTCCCGACGCTCGACTGTGCCGATGTCCACGTCGAGGCGCTGTACCGACGGTCGGTTGCGGGTCAGCCGGCGTAGAGACCCTGCCAGTTGGGGAAGGTCGGTTCGAGCGGCTGCATCAGTTCGCCGATCGTGCGGTGCAGACGTTCCAGAACGGCGGTCTTTTCGGCGACCGATCCCGCAAACGGATAGCCACAGCGGAGAAGCACGCTGTTGAGGCCGCTTTCGGCGAGTGCGCAGACATCGGCGCCGGAAGCTGGAGGGATAAGCCCCGGTACGGCGAGGGCATGAATCACAAGCACTGTGCAGTCGCGCTCCGCCGCGGGATCGGGTGTCGCAGCCGCCAGGCGGACAACATCGGCGATCGTTGCAGTGCGTCTGGCTTTCTCGCCGAGAACAACCAGACAATGATCAACGATGACCTGCCGCGCTGCCCGCAGCCTGTTATCGCGGCCCTGTTTCCCCTCAGACAGCACCGCCGCGAGACGGCTCAGCGCCTGCTCGAGATTTGTCCCAGCCAAAGCAGTCTTGCTCCTTCCGTCGTGCGTCCTATCAGGCCCCATCGATCACGCGAACCTACTCCCTTCGCAGCACGCTGATCCGGCCGTTTCGCTCCAGGATCGCCAACTTCACCTGGCTGACGTGCAGCAGGTTGGCCTGATGGACCGCTTCTTTCAGATCCGTGTGGCTGATGCCGACGCGACGCATTGCGCGCTCGTCGGGTTCGCCGTCGCGCACGAGCACCCAGGACGAGCCTTTCACCAGCCAGCCGACGATATGGAATCGTTGCGCCAGATGGACGAGCGCCCAGTAGCACGCGGCCATCGCCGTCGTGGCGATCGTTGTGCCAATGAACGGTGCCGTTCCCGTGACCGCGCGGCTGAGGACCGATCCGATGAGCACGGCGAGTGCGATGTCGAGATAGGACTGCATGCCGAAGGCGCGGCGGCACATGACGCGGATGAGCATGATGCAGATCAGGAAGACCGCGACGCCGCGCGCCGTGATCTGCCACCAGTGCAGGCTGCCCTGGTCGGGACCGAAAACGCTCACCAACAGATCGAGTTGACCGCCAAACATCTCTGTCGGAACTTGGTGACTTCCATGCCGCAAATAGGTGCCGCTTGAGCAGCTTTGAACTGGTCCGCCCCTTGCCCAATGCCAGCTTCGGCGGCCTTGTCCGTCACGGCGGAGACGCGCACGCCCTGGTGGCTGCCGCCGAGGCTGATCCCGGCGCGATGTCTCGTGCCCTGGCGGCGGCCGGTGGGCTGCTGCTGGTACCCGGGATGGACGCGATGGTCGATGGTCCGGAGTTGCTGGTGCGGCTGTCACGCATCTTCGGACCGGAGGTCGAGGACTATCGCAACACGTTGACACCGCTGAACATGGTGCACGCGACGGTGCCGGAGATCTTCATTGTTGCGAACAAGCCGCCGGTGTCGCGGCCGCCGCCCCGGCGCCCGGACCCGCCGCTGACGGAAGATGGCAGGCTGCCGGTACAGTTCCCGCATCGGCGCGGCTGGCATACGGACCAGAGCTATCGCCGCCCGCCGCCGGATGTGTCGCTGTTCCTGGCGGTCCATCCGGTGCCGCAGGGCCAGGGGCAGACGATGTTCGCCGATGGCACCGCCGCGTACGAGGCGCTGTCGCCAGCGATGAAGGCGCGGGTGGATAGACTGGACGGGCTACATGTGGGCATGTCGGCCAAGCGTGGCCGGGCGGCGGTGCTGGATGGCGAGACGCCGCGTGCGCTCGGGCCGCATGAGCAGCCGCAGCGCCAGCCGCTGGCGCGGGTGCACCCGGTGACCGGGAAGCGCGCACTGTATATGTGCGAGTATGGGCAGATGGACTGGGTCGATGGTCCGATCGCCGGCATGGAGCCGGGGCCGCACGGGGAAGGCGGCGCGCTGCTGGAAGAGCTGATGGCGCACATGACACAGCCGAAGTTCGTCTATGTGCATGAATGGACGCGAGGCGACCTGGTGGTGTGGGACAATCGCTGCCTGGTGCACGCGGCGACGTGGTTCGATGCCGACAACCTGGAGCGCGAGATGTGGCGGACCACGGTGTTCGGCAATCCGGGCGCGGCTTATGCGGGGGAGCGCAAGAGCTGGGTGGCGGCGTGATGGCCGGCGGCGAGCCTGACCCAGGTCAGTTCGTGCCTGTTGGCGTGCAGATGCATCAGGCGTGAGCCGGGAATCGCGGCGAAGCGGCGCTGGGTGGCGAAGTCGGTCTCGCCCTGGAACTTGATGGTGCAGAGGACGTTGCGGACGGTGCCGGCAGCGAGGAAACGCTCGACCAATGCCAGAAGGCGAGCTGGGTAGCAGACCACATCGCTGAACAGCCAGTCGATCGGGCCGATCGCGGCGGGTTGCTGGGCGAATGCGCTCTCGTGGCGGATCTCGATGCCCGGGAGCGTTGCGATGCGCGGATCCAGCGGCGCCTTGTCCACTGCGAGGACGCGGGCGCCGAGCGATTGCAGAACCCAGGTCCAGCCACCCGGGCTGGCGCCGAGGTCGAGGCAGGTGTCGCCGGGCCGAGGCCGGATGCCGAGCAATGTGAAGGCCTCCCACAGCTTGAGGTAGGCGCGGCTGGGCGGCGCCGTGCGATCCTCGACAAAGCGGAGCTCGCCGTTCGGAAAGGCGCTGGAGCAGTTGGCGGCGGCGAACAGCGTGTTGGCGTCCAGCAGGGTCCAGGAACCGAGCGGCGCCTCGGGTGGTGGAGTGCCGAACGGGAGCGGGCGGGCGGAGACCTTTGGCAGGTTCGCCTCGATCAGGGCGGCGCGGCGATGGCTGGTGGTGGAATAGAGCGCCCAGTTACGCTGCATGGCGCGAAGTTGCCTGGCCGCGTCGCTGATCGACGCGACAGGCAGGCGTTGGGGATCGCGCCAGACATTGGCGCACCAGGCGACCGGCTGTTCGGGGGCGTCGGTGATGATGAGGCGACCGTGGGTTTCGCCGATGGCGTCGCCAAGCTCGGTCTGGAGTTCGGTCAGGAACCCTTCGGGCGCCAGGTAGGCGGTGGGCAGCGCTCAGGCCCTGGGGAACTGGAGCATCAGCACAGTAAGCCCATCCGGACCGGCAAACGCCGTGAATGCGGCTTCGTGCGGGTAGACGAAGACGCAGGATCGCGGGGGCAGCGCCGTCCCGTCACGCAGCATGCTGCCGGCCAGGACCAGCCAGAACTGGCCGCCGCTCTCCGCGGGACTGGGGCCTTGGATGGACGCTCTGGACTCCAGTTGGTAGCGGCGGGTGCAGAGGCCATCCGATGCGGGCGCGACCTCGCCTACTGCTTCGCGATGGCGGCGGGGCAGCAAGCGCAAGGCGGCGCGGTTGTCCGGGAACGTCATGTAGCGGGCGCCTGGGTCCCAGCCGTTCCGCAGGGTGAAGTAGTGCAGGCCGGCTTGGCCGGCGGTCAGGGGACCATAGGCTGTCCAGGCACCGGCGAAGTGCACCGCGCCTTCGGCGACATTGTGAGTGCCGAGACGGCCGGCGCCCCCCACAATGACCTGGAACTGATCGGCCTGATGATAATGGGCGCCGACGACGGCATCAGGGTCCTGCTCCACGAGGAAGGCCATCGGGTAGATCGTGCCAGGGACAGGCAGGTCTCCCGCCTCTTGCGTGTAGCGATTGGCGCCGACATAGCTGGTGAGCCAGAATGGTGTGCCGTTGGAACTGGCGCGCCGGCGCGTGGCACGTGCGTCCTCGGCCGAGGCGATCACTGGCATGGTCGGACACCTTTTCGCGCGAGCGTCATGACCCCAAGATAACAGGCATGAGCGAACAAGACATCCTTGAGGCCATCCGGTTCGACAATGCCGGCCTGGTCCCCGCCATCGCGCAACAGCACGATACGGGCGAGGTGCTGATGCTCGCCTGGATGAATCGCGAAGCCGTGGCGGAGACGCTTGCCACACAGCGTGTCTGCTATTTCAGCCGCAGCCGTGGCGCTCTGTGGCGGAAGGGCGAAGCGTCGGGGCAAGTGCAGCATCTGAAGGAGCTCCGGGTGGATTGCGATGGTGACACGCTGCTGCTGCTGGTCGATCAGGAAGGCGTTGCCTGCCATACGGGACGCCGCAACTGTTTCTTCCGGGCAGTCCGCGACGGCGAGCTGACGGAGATCGCCGCACCGCTCGTCTCGCCCGAGGCCCTGTATGGCCGACATTCCCATAGCTGATCCGCTGTATCTGACGACCGCACTGCGTCGCGCGGGCGTGCTGGGTGATGTGGCGGTGCGCGACGTCGCGGTGGAGAGCGATCGGCCGACGCTCGTTTCGCGCATTGTCCGGCTGCGACTGGAGTATGATGGCGACAGGGGTGGTGCGCCTGCTTCCATCATTCTGAAGACGGCGCATCCCGAGCGCATCACGACCGGTTGGGAAGGTGGGCGGAACGAGGTTGCGTTCTATCGCGATGTCGCCACTGCGATGTCGCCGGGCATGGTTCCGCGGTGCTTCGAGGCACATGCGGATGAGGCGGCCAAGTCCTGGCATCTGCTGCTGGAGGATCTGACTGACTCCCATATGATCATGGGGCCGTGGCCGCTGCCGCCGTCACTCGCTCAGTGCGAACGCATTGTCGAAGCCCGTGCGCGATTTCACGCCGCGTGGTGGGATGAACCGCGGCTTGGTGTCTCTGTCGGTGTGCGGCGGGATGCCGGCATGGTTGAGCGGACCATGCGGGACTTCTCGGTTCATTACGCGCGATTCGCCGATCGGCTTGGTGATGATCTCTCGAGCGAGCAGCGCGCTCTTTACGAGCGGTTTCAGGCATCTACCGCGACATTGATCGCGCGGTATGAGACAAGGCGAAATCTGACCATCACGCATAATGATGCGCATGTCTGGAACTGCTTTATGCCGCGCGATGGTGGTGGCGATGTGCGGCTGTTCGATTGGGATGGCTGGCGGATCGGGGTGGGGGCCAGCGATCTGGCCTATATGATGGCCGTGCACTGGTATCCCGAGCGGCGGCGGCGCATGGAACAGGCGCTGCTGGACCGGTATCACACGACGTTGGCGGAATGCGGGGTGCGAGGATACGACCGCCAGATGCTGGATGATGATTATCGGCTGGCCGTGCTGTGGCAGATTGCCAGTCCGGTGTGGCACGCGGCCTATGACATTCCTCCTGTGATCTGGTGGAACAACTTGCAGCGCGTGGTGATGGCGGTGGATGATCTGGGCTGTCGCGAGTGGCTCGCGTGACAACAGTTGGGAACCGCAGATACACGCAGATGGACGCTGATGAAGGGTAGAGCCGCGCTGACACAGCGCTCGTATCTGCGTGTATCTGCGTGCATCCGCGGTTCCATTTTTCTGCCGTGCCACTGATCTATCTGGTTGCCGGCGAGGCGAGCGGCGATGCGCTTGGCGCTCGGCTGATGGCGGCGCTGCGCGCCCGACGGCCGAATGTCGCGTTCGCCGGCGTGGGCGGCGAGCAGATGGCGGCACAGGGTCTGACGACGCTGTTCCCGCTGCGGGATCTTGCGCTGATGGGACTGCTGGAAGTGCTGCCCCGACTGCGGCAGTTGCGTCAGCGATTGCAGCAGACCGTGGAGGATATCGCTGCGCGGCGCCCGGAGGTTGTCGTCACCATCGATAGTCCTGGCTTTACGCTGCGGCTGCTGGGTCGGATCAGGTCGCTGAACGTCAAGCGTGTGCATTATGTGGCGCCGCAGGTCTGGGCGTGGCGTGAAGGGCGGGTTCGGCACTATCCGGGACTGTGGGATCAGTTGCTGTGCCTGCTGCCGTTCGAGCCGGCGTTTTTCGCGCGGCATGGGCTGACGGCGACGTTCGTCGGTCATCCTGTGTCGGAGAGTTCGGCCGATCAGGGAGATGGTGCACGGTTCCGCGCTGCGCATGGCATCGATGTGGATACGCGCGTCATGACGGTTATGCCGGGCAGCCGACGCACCGAAGTGTCGCGGTTGTTGCCGGTGCTGGGCGAGACGCTGCTGAGGCTGCCGGATGACCTGGTGCCGGTGGTGCCGCTTGCGGGACCCGTCGCGGAGACTGTGCGCGATGGAACGCGGCAGTGGCGGCGGCAACCGATCCTGGTTTCGGGAGAGCAGGCCAAATATGATGCGTTCGCGGCGTCGGCTGCGGCGCTGACCAAGTCCGGGACCTCGACGCTCGAACTGGCGATGGCGGGCGTGCCGATGGTGGTGGCGTATCGGGTCAATCCTCTGACCGCCGCGATCGCCCGCCGACTGGTCAAGGTTCGCTACGCCTCGATCATCAATCTGATCGCGGAGCGTGAGGTGATCCCGGAATTCATCCAGGCCGCCTGCACGGCACAACGGCTCACGGGTGCGTTGCTGCCGCTGCTGGACGATGCGGAGGCTGCGCAGGCGCAGCGGACTGCGATGCGCGCGGTTCTGGACCAGTTGCGGCCGGGCGCGGGGACACCGTCAGAGGCCGCTGCCGATGCTGTCCTGAGGGTCCTGGAGCAGTCCTGACGCCGCCATCCTCCGGCGCGACGCGGTCGTGCTGTCGGTCACCATCAGCGCCGCCGCCAATGCGCGTCGTCCGGCCGCGGCATTGACTCGCACCGGTGCGCCGTCCAGCACGGATGCGATGAAGGCCGCAAGTTCGGCGGCCAGTGAGTCGTGGTCCTGCCAGGACACTTCCTCGATGCCGAAGCCGGCCACGTCCGGGATGGGGCGGCCACGGCCGCGCGCGATAACCGTCAGCCGGCGGTTCGCGAAGTCAGCCGCGAGATAGCCGTTCTGTGCGAAGACCCGCATGCGGCGCTCGGTGCGCATGGCGACGCGTGACGCGGTGATCGTAGCAACCGCGCCGTTGACGAAGCGGATGCGCGCGTTGGCGATGTCGGACTGATCGCTGGCGACGGGGGCGCCGACTGCGTCCACGCTTTCGATGTCGCTGGCGACCAGTGCCAGGATGAGATCCAGGTCGTGGATCATCAGATCGAGGATCACCGAGACGTCGGTTCCGCGCTGCTTGAATGGCGCGATGCGCGCGGCCTCGAGATAGAGCGGCGCGCCGAGTTGCCCCTCCATGGCACCAAATGCGGCGGAGAATCGCTCGAGGTGGCCGACCTGGAGCACGAGCTGCTTTTGTGCTGCCAGGGAAGCGAGTTCGTCGGCCTGCGCAAGCGTCGCGGCGATCGGCTTTTCCATCAGCACGTGCTTGCCTGCGCGCAGCGCCTGTGCACCAAGCGCGTAGTGTGCCTCGGCAGGGGCGGCAATCACCACGGCGTCGCTTGCGGCCAGTAGCGAAGGGAAATCCATCGCGGGGGCATTCGTTTCCCAGGCTATGGTGTTTGCGCGTTCGGCATCGGGATCGAAGATGCCGGCGAGCGTGGCGCGCTCGGATGCGGCCACCTTCAAGGCGTGATAGCGGCCGAAGTGTCCGACGCCTGCAACGCCGATGCGAAGCCGGGGAGATGCCATCGAAA
>DATJJM010000356.1:0-11610 GCA_035492535.1 Acetobacteraceae bacterium | reverse complement strand
CGGCTGGATCACGATCAGCACCGCACCGGCGAGCGAGGCGGTGGCGATCGAAATGGCGAACGCAATGCGTTTGATCCGGATTGGATTCGCACCCATCAGCCGAAGCGCGAGCTGATCCTGTGAGACCGCGAGGATCGCTCGACCGATGAACGTGCGTGTCATGAATGCCTGCAAGCCGCCGATCAGCACGAGAGCGACCAGGCATGGCACTAGAAGGCGCAGCGGCAGGTCGACGGCGCCAAGGTGCAGGCTGGCGCCGATATACGGCGCATCGACCAGCCGGTAATCCACGCCGAAAACCAGCACCAGCGTGACTTCGGTGATGAACAGTAATCCGAAGAAGAATGCCAGACCGCGCAGTGCTTCCTGTCCGCGTCTTTCAAACGCGAGGTAATAGATCTGGTAAACCGCCATTCCCAGCAGGTAGAACGCCGGCAGTGCGATGACACTCGTCAGGATCGGATCGATCCCAAACACCGTGTTGCCGATATAGGCGATGTACGACCCAAGGATGATGAAGGCAGGATGCGCTATGTTGACGATATCCAGCATGCCGAATGAAATCGACACGCCGATCGTCACGGCCGCGTAAAAGCCGCCGAGCAACAGCCCCGAGACAACAGCGTTGCCCAGGAGATCCAGGGACATTTCCATTATGCCCGGCACTCTGACCAATGTGCCGAGTCTTGGCTAGAGTGTTCCTACGCGCGGCGCACGCTGTCGAACGAGATCACGTTGGTGGCGGGGTCCGCGACCACCTTGGCGACCTGCGCCGCCAGTTCCTCCTGCAGATATGGCTTCGACAGGCGTGGCAGTCCGGGATCCTCCGTGTTCGGTAGTTCAGCATAGCCGGTTGCGAGGATCACCGGCAGATTGGGCCAGGTCTGCTTGATATGTCGCGCCAGTTCGGCGCCGGTCATCCCAGGCATTGCGTGATCGGTCACCACTACGTCGACGCTGGTGCCGTGGCGCAGCATATCGAGTGCGCGCGCAGCTGACGGTGCCTCGAGCGCCACATGACCGACATCTTCCAGCATCGCCGCGGTGCTCGCGACCACCAGTGGATCGTCGTCCACGACCAGCACACGATACGAACGGGCGCCGCCGGCAACCGACACGGCTGGCTGCAATAGATCGGTCGCCGGCACCGCCTCTGACACCGGTAGCCACAGCTCCACCGTTGTCCCCTCGCCGATCATACTCGTCATGCGCATGAGGCCGCCGGATTGCGCGGCGACGCCGTGCACCATGGAAAGTCCCAGTCCGGTCCCCTTCCCCGCTCCCTTCGTGGTGAAGAATGGTTCGGCGGCACGCTTCAACGTCGGCTCGTCCATGCCGGCACCCGTATCGGAAACCGTCATGCACACATAGCGGCCGGCCGCCAGCTCCTTTGGGTAGTCCGCTGTGCTTGCGACGTAGCGACCGCCGATCACAAGCCGCCCGCCCTGCGGCATCGCATCTCGAGCGTTCAGTGCGAGGTTCAGCAGGGCCAGTTCAAGCTGGTTTGGATCGATGCAGATTGCCGGCAGTTCGGGACGGTAGGCGGTGATGATCTCGATGCTCGGCCCCAATGTACGGCGCAGCATCTCCTCCATGCCCTGCACCAGCTTCGTCACATCCACGGTCTCCGGTCGCAACGCCTGCCGTCGTGCAAATGCCAGCATGCGTTTGGTCAGCGTGGCACCACGGTCGGCACCCTGCATCGCGCCGTCCACTAACCGCAGCAGCCGCGAGTCATCCGGCAGTCGTTTGCGCAGCAGCTGAAGGTTGCCGAGGATCACCATCAGCAGGTTGTTGAAATCGTGCGCGACGCCACCGGTGAGCTGGCCGAGGCTCTCGAGCTTCTGCATCTCGTGCACCTGCGCCAGAGCCAGCTCGCGTTCGTGCGTGCGTTCTTCGACACGCTGTTCCAGTTCCGCGTTGGCCTGTGCAAGTTCGGCGGTGCGTTCCTCCACCCGCCGTTCCAGTTCTGCGTTGAGCTGCTCGAGCTGGCGCGTCTTGCGATAAAGATCGGCGAACACACGCACCTTTGCGCGCAACAGTTTTGGTACCACCGGAACCGGCACGTAGTCCACCGCGCCTGCCTCATAGCCGCGCAGGAAGTCCGGTTCGCTCAATTGGATCGCGGAGACAAAGATGATCGCGACACGCCGGCAGCGAGGGTGCTCGCGGATCATTGCCGCCAACTCGAAACCGTCCAGGTCCGGCATCACCACGTCGATCAGCACGACGGCAAACTCGTGCCGCAACAGGTGATGCAGTGCCTCTGTTGCCGAGTTCGCCTTGATCAGATTCTCTCCCAGCTCGGAGAGAATCACTTCGTAGCTCATAAGCTTGGCCGGCTGATCATCGACCAGCAGGATGTTGACCTTTTCGCTGGGACTCATTGTCGGATCCTCAGCGGTGCAACCAGATGCGAAGAGCGGACAGCAACTGTTCGGTGTTCACCGGTTTCGCAAGATAGTCGGATGCACCGGCCTCCAGGCACTTTTCGCGGTCGCCCTTCATCGCCTTGGCGGTCAACGCGATGATCGGCAAACGCCGGAACGACGGTTTTGCACGGATCACCTGCATCGTCTGATATCCGTCCATCTCCGGCATCATGATGTCCATCAACACGATCGCGACGCCGACGGTGGATTGCAAGATGTCGATCGCCTCGCTGCCGGTGTTGGCGGTCAGCACCTCCATGCCACGGCGCTCCAGCACGGAGCTCAGT
The DNA here is from genome assembly GCA_035492535.1 of Acetobacteraceae bacterium. Classification (GTDB taxonomy): domain Bacteria; phylum Pseudomonadota; class Alphaproteobacteria; order Acetobacterales; family Acetobacteraceae; genus JAMXLO01. Next base: position 8,891 of record DATJJM010000356.1, on the reverse strand, counting down.
GCAAAAATGTTGCGTGCATCATCGTCGACCAGCAGGACCTTCTGGCCGACCAGGCTTTCGTCAGAACTGTGCAGCAGCTCCAGCATCCGCTGCTTTTCCGCCGGCAGATCGGACACCACCCGATGCAGGAACAGCGCCGTCTCGTCCAGCAGACGTTCCGGCGATTCGACACCCTTCACGACCACGCTGCGAGCCATGGTGTGGAGCTGTGCATCTTCCTCGGGCGACAACTCACGGCCGGTGAACACCACGACTGGTACGTTGGTCAGTTCGTCGTCGTCGCGGATCCGCTCCAAGACCTCGAAGCCGGACATGTCCGGCAGACGCAGATCGAGAACGACGCAATCGGCCGGTGTTTCGCGTAGCAGCTCAATCGCCTCACCACCGGTTTCGACCGTGATGATATCGATGTCGTCGTGACCCAACAGCTCGGTGATGGAAAGCTGCTCAGCAGCGTTGTCTTCCACGACCAGCAGCTTCTTGCGACGCGGCTTAACATAGTCGGTGATCTTGCCGAGTGCCTCCTCCAATCCCTCTGTCGTAGTTGGCTTGGTCATGAAGGAGAATGCGCCGCGTGCCAGACCGTGCTGCCGATCCTCGTCGAGAGTAACGATCTGCACGGGGATGTGGCGCGTCATCGGGTTCTGCTTGAGCTGACTCAGCACCGTCCAGCCCAGCATGTCCGGCAGGAACACATCGAGCGATACTGCGGTGGGCTGGTATTCGCGCGCCAGCGTCAGCGCGTCGGTGCCGCGCATGGCAACCAGCACCTTCAGGCCATGATCGTGCGCGAGATCGACCAACACCCGCGCATAATGCGGATCGTCTTCCACGATCAGAAGCACCGTGTCGCCCTCGACGATGCTGTGCCGATCATCGGCGAGCGTTTCGGTGGGGCGCTCGGCCAGACGCACCGGGTTGGGCAGCGTTATATCGGGATGCCGCGCCGCACCGACATTCGCGGCGCCGCGGATCGGTGTTGCGGGGCCGATATAGGCAAGTGGCAGATACAGTGTGAAGGTGCTGCCAACGCCTGGCTTGCTGCGCAACTGGATTTCGCCGCCCAGCAGGTTGGACAGTTCGCGGCTGATCGCCAGACCAAGGCCGGTGCCGCCGTACTTGCGGCTGGTCGAGGCGTCTGCCTGCTGGAACGCCTCGAAGATGATGCGCTGTTTTTCCGGCTGAATGCCGATGCCGGTGTCGCTGACCTCAAACGCCACCACGGTTGGCGCATGACCCAGGATCGGATGACCCGCCGTCCACCCACCGGACACCGCGGTGATGCTGAGCTGCACCCCACCGTGCTCGGTGAACTTGAACGCGTTGGACAGCAAATTCTTCAACACCTGCTGCAGGCGCTTGCTGTCGGTGGTGATACCTCGCAGCGTCGGATCGATCTGGACGTTGAACGACAGGCCACGGCTTTCGGCTTCGTGACGGAACGGCCGCGTCACCGTTTCCTGCAGGTGAGGCAACAGGATTTCCTCGGCATCGACCGACATCGTGCCCGACTCGATCTTCGACAGATCGAGGATGTCGCTGATCAGGTTCAGCAGGTCGGTGCCCGCACCGTGGATGGTGCGTGCGAATTCGACCTGACGCGGCGTCAGGTTGCCGTCGGGATTGTCGCCGAGCTGCTGGCCGAGGATCAGGATCGAGTTCAACGGCGTGCGCAACTCGTGCGACATATTCGCCAGGAACTCCGACTTGTACTTCGAGGTCAGCGCAAGTTCCGCCGCCTGCTCTTCCAGCGCGCCGCGGGCCTGCTCGATTTCCTGGTTCTTCCGCTCCACCTCGACGTTCTGTTCCGCGAGCTGTTGCGCCTTCTGTTCCAACTGCTCGTTGGTCTGCTGGAGTTCGAGCTGCCGGGTCTGAAGTTCCGTGGCCAGCTGCTGCGACTGCTGCAGCAGGCCTTCGGTCTGCATCGTTGCCTCGATCGAGTTCAGCACGATGCCGATACCGGCGGTGAGCTGCTCGAGGAACGAGATCTGCAGGTCGGTGAACGACCCCACAGAACCGAGTTCGATCACTGCCTTCACCTGGCCCTCGTACAGCACCGGCAGCACGACGACATTGTTCGGCGTTGCCCTGAAGAGGCCGGAGCTTATCGGTACGACGTCGACCGGTAGGTCGGTGATCAGCATGCGACGACCATCGATCGCGCATTGGCCGATCAGGCCCTGGCCCATGCGCAGGCTCTCGGGATGGCCTGCCGCGGCATCATCCGCGTAGGCAGCCAGCAGCTTCAGCAGCGCCACGCTATCCTGGTTCTCCTGATCGACGCGGTAGATAACGCCGTTCTGTGCTTCAACCAGCGGCGCCAGTTCAGAGAGCAGCATGCGCCCTACGGTGGCCAGAGCACGCTGGCCTTGCAGCATGTTGGTGAACCGGGCAAGGTTCGTCTTCAGCCAATCCTGCTCCGTGTTGCGGTCCGTGGTGAGCCGCAGATTATCGATCATCGTGTTGATGTTGTCTTTCAACTCGGCGACCTCGCCGCGCGCCTCCACCTGGATCGACCGCGTCAGGTCGCCTTTGGTCACCGCGGTAGCCACCTCGGCGATCGCGCGAACCTGGGTTGTCAGGTTGGCTGCCAGGAGATTTACGTTGCCGGTCAGGTCCTTCCACGTGCCTGCTGCGCCCGGCACGTTGGCCTGACCGCCGAGCCGCCCTTCCACGCCCACTTCGCGCGCCACTGTCGTTACCTGGTCAGCAAACGTCGCCAGCGTGTTCGTCATGTTGTTGATCGTTTCGGCGAGCGCGGCGACCTCGCCTTTCGACGCCATCATCAGGTTCTGCTTCAGGTCACCGTTGGCGACCGCGGTCACCACCTTGACGATGCCTCGCACCTGCTCTGTCAGGTTGGCCGCCATGACGTTTACCGTGTCCGTCAGGTCCTTCCACGTGCCGGCGACGCCAGGCACCTGCGCCTGACCGCCGAGCTTGCCGTCGGTGCCGACCTCGCGTGCGACACGCGTGACTTCGGAGGCGAAGCCGTTGAGCTGATCGACCATGGTGTTGATGGTGTTCTTCAGCTCCAGGATCTCGCCCTTCACATCGACGGTGATCTTGCGCGACAGGTCGCCGCGCGCCACCGCGGTGGTCACTTCTGCAATGTTGCGCACCTGTGTCGTAAGATTGGCTGCGAGCAGGTTGACGTTGTCGGTCAGGTCTTTCCACGTGCCGCCCACGCCCGGCACCACCGCCTGTCCGCCGAGGCGCCCTTCCGTGCCGACCTCGCGCGCGACACGGGTCACCTCGGCGGCGAAGGAGCGAAGCTGATCCACCATCGTGTTCAGCGTTTCCTTCAGCAGCAAGATTTCGCCGCGCACGTCCACGGTGATCTTCTTCGACAGGTCACCGCTTGCGATCGCCGTTGCGACTTCAGCGATGTTGCGCACCTGACCCGTCAGGTTGGACGCCATGAAGTTGACGTTGTCGGTCAGGTCCTTCCACGTACCCGCGACGCCCGGCACCGCCGCTTGTCCGCCCAGTTTGCCTTCCGTGCCGACCTCGCGCGCGACACGCGTTACTTCCGAGGCGAACGCATTGAGCTGATCGACCATCGTGTTGATGGTGTTCTTCAGCTCCAGGATTTCGCCTTTTACGTCCACGGTGATCTTGCGGCCCAGATCACCGCGCGCCACGGCCGTGGTGACCTCCGCGATGTTGCGCACCTGTCCCGTCAGGTTGGACGCCATCGAGTTCACATTGTCGGTCAGGTCCTTCCACGTGCCGGCCACGCCAGGCACCTGCGCCTGCCCGCCTAGCCGCCCCTCGGTGCCCACTTCGCGCGCTACGCGTGTCACTTCACCGGCGAAGCGGTTGAGCTGATCGACCATCGTGTTCAGCGTTTCCTTCAGCTGAAGGATCTCGCCACGCACATCGACGGTGATCTTGCGCGACAGGTCGCCGTTGGCGATCGCGGTTGCGACTTCGGCGATGTTGCGCACCTGGCCCGTCAGGTTGGACGCCATTGAGTTAACGTTGTCGGTCAGGTCCTTCCACGTGCCCGCAACACCCGGCACATTCGCCTGCCCGCCCAGACGGCCTTCCGTGCCGACCTCGCGCGCCACGCGCGTGACTTCGCCGGCAAAGGCGTTGAGCTGATCGACCATCGTGTTGATGGTCTCTTTCAACTGCAGGATTTCACCCGACACATTCACCGTGATCTTCTTTGACAGGTCGCCCTGCGCCACCGCGGTCGCAACTTCGGCGATGTTGCGTACCTGTCCGGTCAGGTTGGACGCCATCGAGTTCACGCTGTCGGTCAGGTCCTTCCATGTGCCGGCGACACCGGACACCTGCGCCTGTCCGCCGAGGCGCCCTTCGGTGCCGACCTCGCGGGCGACGCGCGTGACCTCGCCGGCGAAGCGATTGAGCTGATCGACCATCGTGTTGATGGTCTCCTTCAACTGCAGGATCTCGCCTGACACGTTCACCGTGATCTTCTTTGACAGGTCACCGTTTGCGATCGCGGTCGACACTTCGGCGATGTTGCGCACCTGACCTGTCAGGTTGGAGGCCATGGAGTTCACTGATTCCGTCAGGTCCTTCCACGTCCCTGCCACGCCGAGCACGTTGGCCTGACCACCCAGCCGGCCCTCGGTGCCGACCTCGCGCGCAACTCGGGTGACTTCACCAGCGAAGGCGTTGAGCTGATCGACCATCGTGTTGATGGTCTCCTTCAACTGCAAGATCTCGCCCGACACGTTCACCGTGATCTTCTTCGACAGGTCGCCGCCGGCAATCGCGGTCGCCACCTCGGCGATGTTGCGGACCTGCGCCGTCAGGTTCTCCGCCATCGAGTTGACGTTGTCGGTCAGGTCTTTCCATGTGCCACCGACGCCCGGTACGTTCGCCTGGCCGCCCAGGCGCCCTTCCGTGCCCACCTCGCGCGCAACGCGCGTCACTTCGCCAGCGAAGCCGTTGAGCTGATCGACCATCGTGTTGATGGTCTCCTTCAGCTCCAGGATTTCACCCCGCACATCCACCGTGATTTTGCGCGACAGGTCGCCTCGGGCCACGGCCGTCGTCACTTGCGCGATGTTGCGCACCTGGTCGGTCAGGTTACCGCACATCGCGTTGACGCTGTCCGTCAGGTCCTTCCAGGTACCGGCGACGCCCGGCACCACGGCCTGGCCGCCTAGTTTGCCTTCCGTTCCGACCTCACGTGCCACGCGCGTCACTTCCGAGGCGAACGAGCGCAACTGGTCCACCATCGTGTTGATGGCTTCCTTGAGCTGCAGGATCTCGCCGCGCACGTCCACGGTGATCTTCTTCGACAGGTCACCGTTCGCCACGGCGATCGTCACGTCGGCGATGTTGCGTACCTGCGCGGTCAGGTTGGAGGCCATGGAGTTCACCGACTCCGTCAGGTCCTTCCACACGCCGGTGACTTCGCGTACCTGCGCCTGACCACCGAGCTTGCCGTCGGTGCCGACCTCACGGGCGACGCGGGTGACTTCCGACGTGAAGACCGACAGCTGCTTGATCATCGTGTTGACGATCGTCGCCAGCCGCAGGAACTCGCCCTGCAATGGTCGGCCATCGACATCCAGCCGCACCGTCTGCAACAGGTCGCCCTGCGCCACCGCGGTGATCGCGTGCGTCACCGCCGTCGTCGGCCACAACAGGTCGTCGATCAGGCTGTTGACCGAGGTCTCCATTGCGGCCCAGGCACCGCTTTGCAGGCCGAACTTCACCCGCGTGCGGGTCTTGCCCTCACGGCCGACCACCTGGCCGACGTGCTCGAGCTCCGATGCCATGCGCTCGTTGGCCGCGGCAATTTCGTTGAAGGTGTCAGCGATCTTGCCCTCGAGGCCGGTCTGGTCGCTGGGCAAACGGACCGAGAAATCGCCAATGCGCATGGCCTGCAGGGCATGCAACAATTGATGCATGCCAAAAACATGCTCGTTCAAGTGCCCGTTACCAGGTTTCGCCTCACCGTCGGTACCGGTCTCCGTCTGCACAGCGCCCAGGAGAGCTTGCGGTGCTTGATCCAGCGGGCTGAGGTCACGGGTCTCATTCAGGTCCATGGAAGAGCTCCTGCCGGGGCAATGCGGATCGCGATCGGGACGGAGGCCGACGGGGCATGAAACGGCCATCCACGTCGGGATAAGGCGTCAGTTCTATTCGGCGCGGCCGCAACCCGTCTACTTTGTTGCGGTTGCACACACGTTTCACAAGCACTGCAGATTGGCACCCCCGCCGAGCGACAATGCTTCGGCTGGCTCACCGGGTTCCAGCGAAAATCCGAGACAAGGCCTACAAGAATGGTGATCCAGGCATCCGGTTTTACGGTGCGGCAGGCATCTTTCCGCTGGTCTCGGCCAGGGCGCTTCACAGCATTATCACCAACTATTTACCAACTCCGGGGACATCGAGCGGCCCGGGCAAACGCGCCCACTCGCAAGACCGTGATTGACGGCGGACGTTCCGGGTCCATAAGCTGTCCACCGGGTAGGCTTACAAATGAAACAAATCTGGGGGAACTTTATGATCCGACAAGGACTGGGCGGTGTGCTACGTGGTCTTGCCGTCGGCGTAGCCTTGTTGGCGCTGACCGTAAATGCCCGTGCCGACGATGCCAACAAGACCTTGAAGATTGGCGTGGTCTATGACCTGACCGGCCCGTTCGCCGGTGGCGGCTCCGAGCTTCACTACCTCGGCGCGAAGACCATGATCGACTGGTTCATCGCCCACGGGGGGGTGGAAGGCTACAAGATCCAAGCCGTGTACGCCGACGCGCAAAGCAAGCCCGACGTCGCGATCAACGAAGCGGTCCGACTGATCGAGCAGGAAAAGGTGGACATGCTGCTGGGCTTCTACTCCTCGGCGGAGTGCGTGCCGGCTGCGGCGCGTATCGAGGAATTCAAGAAGTTCATGTGGATCACCACCTGCATCGCCTCGCCGGTGCTGCGTGATCGGCACCTGAAATACGTGTTCCGACCGCAACCCTACGGCACACAGTGGGGCTTGGCTTCGACGGATATGCTCGCGGCCTACTCGAAGGCACAGCTCGGCAAGGACCCGAAGGATCTGCGCGTCGCCATCATCCATGAGGACGGCCCCTACGGTACCGATGTAGCCAAGGGCAATGTCGAGGGTGCGACGAAGGCTGGCATCCAGGTCGTGGTCAACGAGGGTTATTCGGTCACAGCGCCGGACCTGTCTTCGCTCGTTACCAAACTGAAGCGCGCGCGACCCGACGTGATCCTGCACACCGGCTACAATCCTGATATCAGCCTGTTCCTGCGCCAGGCGCGCGAGTTGGGACTGCACTTCGACGCACTGATCGGCCACGGTGCCGGATACACCGACTACACCGGGATCAAACAGGCTGTCGGCACCGACGCCAACTATTTCTTCGATGTCGATCCGATCTCGATCTGGGACACCAACCCGCAGTCGTTGAAGCCCGAGCTGCCGCCGCTGATCCAGATGGTCGGTGACGCCTATATGAAGGCCAAACCGGGCACGATTATCAAGTCACCGCATTTGGGCATGGCGGCGTCGAACACCTACCTGTTCCTGTCGGATGTGCTGCCACGCGCGATCAAGAAATACGGTGGCGTCAACGCCGACGCGCTGCGCCAGGCAGCGGTGGACACGGACGTTTCCGAAGGCGGCACCATGCTCGGCTTCGGTGTGCAGTTTGAAGGCCCCGACAAGGATATGGCGGGACAGAACAACCGCGCGTTTCCAGTCGTGATCCAGTACATCGACGACAAGAGCTACGTGGTATGGCCGAAGTCGCAGCAGCAGCGCGAGCCGGTGCTGAAGCTGCCGAAGACCTCGCCATACGCGCAGTGATGTCGTGCTGGAAGTCGCCGGACTGACCAAGCGCTTCGGCGGCTTTATCGCCGTCAACAACGTGTCGTTCAATGTCGGTCAGGGCGAGATACTCGGCCTGATCGGCCCGAACGGCTCGGGCAAGAGCACGATATTCAACATGCTCTCCGGAACGTTTCCGCCGACGGCAGGTTCAATCCGGTTCGATGGTCGGGAAATCGCGGGCGCGCAGCCGCATAGGATCATCCATCGCGGGATTGGCCGGACGTTTCAGATCCCGCGACCGTTCAAGCGGCTGTCGATCTTTGAGAACGTGGTGCTGGCGGGCTTCTACGGCAGCGACGGCACAACCAAGGCCAGCGCGTTCGCTGCGGCGGAACGTGCGTTGACGATGGTCGGCCTGCCGATGGATCGCACCGCCCCGGTCAGCGGACTTGGCGCAGCAGGACTGAAGAAACTGGAACTGGCGAAGGCACTGGCGACGCAGCCGAAGCTACTGCTGGCGGATGAGAGCCTCGGTGGCCTGGATGAGACGGAGATGGAGCAGGCCGCAGAAATGCTGCGGCGCATTCGCGGCGAGCTTGGCATCACCATCATCTGGGTCGAGCACATCATGGGCGTGCTGATGCGCGTGGTGGATCGCGTGATGGTGCTGGACCATGGGGAGAAAATCGCCGAGGGACTGCCGCATGAGGTGGCGGCGGATCCGCGGGTGATCGAAGTGTATCTCGGCACCGACGCGGCGGAGACGCAGGCTCTTGCGGCGGCGAGGGTTTAGCGAGGTGGGTCGCGCCCCCTCCCCAACCCTCCCCCGCGTGGCGGGAGAGGGGGCGGAACACTCCCTCTCCCGCAACGCGGGGGAGGGTTGGGGTGGAGGCGCTACCCGCGTCCATGTCGCTACTCCCGCGCCGCCGCAAACGCCTGCGTCTCGGCGGCGTCGGTACCCAGATACACTTCGATCACCCGTGGATCGGCAGCCACTTCATGCGGCAGTCCCTCGGCGATCTTCTCCCCGTGGTCCAGCACGACGACCCGGTCGACCACGCGCATCAACGTGGCCATGATGTGCTCCACCCAGACGATGGTGATGCCGAGCTCGC
>DATJJM010000355.1:0-10632 GCA_035492535.1 Acetobacteraceae bacterium | reverse complement strand
GCCGACGCCGCTGCCGAAATAGGTGATGAGCTCGAACAGCTCGTTCCAGAAGGCGCTGTGGCAGAAGCCTGGGACGACGGCGAGATCGAGGCAGATCTTGAGCATGGTGCGGCCGACGGGGGAGCGGCGTGCCTGGCGTTCGAGGTCCTGCAAGGTGGGCATGAAGAGCTCGGGATCGTCCCAACCGGCGGGGTGGGACGGGCGAGCGCGCGTGGGAGTGGGCAGGGGGGCGCCGAACGGCTGCTCGGGCAGTGCGGGTTGTTCCTGGGGCGCGGGGGTGCGGCGTTCGACGAAGTCGATGTCGCGGCCGGTGGCGGCACGGGCGAGGAGGACGCGCTCCAGTGCCGCGGCACGCAGGAGGCCGCGGTTCAGGTGGGCGAGGATGGTGGCGAGGTTGCTGGTGCCGAAGCAGGCGGCGATGGCGTTGAAGCCGGGGGCGGTGGCGCGATGGCGGACGGTGTCGACGAGGTGGCGGCCGTAGGTGAGGAGGATGCCGACGGCGTGGAGGAGGACAGAGATGTTGTTGGGCAGAGTGGGGGCGGGGTGATCCGGTGCGGGATCGGGCGGGGAGGCGACGGACGAGGTTGGTTCGATGGATGTCATTCGATAGTATAACTAACACAACTGGGCTGAGGTGGGCTAGGAAAATAATGCGTCGCCGGGAGGGAGTTTGGGGAAGATCCCCCGACGCCTGCTAACGGCTTCGCGGGAGCCCTTCGGGATCAACTCATGATGCGGCCAGCGCTTCAGGGGTTAGGACGGTCATGGGGTGTTGCAGTTGATGGGAACGCGCAGTCACGTCAGGGTTGATGCATGAACCTGATCGGCCAGTACGACTCGCCGTTCGTGCGCCGCGTTGCCGTGACGATGAACTTGTACGAGTTGCCATTCGAACGGCGCGTGTTGTCCGTATTCACCGACTTTGCCGCAGTGCTGGCGCTCAATCCACTCGGCAAGGTGCCGGTGCTTGAGCTCGATGACGGCGAGCATCTGTTCGACAGCCGTGCGATCCTCGACTACCTCGACGGCCTGATGCCGCCGCAGCGTCGGCTGCTGCCGGCGGACGAGCCGCATCGCCGCCGCGTCCTGCGCATCGAGGCGGTCGCCGTCGGGCTGGCAGAGAAGCTATACGAGCGTGGATACGAGCTCGCCCGACGCGACCCCGCGAAGCGCGATCCTGCCGTGCTCGATCGCGTTGAGCACCAGATCGCCTCGGCGCTGGCGTGGCTGGCGGCGGTCCGACCCGCACCCTGGTTCTACGGCACGCACATCAGCCGGGCTGACCTCACCAGCGCGATCGCGGTCAGCTACCTGCGTGAAAAGCACGCGCCGTTGCTGGCGCGGACGCCAAGCGTCCTGCTTGCTCATTGCGAGCACTGCGAAGCGTTGGACGCCTTCGCGCGCGCCGCATACTCCGCCGCCGAAGCGCAGGCGAGCGGGTGGGTGCCGGAGCGTGACCCTCGGCCGAGTACTGTGGGGTGAAGCGAGGTGGGCGCGCACTCAGACGGCAGCAGCCGATCAGCAGGCCTAATTCGCCGACGAGTTGCCGCCTTGGAAGTGGAAACGGTTCCCGGAAGCCGGTCCTTGATCCTGACGGTGCTCTTACAAGCGCGCTTTGGAACAAATGTCCGATCACCGGTCCGCAAGGCGGCACTCCCCGGATAGATACGACGTAGTGACCGAGCTTGCGGCACGGAGTCAGGCGAACCGTTCAAGCTTGAGGTGGGGTGGATGCTGGATGGCGCCATGCGAGCCGCGATGGAGCTGGCCTGCTCGATTCACCTTGCATCGGACGAGGTTGCCGTACGCTGGTCCGGACGGCGTCGCAGATCTCATGTGACGGGCACCAGGATCGCCGGCAACCGCTTGCCCCGTCTCGGTCCCAACAGCAAACTGGGTCCGATCGAGGGAGACGGTTCATGGAACTCAGAGGCGCGGTGGCTCTGGTGACAGGCGGCAATGGCGGGCTGGGGCAGCGCATCTGCCACGCGCTGGCGAAGGAAGGCGTGCATGTCGCGGTGATGTACGCGCAGAGCCGCGACCAGGCGGAAGGTGTGGCGCGCGAGCTGGCGACCAGCTACCAGATCAACGCTGCTGCCTTCGCCTGCGACATCACCGATAGCGCTGCCATTGCCAAGCTGCTGGCCGACGTCGCTCAGCGTTTCGGGCACATCGATATCCTGGTGAACGACGCCGCCTACAACAAGGCGATCCCGTTCTCCGACCTCGACAGCCTCACCGAGGATGTGTGGGACAAGATCATGGCGGTGAACCTGACCGGGCCGATGCGCCTGACCAAGGCCATCGCGCCGATCATGAAGCAGCAGGGCAGGGGGCGTATCGTCAACATCTCGTCGGTCGCCGGACTGGGTCCACAGGGGTCGTCGATCGCCTATGCGGTGTCGAAGGCCGGCCTGATCCATCTGACGCGCTGCATGGCTGTCGCGCTGGCGCCCGAGACGCTGGTGAACTGTGTTGCCCCCGGCCTGCTGGAGGGCACTCGCGCCACCGCCAACCTGCGTCCCGAGATGATCGAGCGCTCCGCCTCTTCCTCGCTGCTGAAGAAGGCGGCCGACAAGGACGACTGCGCCGACATGGTGGTCACGATGTGCCGCACCGAGACGATGACCGGCCAGACCATCGTGATCGACTCCGGCCGCACGTTCCATTGAACCGCCGCTGTCCTCGACCCGACTCAGGCGGGCTGCCATAAGCGGCGGGTGAACTACCGCCACGCTTTTCACGCCGGCAATTTCGCGGACTGCGTGAAGCATGCCGTGCTGGTCTGGCTGTTGCGCGCGCTGCAACGCAAGCCAGCGCCGGTCTTCGTGCTGGATACGCACGCGGGTGCGGGGCGTTACGACCTGTCGGCAGGAGCGGCGACGCGCACCGGCGAATGGAGGAATGGCATCGCGCGGCTGGTGGATGATCCGCCGGTGGCGCTGAAGGAGTATCTCGAAGCGGCGGGGTGTCCGCACAGGCCGATGGCCTGCCATGACGGTGGGGGGGAGCCTGCGCAGTATCCGGGATCGCCCTGTCTCATTCGGGCGTTGCTGCGTCCGGATGATCGATTGGCGTGCTGCGAACTGCATCCCGAGGATGCCGACTCGTTGCGCCGGCTGTTCGCCCGCAATCGGCAGGTGTCGGTGCATCGGCGTGATGGGTGGGAGGCGCTGGGCGCGCTGTTGCCGCCAATGGAGCGGCGCGGCCTGGTGCTGATAGATCCGCCGTACGAGGAGCGCGACGAATTCGACCAGGTCGTACGCGGCCTTGCCGCCGGGCATGCCCGCTTCGCCACCGGCGTGTTCGTGGCGTGGTATCCGATCAAGCAGCGCGCTCCTGTGCGGCAGTTCCTGTCGGACATGCAGCAGAGCGGCATCCGCGATATCGTCGCGGCCGAGTTGTGTTTGCGCGAACCAGTCGATGCGACGCGGCTGAATGGCTGCGGCCTGCTGGTGGTCAACCCGCCCTATCGTTTCGAGCAGGAGGTGCTGCCGCTGCTCGAGGCACTGCTCGCCCGGCTGGGGGATCGCGAAGCTGGCGAATGCGCAACCATCACGCGGATCGCCGATGAGTAGCGTCGCGGTGATCGGGGCCGGCGCGTGGGGGACGGCGCTGGCGATCCAGGCACTGCGTGCCGGCAACGACGTGACCCTGTGGGCACGCGATCCGCAGCGCGCGGGTCTGATCGCAGCCAGCCGGGACAATCCGCGCCTGCCTGGCGTTCGACTGCCTGAGCCGATCCTTGTGTCGGACGTCCTGCCAGCCGGGGCGGACGTCGCGTTGCTGGCGGTGCCGACACAGCATGTCCGTCATCTGATGCAGCGGTTGCCTGGAGAGTTGGCGCCGCTGGTGGTCTGCGCGAAGGGCGTGGAAGCAGCCACGCTGCGTCTGCCGCTGGAGATTATCGACGAACTGCGTCCCGGCGCGCCGGCCGCCATTCTCACCGGGCCGAATTTCGCGCACGAGATTGCAGCGGGATTGCCGGCTGCTGCGGTGGTTGCTGCGGCGGACGCGACGTTGCGCGAGAACGTGGCGGCGGTGCTCAGCACGCCCTCGTTCCGTCTCTATGGCAACGACGATCCGATCGGCGCGCAGGTGGGCGGTGCGGCCAAGAACGTGGTGGCCATCGCGGCCGGTGCGGTGATCGGTGCCGGTCTTGGCGAGAACGCGCGGGCGGCGCTCATCACTCGAGGCCTCGCCGAACTTGGCCGGCTGGCGATGGCGCTGGGTGGCAAGCGGGAAACCGTGATGGGCCTGTCCGGCCTGGGCGACCTGCTGCTGACCTGCACCGGTCCGGCCAGCCGCAACTTCAGCCTGGGTCTTGCGTTGGGCCGCGGTGAAGCGCTTGCCGATGTCCTTGCGTCGCGCAGCGCGGTCACGGAGGGCGTGGCGACCGCGCCAGCCCTGGCCGCGCGTGCCGTGGGCGTGGACATGCCGATCTGCACGGCCGTCGCTGCCCTGCTGAGCGGTGCCACCACGCTGAAGGACGCCATGGCCGCGCTGCTCGCCCGCCCGAGGCGCGACGAATAATGCTGCGCGGTGTGCTGACCGTCGGCGGCTGGACCATGGCGAGCCGCATCCTGGGGTTTGCCCGCGATATGATGATCGCGGCATTCCTCGGCACCGGCCCGATCGCCGACTCCTTCCTGGTGGCGCTGTAGCTGCCGAACCTGTTTCGCCGCCTGTTCGGCGAGGGCGCGTTCAACGCCGCCTTCGTGCCGGAGTTCTCCGGCATGCTGGCCGCCGAGGGGCGCCCCTCGGCCCGCCGCTTCGCCGAAGAGGCGTTCGCCGTGATGGCCTTCTGGCTTGGCGCGCTCACCATCGCGGGCGAGATCTTCATGCCGCAGATGATGACGGTGCTGGCACCAGGCTTCGCGGCGGACCCGGCGAAGTTCGCACTCACCGTTGCGCTGTCGCGGATCACCTTCCCCTATCTGCTGCTGATCTGCCTGGCCGCGCTGGTGTCAGGCGTCCTGAACGGGCTGGACCGATTCACCGCGGCGTCGGCGTCGTACGTGCTGTTCAACATCGTTTCGATCGCCTGCATGCTGTGGCTGACGCCCTATGTCCCGACCGTCGGACACGCGCTGTCCTGGGGTGTCACCGTGTCTGGCGTGGCGCAGCTCGGATTGCTGATGTGGGCGCTGCGCCGCGCCGGCATGGCGCTGCGCCTGCCACGTCCGCGGCTGACGCCGCAGGTGCGCGTGCTGCTGCGACGGATGCTGCCCGGGCTGATCGGCGCGGGGGTCACACAGCTCAATCTGGCGGTGGATGTGATCATCGCCAGCCTGCTGCCAGCCGGCACCGTGTCGCTGCTGTATTATGCCGATCGCGTGCAGCAACTGCCGCTGGGTGTCATCGGCACCGCGGTGGGCACGGCGCTGCTGCCGCTGCTGTCGCGCCAGGTGCGCGCGGGCGAAGGCGCGGCAGCGCTGGGCACGCTGAACCGCGCGATCGAATACGCGCTGTTCCTGACGCTGCCGGCGGCGGTGGCGCTGATCGTCACTGCCTATCCGGTGATGTGGGTGCTGTTTGCGCGCGGCGCGTTCGACGCTGAAAGTGCCAGGCTTTCTTCCCAGTCGCTGGCTGCGTACGCCGTCGGGTTGCCGGCGTTCGTGCTGGTGAAAGTGCTGGCCCCGGGATTCTTCGCGCGCGGCGACACGGCCACGCCGGTGAAAATTGGTGTCACCGCGGTTGTGCTGAACCTGGCGATGAACGTCGCCTTCATGGTGCCGCTACAGCACATCGGTCCGGCGCTGGCGACCAGCCTGGCGGCAATGTTCAACCTTGGGTGGCTCGCTGTGGTGCTGGTGCGGCGCGGGCATCTGGTGCTGGACGCGCGCGTGCGCCGGCGCGGGGTGGGGATGATGGGCGCGACGGCTGCGATGGCGGTGGCGCTCTGGTTGACGGAGCGGGCGCTGTTCGCCGGGCCGTTGCACGGTGCGGCGCGGTTCGGCGCACTGGCGCTGTTGATTGCTGTCGGGCTGGTGGTCTACGGCGCGGGGTGCATTGTGTTCGGCGCGATGGATTGGCGCGCCTTCGCCCGGATTCCGTCGCGTGGTTCGCGGCGGGGGAAAGGCCAGGAGAGCCCTGCTCCCCATCGGTCCGCTTCGCGGCCCAATGGGGGCTGAGCCCTTCGCCTGCCTTACGCCGCGGCCTTGCGGTTTTTCTCCAGCCGCGCATCGACCAGTGCCACCGTCGCATCCAGCTCGGCATTCCGCATGCCGCGCTGCGCGCCGATGCTCTGCACCAGCCGATCGACGCGCTCGATATTCGGGGCCCCGGCAAACAGCGCCCGCGCTGCCGAGGAAGGCCGGATCAATCCATTCGCCGCGGCGGCATATTTCTCGAACGGCACCAGGTCGTCGGGTGAGGCGCCCAGCAGCATGCAAAGCTCGCGCACCCAGTTGTATACACGCTCCGAGGCCGCCAGATCGGTGTGCACCGCCTCCTTGATCGACACTGCCGCATCCGGCTTCACGCAGCGATAATTGCCGGTGCACAGCATCGCCCACTTTGCCAGCGGGACGAAGATCGACTCATGCACCTTCAGCTTCACCGGCAGATCGATCTGCGCATCACCGGCATCGAACCGGATTGCCTCGATCTCGCGCTGGAACTGCCGCATGATGTTGGTGGAGGCTTCTGAATCGAAGCGTGCCGCCTTGAAGTTGGTCGGCAGCGTCACCGTCAGCACGTTGATCTTGTCGTCCGGCATGCGGATCGCCTGGGGATCAGGGCTGCACAGCGTGAGGCAGCCTGGCTCGAAATTCGCCCACACGCTCGCATCGGTGAAGCAGTTGTGCAGGCTGTCGGTGTTCAGCCCCGGAATGCGCTTCAGGTAGGGCAGGGGAGGCATGTTCATGATCGACATGGTCGGCTTGCGCGACTTCGCCACCGCATCAAGCAGCTCCCGGACGCCGGACGAGCGGTACTGTGGTTCCTGCATCGCCAACGCGACCAGATCGTAATTGGCCGGATTGATTCCGGCCGGGCCCGCCGCTGTTACTTTCCCGGGCAGCCGCTTCGAGTGGATCTCAACCGGCGCGCTCCGCCCGCGGATCGGCATCTTCACGCGGAGGCCGTCGCTGTTGATCGCCTCCACTTCGTTGGGAAGGCAGATCAGAGTGACCTCATGTCCGCCAAAGAGCAGTTTGCTTGCAAGCAGCGATCCGTAGGACGCGCCGAGAATCAACACCTTCTGTGTGGCCACTGGACAATCACTCCCTTGAAGACGGCTTCGGGCCCGTCCTGCCGGCCAGTGTGGCACAGCCGGGAGAAAATGGGAATCGGCTGGGGGTCAACTGGTTAGTCGCCCTTGTCGGCGTCCGCGTGGCTACCGGCAACTAGCAAGGTCGGAGCGCTGCCTCCCAAAGTGGCAGATGCCCCGCGCAGCTGAGATGCCAACAGCCCGCTTAACCACGGCATCTAGCTAACAGGGCACTCTCACTGATTTGGCGTCCGCGTAAGAAAGCGCTCAATGCCCATTTGCTTGACGTCCTCGACCGTCGTCTTCGTCCGCTCCACCTCTTCCGGTGAAAGCGGGGCAACCGCTCCAGGCAAAGGTGGGTTGTTTGGCTGAGGAATTTGTGGCCCAGGCACAGGACCTATTCCAAGCGTTGAATTCAGGAACATCGCAGCGGCTGGGGTATTGGCGACAGCAAGGCCGTTAAGCGCGCTCTTGCTTAGAGCGTTCGCAGCACCTTCCCCAACAAGCTTTGTCGCATTTTCGACCTGAGCTATCTGGCTCAGAGTTTCAACTGCACTCTCTGATTGAGTGCGATTTGCGATGATCCCGAGAGCTATTGGTGCGGACAGCTTAAGCCTCAACAGATTCCGGAACTCAGCAACAGACTCTTTACTTGCTCCCGGCCCAACAGCCGCAACTGGAAGATTTAATGCCCGCTGTACCAGCTTTACGTCCTCTGCCGTACCAACAACAGCTAGCGCGTCAATTGCCTGTGGCCAAGCTGGATTCGGCACCCCCGTACTCAGCATAGACCTAATTGACTGTATATCTTCCTGCGAGAGCTGCTTGATCAACCCAAGGGGCATTCCGTGCACCCAAGGTGGTCCAACGACTTCGTACGCTTTTGGAGTAAGGCCAGCGCTTCTTGCCGCAGTCGCAAGTTCCTCGCTTGGAGCGAGCGTTGCGGCTGCGGGCGCGGGAGCCGGTGGCACGGCTGGCGCCTGCACCTGCACCACCGATGCGAGGTGAGTACTTGGTTGCTGATACTTGTCGCACTCAGAGGCGATCTTGCCTACATGGCCGATGCCCAGCTGCCAAAACATAAACCTCATGCCAACGTTTTGGGGAACGGTGGACTCGCCTGCTGGTGCCTCTGCTGAGTGCTGAAGCCCAACGTTGTGACCGCGCTCGTGTAGCCAAAGCTGGCTATCATAGCCCTGATATTGGCCGACAACGAGCGGCTCGCCGCCTATCAACCCACACCCCGCTGCAACGATGCCGCTGCAGTCTATTCCGCTGACGACGAGAACATTTGCGCTGGGGGCAATTTTGTGGAGAGATGAAATCAGTGAATTATAGTCACCCTGTAAGGGTAGCTGGTTGCTCTGAATTACGTCCCCATTTCGGACGAGCTTTACGTCGCACGGTACGTCCCACGGCGAGTACTTCGAGGTTGCCATGGTTGCATTCATTTGAGTTAGGATTTCGTCGACCTCGTCGTTGGACAAAGCCAGTGTTGGGTTCGACGCCACAGTCAGGACGTGCTGCGTCCTTGCATTGACCGGGGAAAGCAACGTCAGCGCCAGCAAACCGACCATGAAGATCACGCGACAGACCATCGTAGCCTCCGTAAGACCGCGACGAATCAAGCAAACAGCCTCACCATCAGCCGCCGCCGCAACTCCAGGGGAGCGTGCGACGCATTGCGGCTCGCTCTCGGATTTCATTGCCTCGCCGACAACCAATATGCTTTGCGAGGCGGAACGGTGCAACGAAAATGAGCCACAGTGAACGAGGCTGGGCTTAGCCCAACATTCACCGATCCTCGGAGCACAGCCCATGCCACAGATATACACTGTCACCAACCGCCAGAGATCCAGACAAGCGCAGGACCGCCGCGGCACGTCAGAGCCAATCCTGCTCTTGTTAGATTATTCAAGCTCTACCAGCTCGATCGCTTCCTTGCTCGGCCCCTCGATCATCACAGCGCGCGTGTTGCCCAATCGGTATGATTCTTCCAGGAACGCCACGCCTTCGTCGCGCAGCTTCGCCACCCACGCATCCAGATCGGCAACGCTCAACGCCATATGGTCCTGCAACTGGCGGCGCGGGCTCACCAGCGGCACTTCGCCCTGGTTCGCGTACCAGGTCAGCACCACGTCGCCGAACTCGACGCCCGCACGCGGCGTGCGATACATCCCTTCGCGCTTCAGCGCGGGCCAGGTGCGGTCCGCACCGCGCGGTACCTGGCAGTCAGCCTCGGTCACCGACACTTCGCCGAAGCTCGCGCGGGCCGGCGCATTCAGGTGCTTCTGGTACCAGAGCTGCGCGCACAAAGGATGTTCCTGCCACAGATGGACGTGGTTGAAGCGCTCCGCCGGATAATCGCCGGCAAACTCGATCAGCGCGTTGTCCGGACCCGTCAGGTAGACGAAGCCGCCACCGCCCTTCGGCTTCGCGCCGGACGCCCGCGCTTCGGCAATCTGCGTGCGCGTCAGTCCCAGCACATTGCCGACATTGGGCCAGGTGTCGCTGCTGATCTGCACTGACGCACCTTCATCGGAGGTATAGAGCGGCTGCAGCGCCACCTCGTCGCGCGTCCGGAATGTTGCCAGCGTGTCGCGCGCGTCCTTCACGTGCCAGCCGAAATGCCAGATCGCGCTTTGCGGTTCGCTGACGGGCGGGGTGGCCACCTTGTTGAACAGCACCATCACGTTGTTCGGCGCCAGCAGCGCGGGAATGCCCGCCCATTCGCCTTTCGACCCACTGGGGAACTGCCGCACATACCAGTCGATCGCCTTATCGGGGTCGACCGAGTTGAGATGCAGATGATGGAAGCCAGGTGTTGGCAGCATGTGCGTTCCTCCTGCTATTCACGCTACGATTGCACCACCGCGGCGAAGCGTCCACGCTCGCCGCCGAACAGGGAGGGGAACGATGAAGGACGCGCAAGGCCACACGCTGACCGGTGCCACGGCCGAATCGGCCGAGTTGTTCGATCGTGCCCTGCGCGCATTCAACCTATCCTGCGGCGATCCCGTCGCCCTGCTGGATGCGGCACGCGAGGCCGCACCGGACTTCGCGATGGCGCATATTGCGAAGGCCTGGCTGTTCATCCTGGCGCGCGACCCGGTCCTGGCCGGGCACATCGATGCGCTGATCGCCACCGCCGCCGCGCTGCCGATGAACGAGCGCGAGCGCACGCATCTCGCCGCGCTGCAGCAGGCCGCCAATCACGAACTCAGCGCTGCGATCCTGATCCTCGATCGGCATCTGATGCAGTACCCGTTCGACTTCATTGCTCAGCCGGTGGCCTTGTTCCTCGACCTGTATCAGGGCCGTGTCCGCTGGATGCGCGATCGCACCGCTCGCGCGTTGCCGCGCTGGTCGAAGGACCTGCCGGGCTATGGCGCGATGCTGGCCTATCATGGCTTCGGTCT